>JAAYQI010000037.1 GCA_012519385.1 Candidatus Epulonipiscium sp.
AACGAGATGTATGCCAAAGACATCAGCCGCAAAGTAAGGTCTACAAAAAAACTGCTTGCGCAGGAAGGGAAATTCGCCAACAGCCGCGCACCATATGGTTACAGAAAGTCAAAGGAAGATAAACACAAATTAATCATTGACGAGAATGTATCGAGAATCGTTGAGTATATTTTCGAGAAATATTTAGAAGGTAATACGGGACGAGCAATAGCCGATAATTTGAACAGAAAAAAAGTACCCACACCTAATAATTACTATTATCAGTCGATGAACAAGCCAAATCCTTATATAAGGGATAAAAACCAATGGAGCAGCGGAACTATCATAAATATAATTAAAAATCCAGTTTATTATGGAGCGATTGCTAATTGCAAAAGAAAAGTAAAATCATTTAAAAATAAAGATATTGTATACCTTCCGAAAGAGCAATGGGTTGTAGTAGAAAATATGCATCAGCCGATTATTACTAAAGAGCAATGGGAAACTGCACAAAAAATAAATGTTAACAATAAACATGAAGGTTTAAAAAGACGTTGCAATGGTGAAATGAATATTTTCTCAGGCTTATTGAAATGCGCTGACTGTGGCGCAAATATGATATTCAATACAAAACACTACAAAAGCTACACAAAAGAATATTATCGCTGCAGTACATATATGAATAAGGGAAAAACGGCTTGTACACATCACAGTATAGACTACAATATTGTTTATCAAGCTGTGATGGACGATATTAGAAAGTATGCGGTTTTATCTGAAAAGGATGAGGATAAATTAATAGACATGCTTTTAGAGATACAAGCTGATTTCCAAAGTAAAAACATAAGCAAATATGAAGAAAATATCCGCAAAACCAAAAACAGAATTCGTGAAATAGAAGGACTGATTCAATCCAGCTTCGAGGAAAAAATTTCAGGCAATATTTCAGATATGATTTTCCGGTGTGTTTCTGAAAAATATGAAAAGGAGTATGAGGAACAGAGAAAAAAACTGAGCTATTTAGAAACAGAGTATGAAAGCTGCCGTTCAGCGAAAAATGATATATCAGGCTGGCTGAAAAAGGTAAAATTATGCTGTGAAACAAATAATCTGACAAGAGAGCTGTTAGTCAGCTTGATTGATCATATTGATATTTCTGAGGCACATGAAGAAAACGGAGAAAAGTCGTTCGATATTTCCATTACCTATACTTTTGGACAGCAAAATGCTGAAGGAAAAACTTATGCGCTTATGGCATAAAAAAAGACAAGCAGGAAATCCACCACCAAAATCAATTTCCTGTTTGCCTTCCAACGCCATAAACACCAAAAAGGGTATTTATGAATGAACGGAGAAGGAGGGATTTGAACCCTCGCGCCGCGTAAACGACCTATACCCTTAGCAGGGGCACCTCTTCAGCCACTTGAGTACTTCTCCTCGTCAAAAGGCTTACTGCGTATACTAGTGTACCATTTATTTTGCCTTATGTCAAATGTTTTTTGTTTAATTTTATTTACTTTTATTGTTATCCATTTACTTACTTTTATGGAAGTATAGTCTTCCTTTGCTTTCGAAAAACAAAGGAAGACTTTTATTTTATTTTCTTACTTTGTGATGGTATCTACCCCACGCATATATGGCACCAATACCTCTGGAATCTTGATGGAGCCATCTGCCTGTTGGAAGTTTTCTAATATTGCAGCACAAGTACGTCCTACTGCAAGACCGCTACCATTTAATGTATGAACTAATTGTGCTTTGTCTTTTACAGTGTTTTTGTACTTAATATTTGCACGTCTAGCTTGAAAACCTTCAAAATCGCTGCAGCTAGAAATTTCTACATAACGGTTATAGCTTGGCATCCATACCTCAATATCATATGTCATAGCAGAGCTAAAGCCCAAGTCTCCGCCGCACAATCTAACAACACGGTATGGTAAGCCTAATAACTTCAAAATTTCTTCCGCATCGTTTGTTAAAGATTCCAACTCTGCATAAGAATCTTCTGGTTTTGTAAATTTTACAAGCTCTACCTTATTAAATTGATGCTGACGAATCAAACCTCTGGTATCTCTGCCGGCAGAGCCTGCTTCTGCACGGAAACAAGCTGTATATGCACAATGCTTGATAGGCAGCTGTGCTCCGTCCAAAATCATATCTGCATACATATTGGTAACAGGAACTTCTGCTGTAGGAACCAAGAAATAATCTGTATTTGCCACTTTAAATGCATCTTCTTCAAACTTAGGAAGCTGACCTGTGCCTGTCATACTTTTTCTATTTACCATAAAAGGAGGTAAAATTTCTGTATATCCATGTTTTTCCACATGGGTATCCAACATGAAATTAATGATTGCTCTCTCTAATCTTGCTCCCAAACCTCTATATACAGTAAATCTTGCTCCAGTAATTTTAGCTGCTGTTTCAGGGTCTAAAATATTCAGCTCTTTTCCTAAATCCCAATGAGGCTTTGGCTCAAAATCAAATGCTCTTGGTGTGCCCCATTTTCTGATTTCTTCATTTTCTGTATCATCTGCACCAGCAGGCACTTTTTCATTTGGTGTATTAGGAAGTGTATACATAAACTTGGTAAGTTCCTCATCTACCTGAGATACCTTTTCATCCAACACCTTAATTTCATCAGATAATGCCTTCATTTCTGCCATTAATGCAGTTGTATCTTTTCCCTCTTTTTTCAGTTTAGGAATTTCTTTGCTAGCAGCATTTTGCTTGCTTTTTAAATCCTCTACCTGCTGTATGAGGGTTCTTCTTGCTTGGTCCAATTCATGAAACTTTTCCAAATTATAATCTTTCATTCTTTTGGCCAATGCTACTTTTACACCTTCAAAATTATTTCTTAAATCTTTTACATCTAACATAATCTGATACCTCCTAATATATTTTTTCCAATAAAAAAAACTCTCATCCCTTCTTTATCAGAAGGGACGAGAGCTATCTCCCGCGTTGCCACCCAAATTGTCCGAACCTCTATCCGAAATCCGAACCACTCGTACAGCGTTATAGGGCTTACCCTCTCGGCTTTTCACCGACGACTCCAAAAGCGGAACACCTTTTTTTCACCATCGGCTTGCACCAACCGCCGACTCTCTGAAGGATACTGGAAAGGCTTAACTTTCTTCACAGTCACTATCTTGATTCTTATGTTTCCCTATTATAGCACAATTTATTTTTTTTGCAACACATAAAATTATTTTGTATTACAATACTAAAAATATTCCTCTATTACGTGAGCCACTGCATCTTCATCACAGCTTATCTCCAACACCTTATGGGCGCTTTTTTTCACGCTTTCTGGCGCATTAGAAACAGCAATCCCCAAACCTGCCGCTTGCAGCATAGAAATATCATTTTCACTATCACCCATTGCAACAATGCTACTACTGGGGATACCAAGCTTTTGCGCCAAACGAAGTGCTGCTTTGCCTTTGGAGGCCTCAAGCCCTGTAATTTCCCAATACTCCTTATTAGAAAAGAACATATTTACCTTGCCTTCCAAATGAGGGGTCACAATCTCTTTTAGCTGAGATAATTTTTGTGCAGGCCCATTAAAAAGGCACTTGGTGAGATTTCCATTATATTCCAAGGCATCAGGAATAAGGGTGATATCCACCTCCATCCTTTGGCTATACGCAATTACTCTCGGGCTAAGACGCTCCGTCATAAGAATACGGTCATAATATAGCTGGATATCAATCCCTAGCTTTTGTGCTTCTTGAAGGGCAATACGAATTTCTTCCGCTGGAAAACTATACATCTCTATTAAATTTAGGTGGGGAAGTTCATAAATAGCAGCCCCATTTTGTGTAATTACATAGCCCTTGGTAAGGCTTAACTCCTTCACAAAAGGCTCCACACCGTAAATACCTCTGCCTGTACACAATACAAAGGGTATGTTTTTGGCAGATAATTTCTGTATGGCGTTTTTATTTTTTTGTGAGATTTGCAGGTTATGGTTTAATAGTGTGTAATCCATGTCTGAAAAAATTATTTTATAGTTCATATCTCTATTCTCCATTGATGATATCCACAATTTGTGGACAACTTGTTGACAATGTGTATAATTTTTTTAATTTTTAAAAAATATTTTTATTTTATTCACAATTCCGACAGTTATCCACAGGTTGTTTGTGAATATGTGAATAACTTTTCTTTTTTTTTATAGCATGGTTAGTACTAAAAAATTTAGGTTATTCTTCTGCTACCGTTTCTTCCACCGCAGAAAATACTTCTCCTTCTGCCCCTGTTTCCAGTGGCTCCATTTTTTCTAAAAATTCTTCTTGTATTGGTGTAATATCTTCCGTATCTTCTACTTTTTCTTCTTTTTCTGTATTATTTTTTTCTACATCTTTGACAAACTTATGGTAGAAGCGTTTTTTGGGTTTCACTTTCACTATTTTTTCCCCTTTAGGCTGATACACATTTTCCTTTGCCATCTGGATGGCATCTTTTTCTTCTTGAGACAAGGTATAAATACTTGTGCCAAGCTCAATGGGTTTTGCATAAGTAAAGGAGCCTGTACGGCTATGGATACCATTGAACACCACTCCGTTATCTTTTCCATCCAATAAAGCTACGGCAAAACACAAGTTTCCACCCATTTCTTGAAAAGGATTATAGCGAATAATTCCAACCTTTTGGATATTACACTGCATGGTTTCATCCAAATCTGTTACCATTGCCAAGAGTTTATCATAATTTTCTTCGATTTTTTTCACACCTTCAAAGTATTCTTGCAGTTTTGTTTCTAAATTATGAGAGGGCCTTCGATTGACTCCCATAAAAAAATCATATCTTTTTCTTTCCCGTCTTACTTTTACAAACAAAATAATGCATAATACAAGTAAAAAAACAATGGCTAACACAAAACCCCCAAAAATGAGAGGAAGATTTGCTTGTATTAGCTGATTCACAGCATCGTAATTCAAAGTTTTCCACCTCTTTATATCCTATCCGCACTCTTTATGATACTAAGAATGCGGTCCAAGTCTTCATCAGAATAGTATTCTATTTCTATTTTCCCTTTATTTTTTTTACTACTTAGCTTTACTTTGGTCGAAAAAATGCTTTTTAGTTCATTTTCTATGCTATGATACGCTGTCTGATTAAAATTTCCTTTTTCTTCCACTGTATTTTTTTCAGGAGATTCCCTTTTTTCTATTTCCTGTTTTACAAGTGCTTCAACCATACGGACACTAAGGTCATCTTCTATTATTTTTTCGGCTAGTTCAAATTGTGCATCTCCATCCGACAAGGGCAATAATGCTCTAGCATGGCCTTCTGCTAATTTTTTCTCCGCCAAAAATGTCCATATTCTAGGGTCGAGGTTTAATAATCTTAAAGAATTGGTAATAGCAGAACGGCTTTTGCCCACTTTTTGGGCAATTTCCTCTTGATTTAACCCAAATTCCTCCTGAAGCCTACGATAACTTTCGGCTTCTTCCAAGGGATTTAAGTCCTGCCTTTGCAAATTTTCTACCAAAGCAACTTCAAATGCCGCATCTCTTTCCATATCTTTCACAATAGCAGGTATGGTTTTTAATCCTGCAATTTTTGCTGCACGAAAACGTCTTTCTCCGGCGATGATTTGATAATAATCTTTTTGCTTTTTTACAACAATAGGTTGTATTACACCATACGTCTTTAAAGATTCCGCCAATTCTATCAAGGCATCTTCTTGAAAAATTCTTCTAGGCTGTTCTTTATTTGGTTCAATTTTATTGATATCTATTTCCAATACACCTTGTTCCTTGCCGGTTTCATGAAAGTCTTCCATTTTTGTATTTATCAATGCTTCTATTCCTAAGCCTTTTGATCCCAAACCCTTCTTTATGCCAGCCAATTAATTCCACTCCTTTTCCATTACTTCTTCCGCCAACAAGGCATAACTTTCCGCACCCTTTGATTTTGGATCATACAAATGTATGGGAAGCCCATGACTTGGGGACTCTCCCAACCTTACATTCCTTGGTATGATAGTTCGGTATACATTTTTCCCTAAGCTCCTCTTTACCTCCTCTACCACCTGCAAGGAGAGATTTGTTCTGGCATCAAACATGGTAAACACCACACCTTCTATCTCCAGATGACGATTCAGGCGTTTTTTTACCAAGTTGATGGTATGTAAAAGCTGCTCTAAGCCTTCCAGTGCAAAATATTCACACTGTATGGGTACTAGAACCGTATCCGCAGCTGTTAAGGCATTAATTGTAATTAAATTTAAAGATGGGGGGCAATCAATAATAATAAACTCATAATTATCTTTCACTTTATCAATTTCTTCTTTTAGTATAAATTCTCTTCTCTCTTTGCCAATCAGCTCTATTTCCGCCCCAGTCAAGCTAATATTGGCAGGAACTATCTCTAAATTTTCCACACAGGTGGTCTGTTTTACGTCGTCAATGGTAGCCTCGCCCAGCATAATGTTATATACGGTTCGGTCTAAGGCATTTTTATCCAACCCCAACCCACTGGTTGTATTTCCTTGTTGGTCAGCATCGATTACCAAAACCTTTTTTCCTTCCGCCGCAAGGCAAGCAGACAAATTAATAGAGGTAGTTGTTTTTCCTACTCCACCTTTTTGATTGGTAACTGCAATGATTCGTACTCTATTCAATGTTAGCACCTCCTTTCTTTGGGTAAGCACAAGGCAATTTTTTTGCTTGTGCAGAACATATTTGCGCAGCAAATAACAGAGAACCTTCAAAGCTCCATATTATTTGCTGCTGACTGATGTTATTATAGCATATCTGGAAAGAAATGCAGTATTTTTTCGTAAATTTTAATATGTTTCACGTGAAACATTCGCCTAAAAAAGCAGAGGCCCGAAAACCTCTGCTCAAATAATGTTTCACGTGAAACATCAATATTTGAATTTTCCAAATACAGGATATGCCCTAGGCAATACTTCCACCTCAAATGGCATCTCGGGTCCCACTTCGCCATCTAATGTTGCATTTTTTACTTCAAATTTATCTTCAAGGCATTCAATTTTAAAATAGCTATCTCGCAAATACACTACTCCGCTATCATTAATCAACTCGCCGCTAAAAATTTTAATAAACAGCAAAGGTAATTCAATCATAGGTTTTGCCTTGATGCCTACAAAATCAAACTTTCCATCGGTAATGGAGGCATCGGGTGCGATATGGGTAAATCCACCTGTACCTGCGCTATTCAATATCATATAGAGATAAAATTTATCCTCAATAATTTCTTGATTAGAAATAGTAATACGAAAAGGCATTTTTGTAAAGTTTGCTAGCTGTTCTATACCCTTTAAATAGTAGGAAAGGCTTCCTAAAGCAGTTTTTATATTGGTATCTACCGTTTGGGAAACATTGGTCAATAACCCTCCTGCGCATACATTCACAAAATAATCTGTTCCATTGACAACACCAACATCAATATTTCTCGGCTCTGTTTCCATAATAATCTGACAGGCTTCCTCCACCTTGCCGGATTTTAATCCCAAAAAGCTGGCAAAATCATTGGCTGTACCCGATGGAATAATGCCAAGGGGAATTCGCAACCCTTTACGCATTAAAGAGTTTAACACAATGTTGATTGTACCATCTCCCCCTGATACCACAATGATATCATAGTCTGCATCCATCTGCTGGATATGTTCTTCCACGTCACCTTTCTTTTGTATACGAAAAAGGTGAACCTCATAGCCGTTTGCCTGAAAAATATCCACGCAAACATCTAAATCAAATTTGAATCCTCTATCTCCCGAAAAAGGATTATAAATCAGCTTCAACCTTTTCATAAATCAAACTTCCTTTCCTAAGAAATCCCATTACATTTGTTCCGGTGAAGAAATTCCCAGAAGGGCAAGACCTGAAGATAACACAACTTTTACGGCATATACCAATGCCAAACGTGCTTTTTTAACATCATCTTCACTGCTCAGTATAGGGTTATCATGATAGAACTTATTAAACGCTTGGGCAATATCCACCAAATGTCTGGTAACGATGGAGGGCTCCAGTTTATTTGCTGCATCTTTAATCTTTGCTGGATATTGTTCTAATAATTTACAAACCTCAACAGAAACATCATCTGTTAATAAGGAGTATGAGATATCTTCCAAATCCAAAGGATTTTGTGCTCGTTTTAGAATACTGCAAGCTCTAGCATGGGTATATTGCACATAAGGGCCTGTTTCTCCATCAAAATTCAGCATCTTCTCCCAAGAAAAAACTACATCTTTCATACGGTTATTATATAAATCATTAAAGATTACCGCACCAATTCCCACCTGTTTTGCAACTTTTTCTTTATCGGGAAGCTGAGGATTTTTTTCCTGAATAATCTTTTGAGTTTCTGCAATGGCTTGGTTTAAAAGGTCCTCCATTAAAACAACGTTACCATGACGGGTGGAAAGTTTTCCGCTATCCAAGCTTACCAATCCAAAAGGAACATGGATTAAGTCCTTACTCCAATCATAACCCATTTTTTCAATTACTTTAAACCACTGGGCAAAGTGCAGATTTTGGTCCAGTGCTGTAAGATAAATGCATTTTTCAAAATTATATTTATTTTTGCGGTATAAAGCTGCAGTAATATCTCTGGTTGCATATAATGTTCCGCCATCTTTACGGATAATTAAGCAAGGAGGCATACCTTCTTCTTCCAAATCAACAATTAATGCTCCTTCGCTTTCTGTCAGCAGTTTCTTTTGGCGTAATTCCTCCACTACAGGTGCCATTTTATCATTATAAAAGCTTTCTCCCGTATAGGCATCAAATGTTACTCCCAACATCTGATATACTCGTTCAAATTCCTTGATACTGATATCATAAAACCATTTCCACAGGCTTAAAGCTTCTTCATCGCCATCCTGCATTTTTACAAACCAACCTCTTGCCTCATCATCCAATGCTGGCTCCTTCTCCGCTTCATCATGAAATTTTACATAAATCCGCATCAATTCCTGTATTCCGCCTTCTTCCACGGCTTCCTTGGAGCCCCATTTTTTGTAGGCAACAATTAATTTTCCAAACTGTGTACCCCAGTCGCCTAAGTGGTTTACTCCTTCACACTGGTAACCTAAGGCTTCATAAATCTTGTAAATGGCATTACCAATTACTGTGGAGCGAAGATGTCCAACATGAAAAGGCTTGGCTATATTAGGAGAAGAATAGTCTATCACTATGGTTTTACCTTGTCCTATATCGCTTTTTCCAAAATCATATGTTTTTTTCAATACTTCGGTTAATACTTCTGAAACATATACGCTTTTATTGGTAAAAAAGTTTAAATAAGCACCTTGCACTTTGATTTCATCAATAAAATCTGGCTTTTCTAACTTTTCCATAAGTTCCGCAGCAATCATAGGGGGTGCTTTACGAAATACCTTTGCCAGCTTAAAACAAGGATACGCATAATCTCCCATTTCTGTATTTGGTGGCACCTCTATCGCGGCAAATGCTTCTTCTAACTCCATTGGTACTGCTACTGCTAATAGCTTGGCTATTTCTAATTTAAAATCCATAATTTCCTCCAAAAAAATCAAAATATCCTACAGATACATTATACACAAAAAATAACATTTACAAAAATATATTTACGAAACATTATTACAAAACAAAACAACCCCCATTCAGCAAAATCGAAAATAGGAGTATGATTCATTTTGATTTTCAATTTTATGAAAGCAGATGCCATCATCCGAAACAATGCACAAATAGCAATTTCTTGGCAGAAAAAGCTATGTTAAATGTATCACATTACATATAAAAAATCAAGGAAAACAATGGATTCCCCTTTGTTACAAGGCATTAAAAATACCTGGAATCATCTGATAAAAATATTGATACATAAAATTCAATACCAATGCTAAGGATGCCAAATAACATCCCAAAAAAATCACCTTATGAAAATGATATTGTTTTCTTGAAGATGCAAATATTTCTAATACGGATTGCACAAAAATCACCAAAAACAATTCTCCTGCTAGCTTTAAAAAGGGTTCCATACAAATAACACCTCACCTTTTTTCGGATTAGTATCACTTTATGAAAATTTCCCTTTTCAAATTCCTTGTTTTGTATCATAATAGAGGTAATCTGTATCAGAATACCATTACAAAGGAGTGTATCCTATGAAAAAAAGTAAAAAAGTTTTTCTCCAGACAGGAGCCTTCACTTTTCTATCTCTTGTGCTTTCTGCAGCGATACAACGACTTCTTTTTTTATTACCCAATAAAAAATATAAGGCTGATGATGGACTTTTCTATTCTTGGAAAGACCAAGATATTTTTTATAAAGTAATAGGTACGGGCAGTCCTGTGCTTTTGCTCCACAATACCTGTATTGGGGCTTCTCACAAAGAATGGGAAAAAAATATAGATGCCCTATCACGTAGCCATCGCATTTACATTCCCGATTTACCGGGATACGGCAGTTCCTCAAAGGTAGCCAAAACGTATACAGCTTATGAGTATGCCGTATTTATTCATGATTTTATCACTGATATTATCGGCCAGCCTACAAGTATAATTGCATCCTCTGTATCGGGCTGTTTAGCACTAAAGGCATATGAATTACATCCTCAAGATGTTAAAAAATTAGCTTTGATTTCTCCTACAGGCATGGAAGAAGTTCCTTTCGCCACATCGGAAGAAAGCCGAACATTGGCATTACTGCAAAAACCCCTACTGGGGACAGGCATGTATCTAAAAGAATGTTCTAAAAAAGCCATAACAGACCGATTACAAAAAGAAATGTTTTTTTCTAAGGAGCTTGTAACAAAAGAATTGGTGCAAAGTTACTACCTAAGTGCTCATTTGGGATATGAAAAGGCTCGTTTTGCTTATGCCAGTGCGGCCAGCAGGTTTATCCATGCTTCCATACAAAAAACATTGGAAACCATATCCATCCCTCTAATGGTAGTATGGGGAGAAGAAAACATCTGTAATCCGCCCCACTATTTGGAGAAAATACAACAGCTTCATCCTGAAGGAGAGTATATATTGTTTGAAAAAACAAGAATGCTTCCTCATTACGAAAACTACAGTGAATTTAATAAAATTATAGAGCAATTTATCAATTAATACGGAGGTACTATCATGTCACCAGAAATAGACATTACACAAGAAAATCAGGAGAGCATGGAGGCTTGGTTTCACCATGTGTTATCCCCTGACCAAAAACTATATCAAAATGGTTTGATACCTATGCTAAAACCCCAATTTGTAAGCTGTGACTATGCCAATAAAAAACTTACTTTGGCATACGATGTGCAAGAATGGGAAATGAACCCTCAAAATGCTATGCATGGGGGAATTACTGTGGCTGCCATAGATACAGCCTTTGGTGTACTTTGCCATTACTTTGCCAAAAGAAAAATGGTAACTACTGTAACACTCTCTACAACCTATCTAAAGCCTATATGGCTTCATGATAGAATTTATGTTACGGCAACGGTAACCTCAATAGGCAAAAATTTAATCAGCATGGTGGCGGAGGTACATACGGAAAGAGATCATCTTTTGGTAACAACAGCCAACACCACCTTTATGGTATTAAAATATACCTCCCCTTACTAAGCATAAAACTAACTTTTTATCCCCCATATTCTATAGGGGGATTTTTTATGTATTTTTAGGGTGAATTTTAATGAGGATTTCGCAGTAATCTCCATCCTGTCTGCTTTCGTAAAAAACTTGCCTTCCCGATTTTTGGATAATTTCTACGGTTTGGTAGATGGAATTGGTAAATAAACGAATATCCGATATCAAACGTTTTTCTTTTCCTTTGCGTTTTGCAGTTTCATAATTACCGATACGAGCCATGGTTTCTTCCACCAATTCTTCCGTACCTTTTACAGTTAAATCTTCCTCAATAATTTGGTCTATCACTCTAAGCTGGTCGGATTCCTCGGGCAGTTTTGCAATCCATTTTGCGTGCTGTTCCGTCAAATGGTATTCTACAATTTTTTTACGTGCCTTTTCTCCAATCTTTAGTAGCTTTAAACGATTTACCAATGTACCTTGGCTACATCCTAAGCAAATAGCAAGCTCCTCCAAAGGAATTTCATAATCCTCAATCAAGCATTGAAGCCCTTCTGCAATATCAAAAAAATGAAGGGGCTGTCGCTGTAAATTTTCCGTTAGCGCCATAAAAGCACTATTTAGGTCACTAATATTGACAACAATAGCGGGTATGGTTTTTAACCCTACCAATTCCGATGCCTTGAGCCGACGCTCCCCTGCTACCAATTCATAATTTGAAGCGGACATTTTTCGTACAATAATAGGCTGTAGCACTCCATATTCACTAATAGACACCGCTAACTCCTCCAAAGAGGTTCGGCTAAAATATTTTCTGGGCTGATATGGGTTGGAACGTATTTTTTCAATGGGTAGTGACTGTATTTTCATATCCTTTTTCATCAAAATAATATCTGTTAATTTAATTGCCTCCAATCTTCTTCCTCCTTATGATTGTTTAGTGAGATTTATGCAAGATAATACATTTGTTTCTCCTAAAATTTAAAATAACATCCTCCTATTTTCCAAATTATACCATATATCCTTTCCTGTCACCTTTTTTTATTCAAACAAAAAAAACAGTCTCCCGACAGGATACTGCTTTTTTCTTATTATACTATAGGATTTTTTATAATTTTCCCTGCTTTTCTGGGATATTGTTTCGGAGTTTGTCCTATTTTTTTAATCACTACAATGGTATGCTTCAAATCCGTATATGGTATTGCTACCTCTTGGATACGCTCTACCCTTCCACCCAAAATTTCCAACGCTTTTTGAGAGTCTTTTAACTCCTCCTGTACGCCAGGGCCTTTCATGGAGATAAAATATCCCCCTTCTTTCACAAAAGGCAGGCAATATTCCAGTAAAACAGGCAGCGAAGCTACTGCTCTGGACATACAATAATCAAACTGCTCACGGTAAAGAACGTTTTGCCCCCCATCCTCGGCACGGCTATGAATACAATTTATACCTTGTAGCTGTAAACGGTTCACTACTTCTTCCAAAAAGGAAATCCTCTTTTGCAAAGAATCCAACAATGTCACTTTCAGAGAAGGAAATACAATTTTTAATGGAACCCCTGGAAAGCCTGCACCTGTTCCCACATCAATAACGGATGCGTTTTCTTTTGGCATGGAGGCAGTGGCAATGCTGATACAATCCACAAAATGCTTTTGTATGATTTCCTTTTCTTCTGTGATGGCGGTTAAGTTCATTTTTTCGTTCCATTCCAGAAGGCAATCTTTATATGCCATAAACTGCTGAATTTGCTCTTGGGATAATGGGATATCCATTTGTTCACAGCTTTGTTTTAATAATTCTTGATGATTCAATCTCTTTTTCTCTCCTCTGTAGCAAAGATATTTTATGGTTATGAAATGACTGACGTAGATTTTTTGCATAAAAAATCAGGATGGAGTTTCATATAAAATAGCTTTGCGGTTTTTCCCGCAAGGGAAAAAACATACCTCTGTAGCAAAGATATTTTATGGGTATTTTTAAAAATGAGTAAAAGTTTCAAACTTATTGCTTCTCTATCTGGCAAATTTTCCACTTTCCATACCGATTTGGCTCCTTCACC
>JAAYQI010000038.1 GCA_012519385.1 Candidatus Epulonipiscium sp.
AAAGTTTATCCCCTTGTGGGAGTGTACTGCCATAATCAAAAGGACCCTGTATCCAAAAAGGAGCAAGATGCCTTTGCCAGTACCTTTCGCCACGTGGATGAGCTGATTGCAGTGGATCAAAATGCCTATTATCTGGGGTATCATACAGATTACGAGCATATGAACCTAAATGAGGCAGAGCAAAAGGTTATGGATGAACTGCTAGAGGAAATTGAGAGCTTTAAGGATGGAATTGCTATTTTCCCTATGGAACCGGAAGAAGTATTTGAGGGAAATATGAAGGAGTTTTCTACCGTTGATTTAAACCAAACAGCTGTGACACAGGATATCTTCAAAGACTATGATATTACTATGGTCAATATTTGGGCTACATGGTGTGGACCTTGTGTTTCGGAGATGCCTGAGTTACAGAAGCTTTATACACAGCTACCCCAAAATGTAAATATGATTAGCTTGTGCGTAGATGGGAAAGAAGATGCCCAAGCTGCAGAGGAAATTATAGATGCGGCTGGAGCAAAGTTTCATGTACTGGTACCTGATGATAAGCTGCAGAAAAGCCTATTGCATGAGATACAGTATTTCCCCACTACCATTTTTGTGGACAAAGAGGGTATGCCTGTAGGAGAAGCTATTTTTGGCGTTCCCTCCCATGATAATATTGCGGGAAGTTATCTTTCTGCCATAGAAGAAAGGGTAGTACAACAAGGAGAGTAGTAGTATGAAGCAAAAGGAGAATGTGCAATATGCCATAAAGTATGGTTTACTGGTGTTGGCATTTTGCTTTATGGGGATAGGCCTTATGCGAGAAGAGCATAAGGTTGTATTGAAAAAAGCCATTCATATATGCTTAGAGTGTATCGGAGTGGGATGATGAAGATAAAAAAAAGAAGTTTCATTCAAGTAATGGTGATGGCATTTACCAATGCCTATGCTGTGGGTTTTACAAAAGGGAAAATTTATACGGGGAATACAAAACTTCTATGTGTTCCGGGGCTTAATTGTTATTCCTGCCCTGGGGCAATCGGTTCTTGCCCCATTGGTGCTTTACAGGCAGTTTTGGGAGCAAGAAATTATGGATTTTCTTATTATGTAATAGGAATAATGCTATTTTTCGGTGTGTTTTTGGGGAGATTGGTATGCGGATTTTTATGCCCTTTTGGATGGATACAGGAGGTACTGTTTTTCCCAAAGACACCGAAGCTTTCTGTGCCTAAAAAATTAGACCACGCTCTGCGGTATGTAAAATATGGTATGCTGTTTGTGCCTGTTATACTGTTACCTATGTTTGCCACCAATTCTTTTGGGATAGCACCGCCGTATTTTTGCCAATGGATTTGCCCTGCGGGTACATTGGAAGGGGGAATTCCCCTCCTTATTTGGCAGGAAAGCTTACGGAATAGGATAGGGTTTTTATTTTATTGGAAATTTGCCATATTGCTGTGTGTGGTATTTTTTTCTATTGTAATTTACCGCCCCTTTTGTAAATATCTTTGCCCCTTAGGTGCTTTTTATGGAATGTTTCATAAGTATGGTTTTTACCGTATGGATATTGACAAGAATCGGTGTGTTGGGTGTAAAGAATGTGAGAAAAGCTGTAAAATGGGTGTTGAGGTTACCAAAAACATAAACTCCCCCGAATGTATCCGATGCGGGGATTGCTTTCATACCTGCCGATATGGTGCTATAAAAAAGGGCTGGGAGTTTTCTTGCCAGAAAGTGCAAAATAATACTACAGTTTACCCTAAATACTGCAAAAAGCCATGAAGTCTCTATTATGTTTTAGAGAGATTCATGGCTTTTTTATTCACTAAATAAAAATAATGGGAGGAATTAATCGGTGTTTAATAAACCGAAGTACAGCAGTATTCCGTTATAAATGCCATAAGCAAAGCTCTGTGGGTCATTAGAAAGCAAATAAGCATCATAGGTGTTGGTTAAATACCCCATTTCTACCAATACAGCAGGCATTTGTGCTCGCCTTAGTATAAAAAGAGATGGTCGGATAAAGACACCTCGATTGGGTAGGCCTGTCATATAGTTTAAACCTTCCAAAATATTTTGTGCCAAAACATAGGCAGGGCTTTCGTCACTGTATACATAGGCCTCACTGCCGCTAGCGGTAGGGATTTCGCTGGCATTACAATGTAAACTGATAAAATAATCTGCTCCCCATGCGTTTGCCATATCTACTCTGGCTTGCAGGCTTGTGGCAGTGGAGGTACCCAACTGCTCTGTAGGTGTATTTCTGGATAATCTTGCTTCAAAATTTGGGTTGCTGTTTAATAGTGTCGCTAAGCGGACGCCTACTTCATAGTTGATATCTTGTTCACGAAGATTATTTGCCTCTGCTCCTGCATTTGGATTCATGGGGTTGTGACCTTGGTCGACAAATATTTTAATTGCCATAATACATTCTCCTATTCTATTTTTCTATACTACTAATATGAAGGAGGGCTATATCCTGTTAATAGAAAAGGGAGTTTTCAAAAATATTGTAGTATTTCAAGGCTTTGCTATGGTTTGTAAGAAGGTTTCTATATTTTTTATAGTTTCTTCATTTAGGAAGTGTTCTATTTTTTCCACTTGCTCCAGTTCGTTTTCAGAATGATTGATATGGCATAGCAGTTCATGAATGATGTTGTGCCGCTTAATGAGATATCGCCCTAGTTCCATACCCATGTCCGTTGGCTTTACGGCACCATACTTTTGAGATTCCACAAGGTCGGCTGATTTTAAATGCTCCACCATTTTTGTAACAGAGGAGGGGCGAACATTTAGATTTTTTGCCAAATCTGTAATTCTGACCAATCCCATTTCTTGATAAAGACGGCATATCATTTCCAAATAATCTTCCATGGCGTAGGTTATTTTTTTTTCTTCCAAGCGTTCATAGCCTTTTAAGGTATAGAAATTTCCGTTATCCATAAGAGATTCCTCCCCTGTCACACAATTTATTTTTTTCACATACTATAACCATATAGCGAAGAGTTTCCTTACACTAAATTATGGAGGAGCGGTTGGTTTTATGAATAAGGAATGTTGTATGGCGAGTTTAACCATAGGCGAAAGCGGAATTATAAAGGCATTGACGGCTGTGGGTGCTATGAGAAGACGTCTACAGGATATGGGTTTTATAGAAGGTGCCAAGGTAGAGTGTATTTTAAAAAGTCCGAGTGGTGACCCTGTGGCCTTTTGTATTCGGGGGGCTGTAATTGCCCTTCGCAGAGAGGATAGTGAGCGAATTATCATTGCTATGTAAGGGAAAGAGGGGGAGATGGATATGGGGTTGACAATAGGCTCTGTGGGGAGCAATGCCCTAGATAGGGGGCTTATTATTGAAAAGCTCAGCGATGAGGATAAAGTGATTGCACTGGCAGGAAACCCCAATGTGGGAAAAAGTACCGTATTTAACGGTTTAACGGGGCTTAGGCAACATACTGGCAACTGGCCAGGGAAAACAGTCACCAATGCTCAAGGCATTCATCATAGAAACGGAAAAAATTATATTATGGTAGATATCCCTGGTACCTATTCTCTTTTGGCGCATTCCGCTGAGGAGGAGGTTGCCAGAGATTTTATCTGCTTTGGCGACCCAGATGCAGTGGTGGTAGTGTGTGATGCTACTTGTTTGGAACGAAACCTAAATTTGGTATTACAAACCATCGAAATTACAAAGAAAGTTGTGGTATGTGTCAACTTAATGGATGAAGCCCGAAAAAAGGGGATTCATGTGGATATAGAAAAGCTGTCACAGGTGTTGGGTGTGCCTACTGTTGGCTGTGTAGCGAGGGATAAAAAGGCCCTAAGTGCCATCATGGATGCTGTGGATAGGGTACTGCAGGAAAAAGAAGATACAGAGCATGTTACCATTGGGTATCCTCTTTTGATAGAAGCGGCGCTTGAAAAGATTCAGCCTATGCTTGAAGCAAAAATACCCGATAGCAAAATTTCATATCGGTGGATGGGGTTAAAGCTATTGGAATATGATGAAAAAACAATACAGGCTATGGCACAATACTTGCAATTTGATTTTTTGGAAGATGAGGAAATGATGGAGGTGATTCACCAAAGGAGAGACCTGCTTTTTCAGCAAGGAATAGGAGAAAACCAATGGCATGACCGTATTGTAAGCAGTATCCTAGACCAAGCAGAAGCAATCGCAAATCAAACTGTTACCTATGAAAACCAGCACTATCACCATAGGGATAGAAAAATAGACAGAATACTCACTAGCCGAAGCACGGGATTTCCTATCATGCTAGGGCTATTGTGCATCATTTTTTGGATTACCATATCGGGTGCCAATGTACCGTCTTCTCTTTTGGCGGGAGGACTCTTTTGGTTGGAGGATAGGCTGGTAGAGCTTGCTTTATGGGCAGGAGTTCCTACAAAGCTATATGAAATGCTTATTTTTGGGGTATATCGTGTACTGGCATGGGTGATATCGGTGATGCTACCGCCTATGGCAATTTTTTTTCCATTGTTTACGTTACTGGAGGACTTAGGGTATTTGCCCAGAGTGGCATTTAATCTGGATAAAACATTCCAAAGATGCTGTGCCTGCGGCAAACAGGCATTAACCATGGCCATGGGTTTTGGCTGTAATGCGGCAGGTATTATCGGCTGTCGTATCATTGACTCCCCTAGAGAAAGAATGATTGCCATACTGACCAATAACTTTGTACCTTGTAATGGAAGATTTCCTACGCTGATTGCTATTATTACCATGTTTTTTGCAAGTGCAGTAGCAGCTCCCTATGGCTCTGTATTTGCGGCATTATTTTTAACATTTTTTGTACTGCTGGGTATCGGGGCTACTTTTTTTGTATCGGCGATGTTATCCAAAACAATTTTAAAGGGGCATCCCTCCTCCTTTGCCTTGGAGTTACCCCCTTATCGTAGACCCCAAGTGGGTAAAATTTTGGTGCATTCTATTTTTGACCGTACCATATTCGTTTTGGGAAGGGCTATCATGGCGGCGGCACCTGCAGGGCTTATCATATGGCTTTTTGCCAATACCATGGTAGGAGAGCAGAGCATATTAGCACACTGCAACCAATTTTTAGACCCTTTTGCAAGACAATTAGGCTTAGATGGTGTCATTTTGTTTGCATTTATATTGGGCTTACCTGCCAATGAAATTGTGATTCCTATTATGATTATGTCTTACTTGGCTGGGGGCAGTCTTATGGAGTTTGAAAGCATTACACAGTTAAAGCTAGTGCTTTTGGAAAATGGATGGACTTGGGTGACGGCTGTTTGCACTATGTTATTTTCCTTAATGCATTGGCCCTGTGCTACCACTTGCCTTACCATTCGGAAGGAAACAGGTAGCTTCAAATGGGTGGCGCTTTCGTTTCTCATCCCTACAGTGATGGGAATGGCCCTGTGCTTTTTGTTTTCTCATGGGGCAAGACTTTTTCTGTAAGAGAAAAATAAAAATAGAGTAACAATATAGTGGAAATTTATTTGTTTTAATGCTATAATATGACTAATATTAGCGATAAATAAAACCTAATATGACAACGAAAAAGGCTACAAAAGAAAAATATTATATTTATAGGGTTGGGATTTTTTATGGGAGCTGTTGTAGTAGTAACAGAAAAGTTGATTATGGTTTTTTTATTGCTATTGATTGGTTATATGGCAAGAAAGACCAAGGTGGTGAATGATTCCTTTGTGGATCAGCTATCTAAGTTTTTGGTATGTGTAATTATACCTTGCTTTCAGATTTCGGCACTGCAAGTAGATTTTGCACCAGAGTTATTAAGAGGCGGAATCACTGTATTTATAAGCTGCATGGTTATGCATGGAGTCAGCATGGTGGTAGGTTTTATTTTGGCAAAGATATTTCGGTTTGGTCGAGAAAGAATGGCGGTATGGCTTTTTAGCTGTATGTTTGCCAATATCGGCTTTATGGGAATCCCTGTAATTGTTGCTGTTTTTGGCGAAGACACTGTGTTTTATTGTTCTTTTGCTTCTTTTGCATTTAACATTCTTACGTATACATTGGGAGTGGCTATCTTTTGCTTTTACTCTGATAAACCAGAGTTTAAATTATCTTGGAAAAGAGTTTTTTTAACCCCTGTCAATATTTCCATCGCCTTTGGCTTGGTATTGTTTTTGCTGGATATTCGCTTGCCCGAATTTATCAGAGGTACCACCCAAATGGTAGGAGATATGGTTGCACCTTTGGCAATGATTTATATCGGGGCAGTATTATCCAGAACCAGTATGAAAGATGCCTTTCGGGATAAATGGGCCTATGCCATTTCTGTGGTTCGTTTGGTGATGATGCCTTTATTGGGATATTTTTTACTGGAAAGATTTATTACGGATAGATTGATATTGGGAGTTGTGGTGATGGGCTTGGCAACACCCATTGGAGTACTTTGTGCTGTATTGGCGGCGGAATATGGCGGAGATATGGAAATGACAGCTCGCTATACCTTGGTTACTACCTTGCTTTCTGCCTTTACACTGCCTGCTTTTGCACTGCTATTTTTATAAAAAAAGGTTGGAGTGGTAAGTGTGGCTGAAAAAGTACAGCAAAGGAAGATTGTGCATGGGCAGGAGGAACTGCTGTATTATTTAGAGAGAAAAAGGGTGAAGCGGGTCAATCTTCGTGTGAAACAAGATGGTACTATCTTTGTTTCCGCATCCTCTGATGTTTCTGCAAAATCCATCGATGCGTGGATACTATCGCAGTTTTCCCGATTGCAAAAGATACGCTGTAAGCAGTTGGAAAGAAATGCTTCTTTGCTAGAGCAAAAAGGTATGCTAGAGCGAGGAGAAATCCCTTTTTTGGGCGGTAAGCTTTCCCTGAAGCAACAAGAGGGTACAAAAGAGGAGATTTATAGGCAGGAAGATTTTTTGATACTCAACTGGAAAGAGGGAACATCAGCACAAAAGAAAGAAAAGCTGATGCAAGGCTGGCTCACACAGGAAGCCAGAGTATTATTTGAAGAAATTTCAGTAAAAACCTATGAAGCTATGAGAAAAGAAGGAATCACTTATCCGTGTATTAAAATTAGAAAGATGACTTCCCGATGGGGTTCTTGTCAGCCTAGCAGAGGGGTCATTACTTTAAACCTAAGATTAATGGGTGCACCTTTATATTGTATAGAATATGTGGTTGTGCATGAGTTTTGCCATTTGGTGCATCCCAATCATTCTGCGGCATTTTATGCATTGGTGGAAAGATATATGCCCTCTTGGAAGGAAGCAAGAAACTATTTGAAGGAACATGCAGGATATCTGATTTAATACGATAATAACGAAAGCCTCTGGAAAAATTTTTTCCAGAGGCTTTTTATGGTTGCAGTGCAAGGATTATTGGGACAATAGTTTACTGATTGCTTCATACAGATGAGGTTTATATTCCTCAATGGGTAGCGGTGAACCATAAAGAATAGAGTGATAGCAAGTAGAGCCTACCAGTTCAATAATCATAATAAAAGTAACCCTCGGTGCTTTTAGCATAATACCATCTTCTGTAATCCTTTTCATAAATAAGTCAAAAAAGGATTGGGAAAATACTTGCATGGCTTGTGGTTCTTTTGCATTTCCTGCTGTGGTGGCATGGATGCCCAACGAAAGATTTTTATAAATGAATTTTAATAATTGTTGATTTTCTGTTAAATCATCAATAATAAAATCAATGATATATAAAAACTGTTGAACAAAATTTTCATATTCTTTTTTTCGGCTGTTTTCAATGGCATCCTCAAAGAGCTTTATGGTTTTTATTGCAATAATTTTTTGTATAATATCATATCTATCTTTGAAATATAGGTAAAAGGTACCCTTTGCAACCCCCGCTTTATCCACTATATCTTGTATAGTAGTTTCGTGAATTCCTTTGGAGATAAACAAAGAGAATGCAGTTTCTAGCAATCGGTGTTCCTTTTCCATTTTTTTCTTGGCTATTTTATTCATAAATATCAATTCCTTCGATTGAATTTGTTTCCGCTATGGATAGAGCTGTCTCTTTTGGTTCTCCAAAGCGTTTTTTCCATACATATATGGAAATCGGCATAAATATGGCACTATAAATGATTAAATGCATTGCGTTTGGCAATACCGATTTCAAGGGGAGGTTTTTTACCAATATTTCATCAAATGTTCTGGCATAGTAAATCAAGGGCCAAGTGATTTTTATCAAGCCTTTTAACAAAAATGGCATCTGGTCCGCAGGCCAAACATATCCGCAGGTCAAGAATGTAGGTAAAGACAACATATAGGATATTTGTGAAAACTTGGTTTTATCCTTGGTGATGGCAGTAAGCAGTATGGCCGGGCAACTGATGGCTATGGCAAATAATATGCTTAATGCTAAAGCAAGAAAAACATTGCCCGTTAGTACTACGTGCATCCCCTTATGTAGCCACAGTATGGCAAGAGAGCCTGTCAGGATAAGACAGCCTGCCGCTGCTGTTATTTTTGCCCCAAGCCTACGCAAAGTATGTTCTTTTACAGTTTCTTGAGGATTACGCAGTATCAATGTGGCAAGGCCTGAAAGCAGTAGCTGTTGAAAAAATACCGCCACAAAACCGTAAATCAGGTAATTCATATAGGTCATTTGCGGGTCATACAGCATTCTATCTGTAAATTGAAAAGGCAAAGCCATATTGGTTGCACTGATTTGGGGGAGAGAACCTTTTACACTGATAATTTTGATGCTAGCTCCTGCAGAAACAGTTTGCACAATGGTGGCGGCACTGGCATAGGCATTATTGCCGATGATAACATTTGCTCCATTGGTAAGTATCAGCACTTGGGTGGTTTGCCCCGACAGAACATTTTCGTTTAAATCAGGGGGAATATATAGCCCCATATAGGCTTCCTTGGTATCCAATATGTTTTGTAGTTCCTGTCTGGTGTAGACATGGTGGGTTACTTGAAAACGCTCGTTTTTATCAAAATGCTCTATGATGCTTCGGCTTAGCTCTGAGTTATCCTCATCCAGTACCGCAATAGGAATATGATATACATAATCTGTGGCATATGCTCCTGCAAACCAAACGGTTAAAAAAGGGATTCCCACAAAGAGCAGAAGTATCAGCCCTGCTTGTTTTTTGATAAAGTGAAATTCTTCCTTGAGGTAGTACAAAAAAGCTGTCATAAAGGTTTATCCTCCTTTGTCAAAAGAGGTTGAAAGAAGAAAAATTTGGATGCCGCTATCCATACCATAGCTAGTGTAAATAGTATCAAAAATAAAATATCCGATAAGGGGTGTTGCATACTTCCTTTTAAAAATAAATCTCTGATATTATCTCCGTAATGATAAAAAGGAATGAGATACGCTGTTTTTTGATAAAAAGCTGACATGGAAAGTAGCGGCCAAGTATAGCCTGCCATAACGGAATTGGGTAGTAATAAAAGCCCTATGCCAGCGATGGCAATGGTTCTTTTAGGCATCCATGCGGATACTGCCACAGCCATTGCCGCTACCGCCATCGCCAATAATATGCTGAAGAAAAATGCTATAAAAAGAGAACCACGGCAGGGGATTTTAAATAAAAATACCTGTACCAAAATATTGATGATAAAGGCGATACTGCCCAAGCCTCCATAAAACAAAACTTTTCCGCCCATATAGTGTAAGATATCCTGTTTTTTTCGTTTTGGCATGGAGGTAATGCATAATACTGCCGTTAAGCCGATACCTGGTTGGCAGATGATAGTACCATACCCTGGTGTCATAAAATAATTAAAATTTTTGGCAGGGTTATATAATGTTCTTGTTTCAAAGGCAATGGGCATAGCCGTTTGATATGCTTCCTCTTCTGTCATAAGAAGCCTGCCTTCTAATTGCTTAATGGCGGCACCTGTACGCATAGTGAGGAGTATTTCACTTGCCTTTGCTTTTGCCACGCTGGTGATACTCATATGGCTTCCATCGTAAATCATTAAAACAGAAGGGGAGCGTAGTGCCGTCACATCTTCCGAAAAGTGTGAGGGAATTACCAATCCTGCTTTTATTTTGCTGTGACTGATGAGCTCTTGCAGTTCTTCTTGATTTTGGGCATAATATGTCAATGCAAAGGTTTCATTATCCGCAAAGTACTGCACTAATTGTCGGCTTAGGGGGGAATTATCCTCATCTACCACACCCAAAGGAATATGGTCCATTACTCCTTTGGAAAGCTCCCATCCTACCATTAAGTTTACAAGTATGGGGATAATCAGTGCAATCAGAAGAATCATACGGTCTGTTTTTAACTTTTTAGATTCCTCCAAAAAACTTTCATACAATAGTCTCACAACCTTCATCTAAAAATGTTATTTTTTTTGGAATTGAAGAAAAGCACTCATTCCCGGTCTTAATAGGCAATCGTCATTATCCAACTTTACCTTTACCCCAAAGGAAACAATATCAAAACTGCCGTTATCCTTTGTGGCACGTTTTACTGCAAAGTTTGGCTGTTGGTTAATGGTTTTTACAGTTCCTTTAAATGTTTTATCAGGATAGGAGGGTACTTTTACGGTAACGCTCTGGCCTTCATATATATTTGCCAAGTCGGTTTCCATAATATTTGCAGTGACCCAAGCGCCTTCTAAATTGCTGACAACGGCAATCTGTGTTCCTGTGGAAACAAGCTCTCCTTCTTCGGAGTTAATGGATGTTACTACACCATCCATAGGTGCTACAATTACCACATCGTTTAAGTACGCATCCACTTCAGCTAATACGGCTTTAGCTTGTGCCACGAGGCCCTCTTTTGCTTCTACCCCTGCTTGTGCTTGGTATAATAAGGCTTGAGAAGACTGTACCCCTGCCATAGCTTGGGTTAATTGTGCCTGTGCTGCCTGCACCCCTGCTTCTGCTTGCTCTACTCTTGTTTTGCTTGCTTCTACGCCTGCTTGCGCCTGCTCACTGGTAGCGGTTGCAGCTTTTTTGTCCTCAAGTCTTGCACCTTCTTTTGCCATGCTCAGTGTTTGCTCTGCCAAATCCAGCTGAGCTTTTACTTCATCCAGTTTTTGTTGAGATACGGCACCTTTTTCTGCCAAGAGTTTTACTCTATCATAAGAGGTTTTCATAATGTTATAAGCTACTTCTGCCTGTGCAATTTCTTGCGCTCTGGCACCATTATCGGCTTTTTCTTTGATAGCGGAAGCGGCTTCCTGCTGTTTTTGAGAGGCAACTACGCCTGCTTGCGCCTCTTGCTGTTTTCCAGTAGCGGCCTTAACCCCTGCCTCTGCTTGTTTTACCAAGCCGTTTGATGCTTCTAGGCCTGCTTTTGCCTGTTCATACTGTTCTTTTGCGGCTTTTAAGGCGGCTTCTGCCTGTGCAACTCCAGCTTCTGCCTGTGCTTTTTTTGCTCTAAGTTCATCACTGGAGATTTCTACAAGTTTATCTCCTGCTTTCACAGTTTGGCCTTCTTCTACATAGATTGTTTGAACTCTGCCTGGAACTTTGGAGTTTATATTGACGGATTTTACCTCGATGGTTCCTTGGCTAATCAAGCCATCTCTTTTGTGGAAGAAATTTGCGGCATCTACTGTTTTATTGCTATAATGAACGATGCCAAAAACGATAAGTCCAAGGATAACAAGGACAGGTACGGCAATGGCATAGGTTTTTTTGCTGCGAAGCATTTGCCCCAGATAATATTTAGGGTTTTCCTTCCAATCACTAGGGATATTTACGTTATGTATCATATCTTTTAGCTTATTTTGCATGGTTTCATATCTCCTTTACTCAATATGGTAATATGCCGATATCGTTTAAATATTTTGCTCTAGCCAGAAGGTAGCCGTTGGTAGCCTCTATCATTTTTTCTTCTACAGAAGTCAGGTTTTCTTCTGCGGCAATGACCTCCACCATAGTACCAGATACATCTTGTAGATTTAATTGTTTTAAGAGGGCATTATCAGCACCAAAGCCCACTTCATATTTCAGCTTTGCAATCTCTAATGTTTCTTCTGCATTTGCTTTTAAGCCTAAGGATTTTTTTGCTACTTTTTCCATAGCAGTAACGGTTTCATAGGAAGTACGGATACTGGTTTCTACTTGCAGTTTGGCATCTTTTAGTTCAAGTCTTGCTTGCTCCAAAAGCAAAGATGCTTCTTGGTATTCGTTGTCATTTTCTTTATAATTGGAGTATTCTACTGCGGTTTTTAGGGCATTATAAATTTCTACATTGGCATAGGCTTTTTTTACCTCAAGCCTTGCCCTAAGGCCGCTATCAATGCCTTTTTGCAAGTCAAACCCTTTTTCTAAATCCAGCGGAACTTCTTCTAGCTGCAATGGTGTCTCCAGAGGGATATTCATGTTTTTTTTCAGCTCTAGCATGGCGTTATTTGCTTCTTTTACTTGCAGGTCATAGGCCATAACAGTGCTGTCGTAGTACATTTTTGCCAAGTTTCGGTCATCTTTTGATTTTGCTCCTACTTCATAGGCGTAGTCGGCAAATTCAAACTGCAATTTTCCTCGTTCCATTGCTTTTTCTTTTGTTTCCAAAAGTTTATTTTGCTTTAACGCTTCAAAATAGCTGTTTTGAATCAGTAGGGCAATTTGGTTTTTATAAATATTGGTGGCATAATTAGTGACGCGGTCCTGCACCTTCGCCATTTCCTTAATCAGGTTTCCCATATAGGTAGGGTCCAAGGAGGTAATGGTAGAGGTGGATAGTTTATTAGAGATATTTGCCATGGCAAACTGCAATGTTGCTTCATATTTTGCCTGATTGGCAAGGTATTTGGAATTTCCTTCATCCAAATCTTTCAAAGAGGAGTTTAGCTGACGTTTACTATCATCTAAGTTTTTTTGGATTGCGGCAATCACTGCAGGCATGGAGGAGATATCCGTACCTTTGGGGATGACTGTTCCGTTTGGGAGGGTAATGGTTTCCGGTGCTATGCCGTTATCCAAGGCAGACTGTGCAGAGTCTAACTGGTCCATGGAGCTATAGATTTTTTTTCTACCGGAATAAATGGAGCTTTCTGCATCTAATAATTTACTTTCTGCTTCGTCTAAGTCTTTTTTTGTATCTGAGGAATTTTTATTAACCAAAGAGGTGATTTTTGCTTGATTATTTACTTTTTCCATGGTAAGGCTATTTTCTAATCCTATTTTTATAGCTTCATCCAGAGTAAGGGTAGGTACTGTTTCTTCTTGTGTTTCTTCCTCTGTTGTTGTTTCGGTTTCTGTTTTTTCTGCTCCCTGTACCTGTAGGGGGAGGGAAAAGAGCATGGAGCATATCAAGAGCATACTGATATTTTTCTTCATAATATGGTCTCTCCTTTGATGAAAGAAATAATAATTGACTAATGGTCATTTATTACTATAATAAAAAAGTGACCATTAGTCAATTATTTTTTATAAAAAAATATAGTTTTTTATCGAAGCTTGTCCCAATTTGATTCCTAAAAAAGACAGGGGTGGAATGGAATTTTTTGGATATGCGGTTTTTTGCAAAAGGGAATATTTTTTTTGGTAGCTCACATACTAATGCAGGCTACAAAATTGATTTTTTAGGAGGAGAAACAATATGACAGGAAAAGAATTGCAGTATATTGAAGATGTATTGTCACAGGAGCAGGTGCTTCAAACTTCCTTTGCAGATTTTGCATCCCAACTGCAAGACCCCGAATTAAAAGCATTTGTAAGCGGGTTATCCAATCAAAAGATTGAATGCTTTTCAAAATTCTATTCCCTTTTAAATAGTTAATGGAGGTATGTGCTATGGATGACAAAACAATTATGAATACCATTTTAAGCAATGTAAAAGGTGTTTGCGGCCTTATGATGCACGGAAGCATTGAATCAGGCACACCCAATGTGCATAGTGCCTTTAAAACAGGACTCAATGATGCTTTGGAAATGCAGAATAAAATTTATAACAAAATGGTGGAAAAAGGATGGTATACCAACCAACCTGTAGAGCCCCAAAAAATTCAGCAGACAAAACAAAAATTTAGCAGCAATAACGGATAAGAATTTATCTTAAAAAAACAAACTCTTTAAGGAAAGAGAATAGGAAAGACCAACTGTCATCAAGCAAATAAAGTTTGTGATAGCTGGTCTTTTCCTTTATATTGCATCGAGGTCTGCGTACTTAATCACCCTTGCTTAAGAAACAGCATGTTATGTAGAAAAAGGACGGAAGTAGGATGGGATTATATTTATAATATTGAGAAGTATTTTACAGTGTTACGCATTACCCCAAAAAAGCCATATACTTCTTTTCGCCCATGGCCTATAGTAGCGCTGATAGCAAAGGAAACTTGTACTACTGAAAAAGGATATTACCATACCGTATAGTACAGACAACCCCAAAGGGTCAGCCTATGGGGTGAACAACAATCAAAAGGTATTTTTAGTCATCAGAATGTATATGAATCAGGAAACTAAGGTGGCTTCTGCTCCCTTTGATATTATCTGGGGCCATGCAATCCTTTTTACAAAAAAGAATAGGCCTTAGATTGACGTTGCGGTTGCAACATGAACATTCCTATTGTAGAATACCACTATGGAGGTGATACAATGGGAGAAATCATTAGCGAGGTTCATTCTCCGCTTTTTGCAGGTATCCAAACACAGGACTTAAAGGCAATGCTTGGATGTATTGGCTATCGAATTGGTATTTTTGGCAAGGGAGAAATCATTGCCTTTGAAGAAGAAAATGTAAAACATATCGGCATTGTTATTTCTGGCGCTGTAGATATGATAAAGGAGGACCTCTGGGGCAACAAAACCATGCTGGTTCGTATGCGTAAGGATGAGTTGTTTGGGGAAACCTTTGCCTGTGGAGAAGATAATCTGTCCGTTGTAACTTTCATAGTGTCGGAAGATGCAAAGATTCTGTTTATGCCATTTGACCGAGTCATGCACAGTTGTACCATGGCTTGCGTGTTTCACCATCGGCTAATTGAAAACATGGTACACATTATAGCCAATAAAAATCGTGATATTATGAGAAAGGTAGAGGTCATTTCTAAAAAGACTCTGCGTGAGAAAATTTTGGCGTATCTATCTATTCAGGCACAAATCCAAAAATCTCGTTATTTTGAAATTCCATTGGGTAGAGTAGAATTGGCAGAATATCTTTGTGCCGACCGCAGTGCTTTGACACGAGAGCTTGCGAAAATGAAGGACGATGGTATTATTGATTACAACAAAAACTGTTTCCGAATACTGTAAATACCGCCTCACTGTTTTATGCAGTGAGGCTTTTATATTGTAAACGTATATTCACTACGCTTTACTTCTACATGAAAGATTTTTCTTAATATGCCATCATTTAATATTTTTTCAGGCATACCTGTGTAGATTTCCTTTTCCGTATCAATAGCAATTATATAGTCACTATACTTTAGAGCTTGCTCCAAATCATGCAACACCATAACAATGGTTTTTCCTTGTTGTTTCAGTTTTTCCAATAGTTTCATGAGGGAGAGTTGATATTCAATGTCAAGGTAAGTGGTGGGTTCATCCAGTAGCAGGATTTTGGTGTCTTGTGCAAGCTGCATGGCGAGATATATCCGCTGACGTTCGCCGCCAGAAAGGGCACGGAGGGAAGTATTTGCAAAACCCTTTGCGTTCATTTCCTCCAACGATTTATAGATAATATTCCAGTCCTCCTGACGTAGCTTTTTTGGATAACTTAGATGGGGAAATCTGGCATGAGCCAGTAAGCGTTCCACTGTGATGTTAGGAGTATTGGTGCTTTGGGATAGATAAGATATTTTTTTTGCTCTCTCGTTAGGAAGATATTGATGCAACTCTTTTCCATCCAATAGAACGGAACCCGTTTTAGGATTTAGTAACCCAGAACAGCTTTTTAGCAGTGTGCTTTTTCCACAGCCGTTTTTTCCTATCATGGTGTAAATCCTACCAGATTCAAAAGAGAGATTTACATCACGAATCACATA
>JAAYQI010000039.1 GCA_012519385.1 Candidatus Epulonipiscium sp.
CAGGAAAAAAATCATTACCACACTTTAGATTGCAAAACCCATCTACAAGAAGTGATTCAAAAAAATAGCAAAATGCCCATTTCTTACCGTATTATCGATGAAACTGGGCCTGACCATAATAAAGTATTTGTTGCGGAAGTTTGCCATGGCGATACAATTCTTGGAAAAGGCAAAGGCCGAAGTAAGAAGGAAGCAGAGCAAAGCGCCGCAAATGATGCATTAAAACATATGAAAGTTTGATTTACGAGGGTACCGCAAATTTGCAGTACCTTTTTTCTATCTTGCAGTAAATAAAGTAAAGGAATCCTAGACAAAAATTTTTAATTATGCTAATATAAGAACAAAAGTTCTTATTTGAGGAGCTGATATAATGCCAAAGTTTCAAATTGTTTCGGACTATAAGCCTACAGGCGATCAGCCTCAGGCCATTGAGTTACTAGCTGAGGGGTTTAAAAAAGGAAATAAGTTTCAAACATTATTAGGAGTTACAGGCTCCGGTAAAACATTTACCATGGCAAATATCATTGAAAAAATTCAAAAGCCTACGTTGGTAATTGCTCATAATAAAACATTGGCTGCACAATTATATAATGAATTTAAAGAATTTTTTCCCAATAACGCTGTGGAGTATTTTGTCAGCTAGAATGAATATGGAAGTAGAAGGGACAAAATATAGGGTATTTTGTTGAATTTTATTCTATATATAGTCTTTTGCTGGACGAAATGGAGCAAATAACACTCAATAAAAAATAGAGGTTAGTGACCAAGATTCGTGTCGAAAAATGCGTTATCACGATATGGAATTCTTAGTTCGAAATGTACTATGTGGAATGTAAATTACTATAAATGACGAGGAGTGTTTGTCATGGAAGAAGTAAATGTTTACAACACATATGTTACGAATGATGAAAATAAGAAAATCTATTATTTGGATGTAGATGAAATTTCTGATTTTCCAGACCATCCATACTATGTAATTGAAGATGAAAGTTTAATGGAACTTTCCGAAAGCATCAAAAAGTATGGCGTCATGGTACCCTTGATTGTTAGACTGGTAGACAACAAGTATCAGATGGTGGCAGGGCATAGAAGAAAAGCAGCTTCTATTTTAGCGGAACGATATAGGGTTCCCTGCATAATCAAGGAGTTAAGTAATGAAGATGCTATCATTACGATGGTTGATTCAAATATCCAAAGAGAAAACATATTGCCATCGGAAAAAGCATTTGCATATAAAATGCGAATGGATGCGATCAAAAGAAAAGGTGGCAGACCAAGAAAGAATAATGTTGTGCCACTGGCACATAATTTTCAGAAGAAAACATCGAGACAGTTGATTGGAGAACAGGTAGGAGAAAGTCAGGATCAGGTTCGAAGATATATCCGTCTAACATACTTAATAAAACCATTATTAGATATGGTGGATATGAAAAAAATAGCTTTGCGTCCTGCTGTGGAACTTTCTTACTTATCTTCGGAAAGCCAAGAGATATTGTTGGAAGTGATGACAGAATTTGATTGCACCCCAAGCCATGCGCAGGCGATTCAACTGCGAAAGCTGGAAGAAGAACAGACAATATGTTTATTTGCGATAGAAAAGATATTATCTGAACAAAAAGGTAATCAGAAAGAACAGCTGAAAGTGCCTGTGGAAAAGATACAAAAATATTTTTCTCCAGGAACTTCACAAAAGACTATGGAAAAAACAATTATAGAAGCACTGGAAATGTATTATAGATTAAAAGTGCAGGAAAGAAGAAAAAAGTGAATATTGGAATAGAAAAAGTGCTGTCCGAGCGAAATAATGGATGGCACTTTTTTTATTCCAATATTGTTGTGATTCTATCACTTTAACAATATAAAAATATAGAAAACTGAGGAAAAAGGAGGATTATTATGGGAAAGATTATTGCAGTTGCAAATCAGAAAGGCGGAGTAGGAAAAACAACTACCTGTGCTAACTTAGGTATTTGTTTGGCAAAGGAAGGGAAGAAGGTGCTTTTAATTGATGCCGATCCACAAGGCAGCTTGACAATCAGTATGGGTTATCCGCAGCCAGATCAGATGGAAGTATCTCTGGCAACAATTCTTGGAAAAGTAATTAAGGAAGAAGAAATTACGCCGACAGAAGGGATTTTACAGCATGAGGAAGGCATTGATATTTTGCCTGGCAATATTGAGCTTTCTGGTTTAGAGGTATCTTTAGTTAATGTTATGAGCAGGGAACAGATTTTAAAGCAATATGTGTCATTGATAAAAGATGAGTATGACTATATTATCATTGATTGTATGCCTTCACTTAGTACATTGACGATAAATGTACTTTCTTGTGCAGATAGCGTTATGATACCTGTGCAGGCGGCTTATTTACCTGTAAAAGGCTTGGAACAGTTGATCAAAACCATCTCAAAGGTAAAACGTCACTTAAATCCTAAAATTGAAATTGAAGGTATTTTGATTACAATGGTGGATGGAAGAACGAATTATGCGAAGGATATTACAACAATGTTGCGAGAAGCTTATGGAAGAAATATAAAGATTTTTGAAAATCATATCCCGATGTCTGTAAGAGCACAGGAGGCTTCCACACAAGGAATGAGTATTTTTCGCCATGATCCAAAAGGAAAGGTTGCACAAGCCTATCAGACACTAACAGAGGAGGTAATAGGAAGTGAAAAATGGTGTAAGCAATATTAAACTGACAAGCTATGATGATTTGTTTGGTACAAATGATGCGGAACAACAAGGGAAAAGCGTTATAGAAATAGATGTTTCGGAGCTACACGAATTTCCAGACCACCCTTTTCGTTTTGAGATGGATGCAGAGATGCAGGAACTGATGGAAAGCGTAAAAAAGTATGGAGTCCTGGAACCAATTTTGGTTCGAAAGAGAACACAAGGTGGATATGAAATCATATCCGGGCATAAAAGAACATCAGCCTGTAAAGCAATTGGACAAAATGTCATTCCGGCAGTAGTAACAGATTGCGGTGATGATGAAGCAACGATATTGATGGTGGATTCTAATATTTATCGTAGAAATATTCTTCCCAGTCAGAAAGCAAAAGCCTATAAAATGAAATATGAAGCACTGAAGCATCAAGGGGTACAAAATGGTTTACATACGCTGGAACAGATGGGAGAGGCTTTTGGTGAAAGCGGGAAGACAGTACAGCGATATATTTGGCTTTCCAGATTAAGTGATGATTTATTGGAATTGTTGGATCGCAAAAAAATGGGTATTGTCCAAGGAATTGCCCTTTCATTTCTAAATCAGGAAGAACAGGACTGGATATTAGATATCATAGTGGACGAAAAGGTACAAATCAGTACAAAAGCAGCAGAATTGTGTAAAGAGTGTGCGCAGAGCGGAACATTGACGCAAGAGAAGGCAAAAGAATTTTTACTAGATAGTCAAAAGAAAAAATCGGATGCACTCTCGATCAGTAGAAACAGGCTGAAATCATATTTTCCGTCTTCATACAGCAGTGAGGAGATGGAAAAAGTCATTTTTCAACTTTTGGAGGAATGGCAGCAGCGAACAGGAGGCGGAGAGGTTGGGCAAGGAAGAAGTATTTGACTATTACTACGGAACAGAGGCAGAACAATTTTCATTTTTTAGAATACCTCGTGTTTTGATACAAGATCCAAGATTCAAACAGGTGTCAACGGATGCAAAGTTGCTTTATGGATTGATGTTGGACAGAATGTCCTTGTCCATGAAAAATGGGTGGCTGGACGAAGAAAATAGAGTCTATATCATTTATACGCTGGAAAATATCATGGAGGACTTAAATTGCGGAAAAGATAAAGGCGTAAAAATATTGGCAGAGTTGGATACTGTAAAAGGTATCGGCTTGATCGAAAGAAAGAAAAGAGGGCTGGGTAAGCCCTCTATTATTTTTGTAAAGAACTTCGCAAGCTTAGTAGTAGAGAAGAAAACTGAGGCGGAGAAGGAAGAAGATAGTATTAAAATTGTGAATGAAATCCAGAGTTCGGAAGAACCGAAGTCTGAGAAGTTAAGTGTCAGAAGTCCAGAGTTCGGAAAAACCGAAGTCTTGCCTTCGGAAAAACAGCAGTCAGGAGTTCTGGAAAACGGAAGTTTGGACTTCGGAAAAATAGAAGGAAATTATAACAAAGATTTTAATTATAATGAGTTCAGTTATACAGACAGGAATCATAACAATCCCATCAATCTATCAGAGGTTGATGGGATTGATTGTTATATGGAGCTCATCAAAGAGAATATTGAGTATGATTACTATAAAAAACATGGAAATATCGGAGAAAGTGAACTTGTAGATGAGTTATATCAGCTGATTTGCGATGTAGTTTGTGTAAAAAGAAAGTTTATTATCATTGGTGGAGATAAAATTCCATATGAACTTGTAAAATCTAAATTTTTAAAGATAAAGCAACCTCATATTGAATATATCTTGGAAAGCATGAAGAAAGTATCCTCACAGATTCATAATATACGAGCTTATTTGCTTACTACACTTTACTATGCGCCAAGTACTATGAATTACTACTATCAACAAGAGGTGCAAAAAGATATGTATGGAAGTGGCTGATAGTAACTTCTGGACATAATGTCCAAAGGCAGAAGAATCGTTGTTATAGAAATGAGATAAACCACTTCTGGACATAATGTCCAAAAGCAAAAGGGGTGTGAAGTATGAAATATAAAAAGAAAGATGAGGATACACTGTTCCACAATACAGAAGTGTTGCTGAAGAATTATAGGGATGTTGTATGGAGTTTGGAAGTCGCTGTTCATAGGGTGAATCAGAACTTTTATCAGGAATATGGTAGGGATATCGAAGGTTTTCTGGAATTGACCTATGAAGCAGGACTTGACTTGAATGGTACAGAAATAGAATCGCAGACAAAAACTATTGCAAGAAGCAGAAATATGCTGCGTATGATTGACTGTTCTGTAGATTTGCTGAGAACAAAGCATAAAAATGGTGAACTGTACTACTGGATTTTGTACTATACATATCTTTCACCACAGGAAATGCAGAATATTGATGAAATTGTGGACAAGCTTAGGGACTATATGAAGGATATTTCAAGAAGTACCTATTTTCGTAAGAAGAATGAAGCTGTTATGCAATTAGGGAGAGTTTTGTGGGGATATACTTCCAGAGAGTGTATGGAAATTGTGAGTTTATTTGAAAACAATTAAAAATGAATGTAATAAAAAAGTTTATTTCGACGAGGATGTTTTTTGTGTTGATAATGAAGTTATATTTATTTTTATCAGCTATTGACAACTACTATATCTTATAGTAGAATTACTACTATAAGATATAGTAGTTTGTGGAGATGATTTACATGAAAAAGGAATTAAATATAACTAATGCTGAATTAAAAGTAATGAATCAAATATGGACTATAGGAGATATGGTGACAGTTCCAGAAATGGTAGAGATTTTAAATTCTCAGGGAGAAGAATGGGCATATCAGACCGTTGCTACATTCTTGAAAAATTTAGAAAAAAAGGGATTTTTGTCTGTTACAAAAAAAGGAAAAAGACTTTGTTATTTTCCTTTAATTAGTCAAGAACAATATAAAAGGAATGAAGCAGAAGGATTTTTGGATAGTACATTTGGTGGTTCTATGGTAAATTTTTTAACGGCTTTTCGTGGCAGTAAAAAAATCGGAAAAAAAGAGATCCAGGAATTAAAGGCGTGGTTAGATGAGTATGATAATTGAACGAGCGTTTATCATGGTTCTGTTAACATCTATTGGTGGTTTTGTTTTTTGTATGATATTTCTTCCCTTCCAGAGATTGAGCAGTAAGTTAGCTTCCCCAAAAGCAATGGTAAATGCAAACACGGTGGCGCTGCTTTCTTTTGTTATACCGTTTTATTTTTCAATTTCTATTAAAGATGGTACGGAAGTTGCTTTAAAAAATAATGAATTGTTAGTGTTTCAAGATATCGGTGGATATGATAGTTTTATTTGTCAAATAAGAGAACACTTCAGTATGGAATACATAGGATTGATATGGCTGATTGGAGTATTGGTGACACTGTTTTGTTATTTATGGAAGTATATTCAGTTACTAAATATGATAAAAAAACAAACATTTTATATTTGTGACGATTTTTGGAGTATAAAATTCTATAAGATAAAAAATCAAAAACAGATATCTGATGTGTCGCTTGTTGGATGTTGTGGAATATCTACACCATGTACAGTTGGTATAAGAAAAAAATATATTATAATTCCTTCTTATATGATAAATGCGTTTGAGAATCAGGAAGTTGAGTTTATTTTGGAGCATGAGTTTTGTCATATTGTAAATGATGATTTGTTGCGGAATTCACTGATTTTGATTTTAAGTTGCTTGAACTGGTTTAACCCTCTTTATTATTTCTTGCGGAAAAATCTCTCGGAATGGATGGAAATAGCGTGTGATGGAGAAGTTACAAAAAATTATTCAAAGGAGCAGCGACGCCAATATTGTGAGCTTATCATTAAAGTGTTGTCCTTAGAAGATGATAGAAGTGAAAAAGAAGGATTTGCTGTGAATTTCAAAGGTATGAAAAATTATAAAAGGAGGATAATGGAAATTATGAAACAGAAAAAGACAAGCAGTATGGTAGGAAGAGTTTTCGTGACATCTTTGGTATTTACATCGTTATTCTGTGGTACTGCGGCTGCAAAGGAAGCCGATATGTCTGTACATATGCTGTTCTCCAAGAATATAGATATGGTAAACTCCAATGAAATCAGTGTTATTGAATCTAATTCGGCTCAAATAGAAGATGATATTCGAAATGATATTGTGAAAAGTATTTATGGTGAGGAAACGATTCCAGTAGATGAGGAAGGGGTTACTTACACTATTATTTATAATGAGGAAGTGCCTCATGTACAAGAAGTGACTGAGAATAAGATCGATCTAAAACACATGCATAAATATATAGATGTTACGATTAAAGAACATAAGAAAAACGCAGATGGTTCCTGTGTGACGAAATATTATGAGGGGAAAAAGTGCACAAGCTGTGGTCATTTGATTAAGGGTAGTTTAATCAGGACAGTTACAGATGAAAAGTGTACACACTGATATTTGGTATATTATGAAAAAGCGAAAGTAATGATTTTTATATAAGTATTATTAAAAAAGAAGGAAGGTGATCTAATTAAAACAATATGTGAAGGAAAGGAGGTAATAAAAAATCCTGAATGAAAAAGCAGAGCCGTGCGACCAACACAAAATCTGTTTCAAACAGGATATAAAAATTATATCAGAAAAATCCTTTTTATGGAATAGAAAAAAGAAAATTTACAATGATATTGGAGTAATATGATAAAGGAGGAAATAAAATGAAACGATTTTTAGCATTGACAGTAGCTGCTATGTTATCTATTGGAGCATCTGCAACTGCATTTGCAGTAGAACTTCCTCAAACAATGGTTAGAGATGGTAGAGTGTTTACTATTGATAGAAGTGCTGGTGGTGGACCTAATACAGCCACTCCGGATTTTAATATGAGAAGTGTAACAAGAGATGCAGATTATAAAGTATTAGGAAGTGATGTTGCATTGTATGTTGACTATTCTCATGGTCATGGTGGAGATCATTTTGCATCAGGCTGGGTACGAGCAACGGCACCTAAATTTACTGCAAGAGCTGAAGTATGGGCAAATGGTAAATTAGATACAACCGGACCAAATACAAAAAATGTTGGTGATACTGCAAAGGCAAGTTCTTATTTGGCTGTTGGTATTGTTAAGAATGCAGTTCCCAGAATTTTTTATAACTGGTAAAATTTAATATTTATAATTAGATGGTGTTGGTAGAGTTGATTTTACCAACATCATCTTTTAATGAAGGGTGATGATCTGATGAAGAAAAAACAAAACATTATAATAACTATTATGTGCTTGGTCTTGGCTCTATCTACAGGATGTGCAACGAAAGAAGATAATAGTTTGAAAGATACCTCTGAAACAGTGCTGTCTGGCGATATAGGAGAATATATGGATTATATAGATAAGAATGTTGAAGGCTTTGAACCGTATTATAATATCGTTTTTGCTTTTGAGAATTTACCTAAAGGATTTCCTAATTTTCCATTTTCTGATATACAAGATATGTATGAGGATATCAGAAAGACATTTGACTATGATATTGTAAGCACGCAACCGCTTTCTTATCGTGGTACATATACTGGAGATAAGTGCTATGTTGATGGATATGATGCTGAGAAAGATAATTCAAAAGAATGTATAAATGTGGTTTCGTATGATTACGATGGTAATCAATATACTGAAACACCATTAAAAACCGTAATGCTTGGTGAAGATACATTTGGAAAATTTGATGATAAAATACAAATTGGTAGAAATTTGCAGAAAGAAGATTTTCTTCTAAATAGTAGAACAGATAAAATTAAAGTCGTTTTAGGCAACAACTATATCAATACTTATAAAATTGGAGATGTTATAAAATTAGATTTAGTAGCGTATCCTATGTCTTTTGAAGTAGTAGGTTTTTATAAACCTAATGTATCTTTAAAAATGGATGTTGAAGCACAAAAAAAAGTGGAATTTGATAATGCAATAATTATCCCTCATCTATTTTTCAACTATGAACCAGAAGGAGAGGATGAAAGATTTCAGCATATTTTTATAACTGGTGAAAAAATATCAGGCTTTATTAAAATAGAGGAAGATATAAATGATATAAATGAAAAAACATTTAACCGTTATGAGGATCGAATGAAAAGTATAGCAGAAAAATATGAACTTTCAGATTTATATGTAATGCCATATAGACCTGTTGGTTTTGTATGGGACTCAAACGTGCAATACAATGAATAAACAGGTAGTCACTTTAAGTGGTTGCCTGAGACAAAGCCTAGATATTCCATTTTATGGCGTGAGTACGAATTTTGGATAGTTTTTTACTTGTATGAATGATAAGGCAGCCTTAATAATCTTTATTGGTGAGAAAAATGAAGATTTTGATATAAACGAAGTAGGAAAGCCGAAGCTATCCGATGAAGAAGCAAAGCGGAAAGCCATCGAAGCTGACGGTTATGATTATAAGGTGGATGAACAAAGAATTCAGAGATATTTTGATATGAAAGACTTAACATATAAATGTGAAGTTGAAACAGTATATATTGATAATAGTGGATCATATTTTGCAACTTCAAATATTTTTTAAGTAAAGATTGCTTTAAGGAAGCTAGAGTATAATTGGCTTCCTTAAAGCATTTTTTAGTTAGAATTTATGTAATACAAATAGGCTTTGATGTAATATATCTCTATTTTAGGAGAATAATAATGTTGATAAACAAACAATTTTATGTTAAAATAAGTGTGAGGTGATAACACTTTATGAAACGTAAAATAGATAATACAATACTTAATTGGAAAAATAGCAGTAAAAGGATGCCTTTGATTATTAAAGGTGCACGACAAATCGGAAAAACATACACCGCTCTTATGATTGGCAAAAAATACTATAAGAATACGGTTTACTTTAATATGGAAGATTCTCAGGAGCTTGTAAGTATATTTGAGAAAGATTTTGATATAGAGCGTATTATTACAGAACTTTCTATCAGAAGTGGAGAAAGCATTTTCAAAAACGAAACTCTTATTATATTTGATGAAATACAGGCATGTGAAAGAGCGCTTCTTTCATTGAAATATTTTTGTGAAAAAGCACCTGAATACCATATTATTGCAGCAGGAAGTTTGTTGGGAGTCGCTTTGAATAGAGAAAAGTACTCTTTTCCTGTTGGTAAGGTAGATATGATTACGATGTATCCAATGGATTTTGAAGAATTTTTATGGGCATTAAATCAGCACGATTTGGCTGATGCAATCCGTGAGCATTATCAGTCTAATGAAATGTTCTCTTTGCATGACACTGCGATGATGTATTATAAAACCTATCTTCTTGTTGGAGGAATGCCAAGAGCTGTATTGGATTATATAGAAACGAAAGATTATAACTTCGTTACAGCATCTCAAAAGAGTTTGAATGACTCTTATATTGCTGATATGGCAAAATATGCAACCCCAAATGAGACAACAAAAATTATGAATGCATATAACAGCATACCTGCACAGTTGTCAAAAGAAAATAAAAAGTTTCAGTACAAAGTGATTAAATCTGGAGCAAGGGCTTATGAATATGAAACCCCGATTGAGTGGCTCAATGCTTCTGGTGTCATTAACAAATGTGTGAAAATTAGAGAGGGGAAAATGCCACTTTCGGTATTTGTAGAAAATGAATCATTTAAAATATATATGGCGGATACAGGGATTTTGTGCTCCAAGTTTTCCATACCGGCTAAAATGATTCTAACCGAAACAAATGCCTTTGATGGTTTTAAGGGTGCGTTAACTGAAAATTATGTTGCTGCTGCGCTGAAAACAAATGGGTATGATCTTTATTACTGGGAAGCAAATGGAAAAGCAGAACTGGATTTTGTGATTCAGTCTGCGGAAGGCGATATCATACCTGTGGAGGTAAAAGCAGCCGATAACGTAAGGGCAAAAAGTCTTGGTGTATTCATGAAAAAATATGATATTCAAAAAGCAATCAGAATATCATCCAAGAATTTTGGTTTCGAGAATCATATCAAGAGTGTTCCTTTATATGCGGTATTTGCTATCAACGAATGAAAATAAAAAAAGTTTTTGTACTACGGTGCAAAAACTTTTTGTTTTTTTATAGTTTTTGTATTGTGGTATAAAAACGACACTTATTCTAGGTCATTCCAAATAAAGCTAAGATTTTTAACTTTTGGACATTATGTCCAGAAGCATCTCTGAAATGAAATTGGTACTGTTTTGGCACTTAATTGATACTGCTCTGACATTTACACGATATTTCTTATATGATAAGATACCAATATGGAAGTCTATCCAAACAACAAAATATATTTTTTATTCAAAGGCATTTGATTATGAAAATCAGATGCCTTTTTTATATGCCATTTACAGGAGGTCAAAACATGAAAAAAGAGAAGAAGAAAAGATTTTCCATTGCTCAGGCAGGCTATCTACTTTTTTGTAGCAGTACCATGTTGCTTTATATGACGGAGCCTGTTTTTGAGACAACTGTATGGGAAAAGGCTACGGAAATCATGAAAGATGTATATGGTCAAATTGTAGCTATATCCACCATAGCGGCAGTAGTAACGGCTGCTATTGCACTTTTGATGATGAACTTTTCCAGAAGTGG
>JAAYQI010000040.1 GCA_012519385.1 Candidatus Epulonipiscium sp.
CCTGCGGATACTCCCGGAATTTTGGTAGTGCAGCATATGCCCGTAGGGTTTACAAAGATGTATGCAGAACGTCTAAATCGCTTATGTCAAATGGAAGTAAAAGAAGCACAAAATGGCGACCGTGTGCAGCAAGGAAGGGTATTAATTGCTCCTGGCGACCTTCATATGAAAATTGTGAAGATAGGAACAAACTATACCGTGAATTGCTTTCAAGCAGAAAAAGTCAGCGGACATCGCCCTTCTGTGGATGTTTTATTCCAATCTATGGCAGAAACAGTGAAATCAAACGGCATTGGCATTATTATGACTGGAATGGGACGAGATGGTGCCAGCGGACTACTGGAAATGCGAAAAAACGGTGCGTTTACCATAGGGCAGGATAAGGATTCCTGTGTTGTATACGGTATGCCTATGGTGGCGTATAATATTGGTGCTGTTACAGTACAAGCCTCATTGGAAAACATTTCGGGTGTATTAAAACGGCATCTACAAAAATTACAGTAGTTCTTAACTTACAAATACCAATTCTGTTCTCCGGATGCCTTCTTCATTTGGAGAACAATTTTTTATTCTACAGCTATACCTTTATTTTATACCATATTTTTTGATTCCTTAACCAAAGGAGGAATTTCTTTGAAGTCAAAAAAAAGTAAAGTATCTTCCAATCATTCTGTATCTAGCACACCAAAAGAGCCCAAAATCCCCTCTCTAACCAATTATGATCCAAAAGATATTACCTTTGCTTTAGATATCGGCACACGCAGTATTGTAGGGGTTTTGGGTATCAATACAGGACAGCACTTTCAAGTTTTGGACTATGTGCAAAAATTCCATCAAGACCGTGCTATGAGAGATGGACAAATTGAAAATATTTCACTAGTAGCCAGCATAATTCAAGATGTGAAGCAGGAACTGGAATCTCGCCACAACCTTACGTTACACAAGGTTTGTATTGCAGCCGCAGGTCGTGCCTTGATTACAAAAAAAGTTTCTTATACTCAAGAACTTGACCCTACCGAGGAAATTACTACAAAACTGCTTCATGCACTGGAATACTGCGCCTTAGGCATGGCACAATCGGAATTTCGCCAAGATACCTCCAATGAAGAACAAGCGACCTTCTACTGTGTGGGATACAGCGTGGTTCAGTATCATTTGGACGGGTTTCCCTGCAGCACCATTGTGGGTCACAGAGGACATACCGTTACCATTGATTTGATTGCGGCATTTTTGCCCCAGATTGTTGTGCAAAGCCTTTACAGCGTAACCAGCATGAATCAACTGGATGTAGAAAACATTACCTTAGAGCCTATCGCTGCTATGAATGTAATTGTTCCGCCGGATATTCGCTTACTAAACATTGCCTTAGTGGATATTGGTGCGGGTACCAGTGATATTGCAATTTCTAAAGACGGAAGTATTATTGCTTATGATATGGTGACCATTGCAGGAGATGAAATTACAGAAGCTATTATGCGTAGCTGTTTAGTCCATTTTGATACCGCAGAAGAAATAAAGCTTCAGCTAGGCTCTGGTACTTCTGCCATAAAATATGTAGATATATTGGGAAATCCCCATAAAAGTACAAAAGAAGAAATACTTGCGATGATTCAGCCCGCTATAGAGCAGCTTTCAGCCGCTATTGTGGAGCGTATTTTATCCATCAATGAGCAACCACCCATGGCGATATTTTTGGCAGGGGGAGGATGCCAGATTCCTGGTTTGTGCGAAAGCATCTCCGCCCAAATGAATCTGCCTCTATCCAATATCGCCATTGCAGGAAAACAACCCCTAAAGCATATTACTTTTTCATCCAAAGCCCTGCGAAGCCCAGAATTTGTGACTCCTATTGGAATTGGTGCATTTTCTTCTGTATATCAAGGATGCAACTTTTTTTCCATCCGTGTAAATGGAAAAAATCTGATGTTATTGCACTCCAAGGAGCCAAAGGTTTTGGATGCACTGCTACTTACCTCCATTCGACCACAAAACTTAATCGGCCTTTCTTCTCGTTCTATCACATATTATCTCAATGGCCAAAGGTTTGTAGTCAAAGGGAAAAATTCTGTACCAGGAGAGCTATATGTAAACGGTATCCCAGCTTCTATTGATACCAAAATCAAGCAGGGAGATGAAATCATTATTAAAGAAGCCATCGATGGCGAAACTCCTGTTATTCGTATAAAAGATATTCAAAATCAGCCTGAGCTTTCCCTGCAAATTACCGTTGATGACCTACTAATTTCAGTACCTCCTATATTTACTATAGAAGGCCAAACGGTGGAGCCAGACTATATCATACAATCTATGGACCGTATTGAAAGCAAAAAAGCAATACGATTAGTGGAACTATTTGATTACCTGAATCAATATCCTGAACCCTCTGCTATCCTTACCATAAATGGTATGCGAGCATCCTTGGATTCTTTGATAAAAACGGGAGATGTGCTGAAAATAACACATCAACCACAAATACTACCGCAACGTATGGAACACGTGCCAGCAGAGCCTTCTCCTACAACAATAGAGGCTCCTACTCTGCCTAAAGCAGAAGTCTCCCCTACTGTTGCTACAGATTTAGAACATAAAGAGGTATTAACTGAGACTATTGACCAAAATCCTGTACCTTCTTTTGGGGAAATGGCACCTTCTGCATCAACCCAGGAAGAAACGCAAGATACCTTTTTTGAAAACCCATTGGTCTCAGAAAAAAGCCAAGCTCCACAGCAAATCGATGATACACCAGATGTGCTTAGCAAGAGTCCTTCCCCTATGGCAGGCGGAATCCATGTATGCATTAATAATGTATGGCACAGGGTAGCACCTTCTAGCGGTAACAGAGTTTATTTTTTCGATTTATTAAATTATGTCGACATAGATTTACAAAAACCACAAGGAAACATCATTTTACTACTAAATGGGCAAGATGCCTCTTATACTGCTTGGATTTCTGATGGTGATAAAGCGGAAATTAAATGGGATTCTCCAAAATAAATCACCCTCAGGTCTTATTTATCCCCACTCCTTGACGATATATATGATAACAGGGAAGTGGGGATTTTTCTTTCGTAAGTGCATAAAATATGAATCTAAATAAAAAAACGGTTTACGCTAGCCCCTCACGTGAGCAAATTTCTTTTTTTGAACTTTTCTTTGATGTAAAGTATTTCGAGGTGATTATTATGAAAATTACATCTACAAATAATATGAGATATCCTTATTTGAAACCTGAGGAATCTACCAAAATGCATTCTGCTCCTGCAAATTCTTCCAAAATTTCTAAGAGCTTTGATGAGGTAAATATCCTTTCTGGTACTTCTTCCTATTCTGAAGACGTTTTTATGAAGGAGCTTTCAGGAAAAATCTCCTTAGAAGTAAGGCAGGCTTCTAATTCCAAAAAATTAGAAGAAATCAGCCACCAAATTGAGACTTCCTCCTACACCATTAATTTGGATGAGGTAGCACAAAAAATTCTACTGCTGTAAGAAAGGAAGATAATATGTATCATGTCGATGACTTCATTGCGTTCATCAAGGAATTAATTCAATTCTTTGATGAACTTACTCAGGTAGAAAAAACAAAACTACAAGCTGCTATCAATAATGATATCCCCTCATTAGAGGACTGCATGAAGAAAGAACAAGTGGAATTATTAAAATTTCGCGGCTTGGAAAAACGCAGGCAGACCATATTGTCCTCATTAGGTTGGGAAAACAAAACCTTCTCTGAAATACTGGAAACGGCGGAAGCTACTTATAAAGAAGATCTTTCTGCCACTTATATAAAACTCAATAGCGCTGTAAAGCTATACCGTGATACCTTTGATAGCGCAAAAAATGTAATAGAATTAAATTTACACACCATTGACAAAACATTGGCTCAGCTAAAGCATCAAAACGGAGATGGTAACGGTTCTATCTATACTCCTGATAGACAATTCACCCCTCCTGGTGCCACTGGCTTTACCAATAGAAAAATATAACCAAACCAATTTTTTGCTGACATTTGATAGGAGGTTTACCTATGATTCGTTCATCCTTTGCAGGATTTACAACAGCACGGTTGGGGCTTTCTGCCAGCCAAAGTGCTTTGAATATTACAGGACAAAACATTACCAACATTAATACCACTGGCTATACCCGCCAAAGAGTTGATTTATCCAGCTTTAATCTGAGCAGCCGTGATAAATTCAGCTCTATTTCTGATACTTATATTGGTAACGGCGTTTTAGTAACAGGTACATCTCAAATACGTGATCCTTTTTTAGATGTGCGTTACCGTACTGAAATTGCCAATGTGGGTTATCATGATGAAAAGCTTAAAGTGATGGAGGATTTGGCAAGCGTTTTAGACGAAGTAACAAAAGATGGTATCCATACACAAATTGGAAATTTAGCCACTGCTTTACAAAGGCTTTCCACAGAGGTTGGAAATCAAGAATTTGATAACATTGTTCGCTCTGAATGTCAATCCCTGACAAACCTTTTTAACCGCTACGCAAAACAATTAGAAACCGTTCGGGAGGATACTATTAACAGTATTCAGGATATTGATATACCCGCTGTTAACAAAATTCTGGAAAGCATCAGTGACTTGAATAAAACCATCCGCTCCAACCAGTTACACGGAAATCCTTCTTTGGAATTATTAGACCAAAGAAACTTACTGATAGATGAATTGGCTACCTATACTAAAATAAAGGTAGAATATTCTACAGAAAAAGTCCCCAATTCTAATATTGAACTGGATAGATTAAGTATCTCCCTGGTGGGAAAATCGGGAAACTTAACCTTGGTTGACCATGATAACGTGGCTAAATTAAACTGTGATGCCAATGCTGACGGCACAGTTACATTAAAATACTCCTACAGCAATCCAGATAAGGGTATCGCCATTGCAAACCACCCCATCACAAACGAATCCGTATCTGGCATACTGAAGGCTACTGTAGAGATGTTAAACTGCAATGGTGAATTTGATACTGACGCAACTTCGCCAAAGGGCATCGGATATTACCAAAAAATGCTGGATACCTTAGCCAATACCTTTGCAGAAATTTTGAATATTGCCAATCAATACACCGACACTAACGGCAATGTTATCATCGGAGATTTGTTCGCAACCAATGACGGCTCAACCAAAATAACCGCCAAAAATATTTGCATTCACAACGATTGGGCAAGTAACCTAAGAGGTATGATTCCTACACAAAACAACGATCAAAAGCCTGTGGGAGCCAGTGATAACATACTGCATATGATTTCTTTATTAAACACCAAACATACATATCATACATATACAACAGAATATACAGATACCGCAGGAGATCCCCAGACAAGAACTTTATTTAAAGGTACCTTTGAAGAATGCTTTGTAAGTATCGGAAGTGCCTTGGCCTTGGACCAAATATCTTCTACCTCATCATTTGAAAACTATTCCTCTGTTGTAAATGATATTTCCAATTCCAGAGATAGTATTTCGGGTGTTTCCTTAGACGAAGAAGGCATCAACCTGCTTCAATATCAAAAATCCTACACCGCTGCTGCGAGACTTATGACTACTTTGGATGAGGCAATGGATGTTCTTTTAAATATGGGCGTTGTAGGAAGATAATACCACTGAAAGGAGGAACCAAACATGAGAATTACCACCAACACAATTATCAGAAACTATGGAATTGGCTTAAACAAGTCTTCCACCAACTTATATAAAGCAAGAAACACCGTGCTATCTGGCAGAAATTTCAACACCATGTCTGACGATATCGGCGGTTCTGTAAAGGCATTTCAGCTTCGTCGAGAATACAGCAGAACTGGCGACCAATTAGAAAACCTAGAGGAAGCTTACTCTCGACTGCAATCTGTGGAGTCTAGTGCTCTGCAAATTAACACCATGGCACAACAGGTAAAACAAACTATTTTAACAGGTGCCAGCGATACCAGTAAGGATCAACGCTCCATCCTTGCTACCAACCTTAGAGAAATACAAAAATCTATGGTACTAAGTGCTAACTCCACATTTGGAGATAAATTTGTACTCAATGGTGCCAACACCAGAGAGGTTCCTTTTGTACTGAGTGATGACGGTAAATCCCTGACTTATCGTGGCATTGATGTGAACACAGGTGACATGAATAAACTAAAACAGTTATCCAATGAATCTCTCTATGTTGACTTAGGCTTTGGTTTGCAGGAAGATGCTACAGGAAAGCTCATCACTTCCTCTGCTTTTGATATGTCCACCCCTGGTATTAACCTATTAGGATATGGAAATGACGCAAATGGAAACAGCAAAAATATTATTACATTAATTGGGCAGTTGGCTTCAGAGTTGGAAAGCGATAACTTTGACCAAGAAAAATTTCAAGAGCTTTCCTTAGCTTATGAAGATAGTTATAAAGGCTTGGTAAACTCTATTACACAACTTGGCACAAAATCAAATTATTTGGCAAACACAAAGACCCATTTAGAAGATGTGGAAGCCACCTTAAACGAAAAAATTGTAGATTTGGAAGACGTGGACTTGGCTGCTGCTATTACACAATTCTCTTGGGCACAATATGCATACAATGCTGCATTAAAAGTAGGCAACAGCGTTTTAAGCTCTTCTTTCATTGATTTCATGAATTAATATTCTTGACAAGGAGAGATGTTTATGGAACAATTATTGAAAATTACAACCATACCCATTGAATTTCAACTAAAAATCAATAATGCTCGATTAGAATATTCCCAATCAACAGCAGACTTGGAGATTTCTAGAGATGAGGGCGGTCTTCGGATTCGTAGCCAACGGATTCGGTTGAATTTAGATACTTTTGAAGCCAGAAACTCTGTTTGTCCAACTACCATGAGAAGCGTACAACAATATGCCGAAAAAGGAAGAAACGCTGCTTATGAAGCAACTGCAACATTTGCCAGAGAAGGTCAACTTTTGTTAAATGCAAAATTAGGGGATGATGCATTGGATCAAATTATTTCTTCACGTATGGATAATATGCACGAATACGGACTAAGCTTTACACCAGCCACAGGGCCAGAAATTACATGGTCAGAACCAGATTTAACCATACAATATCAAATGGATAAGCTAAACTTTGAATGGAAAATATCCAATGGTAACTTTGAGTTTATCCCAGGAAATATTGAAGTTTCTATTGCACAGCAACCAGATATCATTATAGAATACATAGGAAGTCCTATTTATGTACCACCCAGTGCAGACCCAAACAATACCGCTACCATTGATGTACGGGCATAAACAATAAAGAATGAGGTGGCTTACTTGGAACAACTTAACACAAAATATTTTGGCGAAATTTCTTATGGAACGGAAGATTGTATTTCATTTCCTGACGGGTTATTTGGGTTTGAGCAAGAAAAAAAATTCTTACTTCTGCCTTTTACCGAGGGTGAGGATTCTCTTTTTTGCCTACAAAGTATATCCACAGAGGACTTAGCTTTTGTAGTGATTAACCCTTTTGCGTTTGTTTCCGATTATAACCCTATGCCTTCTTCGGAGGATATAAAGGAGCTTCAGGCAAACAATGATGGAGAATTAGAATTCTTTGTTATTTGTGTTATGAGGGATACTATAGAAACAAGTAGTGCAAACTTAAAGTGTCCTATTCTAATCAATCCACAAAAAAAATTGGCAAAGCAAGTGATATTGGATGACCCCCAATATACCTTCCGTCATTTTTTTCAATCCTTTTCCATAAATAATAAAGAGGGGTGATTCCATGCTGATTCTACAACGTAAGGCCTCAGAGTCTCTTATGATTGGTGATAATATCAAAGTTTCTATTGTAGAAATCAATGCAGATAGGGTCAAAATATCTATTGATGCCCCAAAGAATATTCCCATTGTTCGCACTGAGCTATTAGATGCTGCGGCCTCTAATCGAGAGGCTACTTCCGTTACTACAACAGAAACTATTGCTTTATTACAAGCCATAAAAAAATTGCCCAAAAATAAATAAGAGCTATATTGTATCGTTCCATACACCATAGCTCTTATGGGACTATTCAAAAAAAGTCCATTCTTTCACTCGAAAGTTATTTTTCGAGTGATTTTTTTATGCCTTAGATAATATCTCCATACCTACCTTTTTTCACATCTCCCAAAAGGCGACCCTCTGTCAATGTTACTACTCTTTTACGCATGATAGATACCAACTCTTGTGCATGGGTTGCTACAATTACTGTAATACCACAGCGATTAATCTCCTCCAATAAACACATAATATCCCAGGCAGAATCCTTATCTAAATTGGCAGTAGGCTCATCTGCACACAGTATTTGAGGATTATTCACAACTGCTCTGGCCAAAGCCACCTTAAACTGCTCTCCTCCTGATAATTCATGAGGAAAACGATCCGCTCTTTTTCGCATATTCACCAAAGACAGCGCCGCCGGCACAGATTCATCTATCAGCCTTTGAGGCTGTTCTATAGCATACATGGCTAAAGAAACATTGTCATATACCGTTCTATCTGGCAGCAAAAAGCTATCCTGCCATATCACCCCAAACCTTCGCCGCAAAAATGGAATTTCCTTTTTTTTCATAGCTGTCAGGCTTTTTCCATCTATTTGAATATCACCCGAACTTGGCTCCAGTTCTTTTGCAATTAGCTTTAACAGTGTGCTTTTGCCTGCACCACTTTTTCCCAACAAAAAGACAAATTCGCCCTGCTTTATTTCCAAGGAAACCCGGTCTACTGCCGTTTGATTTCCAAATACCTTTGTTACATCCTTTAATACAATCATGGGCATGATATCACCTCAAACTATTTGCTAAGCCCACATTTATCCAATTTTCACAATGCAAATGCTCCTATACAGACTACCACAAAAATGGTATAATATGTCTAGTTATTACAAAAAATAGGAGGTGTTGTCGTTGTCAAAAAAACAAAAACAAGGGCGTGGTTTCTTCTTTCGGCTTTTTTTGTCTGTTCTCATTTTGTTTTTTTCCTTCATGCTCTATGAAAAAAAACATAATCCCGAGCTTTATCACAAAGTGCTAGGTATTTTTCAGCCTGCCGAAAAGGAACAAGGGGAAGAAATACCCCTCGTACAACAAGACATTACTCCAAAAGCAGAAGAAAATACCTATATTATAGACAGCACCACTAACTCCTGTACATTGATAGGCGGCCCTTATCATATTACTTATTATAATCAAAATGACGCTCGTTGGAAAGATAAAATATACGGTAAAAAAGATACCATAGGTGTTTATGGCTGTGGCCCCACAGTGCTTGCTATGATTGTTTCCAGCTTAACAGAGGATGTAATGACGCCGGATGCCATGGCCGCATGGGCCTATAAAAATAACTTCTTTTGCCCAGGAAGCGGCTCCTACCACTCTATTATTCCAAATGGAGCAAGTAGCTTTGGCTTACAAGTAACCAGCTTAAAAACTCCTTCCAAAGAAACCATTATACAAGAGCTTTGCACAGGAAAGATATTGGTTGCTCTTATGAAAAAAGGGACTTTTACTGCCTCAGGGGGGCATTTCATTATTCTGCGTAGTGCTAGCTTAGATGGCAAGGTGTATATTGCAGACCCTCAAAGCTTGGATAACAGCATGAAGGAATGGGATGTTGACCTGCTTATCAGTGAACTAAAAACCAATGCCTCAAGCGGCGGGCCTGTGTGGGCCATATCTGCACCATAAAAATTGTATAATAAAGGCTGTCGCCAAAATCGACAGCCTTTTATCATGCTGGTTATTCTGCATAAAAAGAATCCTTCCCTGCAATTTTTAGGCTAATCTCTTTATCCAGTGCAATGGTTTTATATAATAATGATTTCAATCGCTCATACTCTTTTTTTACCGAGAGTTCCCAGTCGATATCGGTTTCCAACTCGCCCGTATGAAAAAGTATATTCATACGTTCTTTACTGTGAGGAGAAAGGCCTTCCAAGGTTCGTCCCAGCTCTTGATTGATATCATCTACTTCTACCATACAATCCAACCTCATAGAAAACAACATATCTCTGGAAGTAGAATCATTTCTTTGTAGCACTTCGCCTATTTCCTTTGTTAAGTTATAGATTTCATCTATTTTACGGCACTTATGCTGTAGCTGAGATAATATATTGGCACCAAGCAGCTGCTCATTATCGTTTTTTTCCATAAAACCCCATCCCTTCTTCCACATAATAGGAAAAAACGGCAATGCTCCCTACAAAAGCGATAGTATTTCTGCTTTTTTGAGATATGATTGCCGTCTAAGATTGTAACTATTCGAATTAATGCGCTCCACGGATTTTATCCGCTTCTTTAAAGGTATCTCTTAGCTCCTGTACCAATGGTTTTAGCTCCTGAATTACCTGAGCATTTCTACCTGCAGAAATCCTGCTGATTTCATATAAAAAGAAATCATACATTCTAGCTATCTCACCACTAATGGGGTACGACCTATCCAACGTATCTATGAGATATCGCACAATATCTCGTGCTCTGATTACAGATTCGTCAAAGAGTGTGATATTTCCCTGCTGCAAAGCAAACTCCGCACGGGTTAATCTTTTTATAATTTCATCGTATAAAAGTATCAGCATTTCACCATTGGTCATGGTATTTACAGACTGCGCTTTATACTGCTGGTAACCGTTTAATGCCATCATTATTCCAACTTTCCTTTATCGTCATAGAGTCATTAATAACTAAATTGTTGTGCCAACCACTCACTTTGGGTATTCATTTGAGAAATTAATCGTTCTAACTGGGTAAACTGATTGTTATATCTCGTTACCTGTGACTTTAATTTAGTCTTTAAGCCATCTACAATTTTATCAATATCATCCATTTGTGTTTGTAAGTAATTTTTTAATAACGAAGTAGGAGCACTGGGTGAGCCTGCTTTTTCTATTAAAATACCCTTTGTAGAACCAGTGGTGGATGCAAATTTATCTGTAATAGCCTTCATTTGGGTCATCATTCCGCCGAGAGATGAATCTGTCTTTTCTGCAAGGAATACGTTCTTCACGCTTTCAGGGTCGGACTCCAACGCTGCCTTAAATTTTGCCTCATCCAATGTTATCTTTCCATTTTCAGCATAAGATGTGGAGGTAGTAATACCCATCTTTGCCAAATCAGCGCTGTTAGCAGAAGATAGTACAAACCGTAAACTATTTGATAAATTACGGATATCCAAATCGTTAAAGAGCATTCCTGCCTTCGCCTTTTCTTCCCATGCTTGTATTTCAGATTCGGACATTTCCTTTTTCTGCTCTGCGGTTAATGGCGGATAGTTGCTTTTTGATGAATTGTTTGGTTTGGTTGTCAATTCTTTATTGATATAATCCACCATATCGTTATAATCTGTAATCATGGATTTTACTGCTTCTAGTATTTTATCGCTATCTACTTTAGAGGAAAAGGTAATGGCTTCCTGTGTTGTATCCAGTACTAGATTACCTGTTTCATTACCACTTCCATCCTTCTCCTTTATGTAGCCAAATGTAGAATTTAAGGTAATATTTAACCCATCCATCGTAAAGGTATTGCTGTTTCGGACAATATCCATGGTATCTGTTCCGTTAAAGCTAACGGTTACAACGGCATCTTGCCCCTCTTTTTCACTTTTATTGCTTGCACCCAAAACATTGGCTGCAAAATCTCCTGCCACATCCGTAATATTCACCTGTCCGCTTGAGCCAGACTCTGTGGATACAAAGGTAAGCACATCTGCCGTAGTAGCATAAGAAACCTTTACCTTAGCATCACTGTTATTAATTTTATCTATAAAATCCTTAACAGTATCGGTTTCTTTAAAGGCAATCTCTGTCTCATTGATATTAATTTTATATTCTCCATCAACAGGTGTACAGTTTTGTAAGAAACCAGATTCCTTAATAGATGCATCTAAGTTTAAACGGTTGGATTCTCCATTTGCCACTCCAAATACACCATTTTTCCCCATAACCCCATCATCGGCATAAGACATAGAAACTACGGAAGAATCATCGGTTGTAGTAATTTTCAATTTACCCTTTGCATCTGTTCCTTCAAACGCCACATTGATTCTGCCAGCTCCAAAAGCAGAGTCCAATTTCTCTTGAATGGTTTGTGCTAGGCCTGCTCCTGTGTTTATCTTTGTGCCATCTTCTGGAAGCTGAATAGATTTTGTAACACCATTATAGGTAAAGGTGATTTTTTTCCCTTTTAAAAGATCTAGCGTAGGTACTGGTTGGGTTAGCCCAGCCACTTCTTTTCCAGTCAAGGTATCTCCTGTCTTTTCCAGTTTATCCCCTACTTTAAAGCCTACCAAATTCATAAAGCTTTCTGTGCCGCTTTTTATTTCCAAAGTATTATTGCCGTCACCTTTATTGAGAAGGGAAAGTTTATTGCCCTCAGCTTTAAACTCAATTTTTGTATCCATACCTTCTTCTTTGAGAGCGGCATTGAGTGCATTAGCGACGTCCTCCATAGTACCATATTCCTTATTACTATCCAAGGATAAAGAAACGGTGCTGGAGCCATACTTTAATGTGATGCTGCTGCCTGCCACTAAGCTTTGATTGGTCTCTCCTGCTAAGTCAAACTCGCCCGTTGCCAAAACCTTATCCGAAACACCCGCCCACGATTTACTTGCTGTGGTTGCTAATTTTTTAATACCTAGTATGGATAAATCCGCTGCTGTAGAGGAAGAACCTGTAACAGTAACGCTGCTGCTGTTACTACCCTTTGCTGTGATGGTATTTTGTGAAAAGAAACTATTAGACATTAAGTTGGTGCTAGAGGTAAAGGATGTATATTTTTTTGCAAAATCAATCAGCTTATTACTAACAGAGCGGTATGCATCCATTCTCCATTGAAAAATCTGTTTTCTTTGTAATTGCTTTGCAATTTTTCCTCTTGTTGCAGCGGTCATGCCATCAATAATGGTATCGATATCCAGTCCGCTTGCAATACCCTTGTATCCTGTACTGGAAACACCGTAAAGACTATTGGCTGTAAACATTGTATTATTATTTACAGATGAAGTTGCCATATTGATACACCTCTTTCTTTTACAATTTCTCTTATTTTATAAGGAAATTCCCTATGAAATTCACATTTTACTATACTTATTTATCGACATATAGTATACTTTAATTAATAGTTTTTATCAGATTTATAAGTGGAGGGATTTTTTTGTCAACTATTATTGCTGTGACAAATCAAAAAGGCGGCGTTGGGAAAACCACTACTTCCAGTGCATTGATTGCCGGCTTAACTGCCCATAATAAAAAAGTACTTGGAGTTGATTTAGACCCTCAGGGCAACCTTGGGTTTAGTTTGGGCATAGACATTGAAGACTGTGCCACTATTTATGATGTTTTTAAGGCAAACGCTTCCACCCAAGAGGCAATTCAGCATACAGAATATGGTGATGTGATTCCGTCCAATATTCTTCTGAGCACTGCAGAATTAGAATTTAACCGTTCTGGCAGGGAGTTTCTTTTGCAAAATACATTGGCCCCTATTAAGGACCAATATGATTATATTATCATTGATACTCCTCCTGCTTTAAATATTCTTACCGTGAATGCTTATGTTTGTTCGGACTGCCTTATTGTTCCGATGATTCCTGAAATTTTAAGCCTATTAGGTATCAGCCAGTTAAAAGAAACCATTGATACCGTAAGAAAATTCTATAATCCTCGTCTTAATGTTTTAGGCATATTACTAAATAAATATAACAAACGTATGAATTTAACCAGAGAAGTAGAAGAAATGGCAGGACAAATTGCTTCTCAGCTCAACACCATTGTATTTGATTCTAAAATACGCTCCAGTGTTACTGTTGCTGAGGCACCCGCCCACGGGGAGAGTATCCTTACCTATGCACCTAAATCAAATCCTGCTTTGGATTATTCTGAATTTATTGAATATTTATTAAGCGTTACACAGTAATAACTTGTAATCTCTGTTGGGAGGTAACAGAATCATGGCTCGAAAAAGTAATAAAACCGCCCATGTACTGGGCTTAATCACAAATGAAAAAAAAGAAACTCCTATCGAGGCAGAACCTAAAGAAACCGCCATAGATACTGCGGATACAGTAAAAACTTCCGAAACGGACAAATCGCCTGCCAACTTTAGTAAACCCAAAGCCTCTATTCCTATCTTGGAGATTGCCAGCGGCGGCAGTTCGCACCTTTCTGATGCCATACGGCAAAGCTTGATACAGGAGGTATTTCCAGATGACCCTGAATTTACTCTCCCTAGGGAAGGTGCCCCTTCCGATAATGCGGCACAGCCTAGCGGGGATGTTATAAACCCTTCTGCTAGCACGGCTTTGCCTACTGGGGATGCTATCGCTAGCGTGGTACAGCCTAGCGGGGATACTATGACCCCTTCCGATAGCATGGTTCAGCCTAGCGAGGATGTTATAAACCCTTCTGCTAGTGTGACTTTGCCTACTGAGGATGCTATCGCTAGCGTGGTACAGCCTGCTGAGGATGTTATTATGCCCCTTCCCGATAACATGAGAGAGCCTAGTTGGGATAACTTTGCCCTTTTTGATAGCGAGGCTAATGGGGAAAATTTTGCCCTTCCTGATAACATGGCTCAGCCTACTGAGGATGTTATGAACCCTTCTGCTAGCACGGCTTTGCCTACTGAGGATGTTA
>JAAYQI010000041.1 GCA_012519385.1 Candidatus Epulonipiscium sp.
AAGAAAGCAAATTCGGAAAATAAATTTTTCCATTTGCTTTTCTTACCCTCTTTCTCCGCTCTGTGTGAAAAGCGGAGGACCTCAGAATCCTATGGATTCTTCGGTAGATTTGCTACGCAAATGCGGGCAAAGAAAGCAAACTCGGAAAATAAATTTTCCATTAGTTTTTCTAGCTCTCTTTTCTCCGCTATGAGTGAAAAGCGGAGCACCTCAGAATCCTTTTGATTCTTCGGTAAATTTGCTACGCAAATGCGGGTTAAGAAAGCAAACTCGGAAAATAAATTTTTCCATTTGCTTTTCTTACCCTCTTTTCTCCGCTTTTATGAAATATTAAGAAAATTGAAATTGACACAACCAAGCTACTTTCGATACAATGACAGACGGAATGAAACCAGCAGAAGGGAATGTTTAGGAATGAAAAAGGTTTTTATGATATTGGCGGTTGCTACTCTTAGTGTATTGGCAGTTGGCTGTTCTAAGGCAACTGCAGGACCGCAAAATAATACGGCAGGAATATTGCAAGAGCAAATGCCGCAAGATGGGGATGAAATTGCTGTTATTACCACCAACCAAGGGGAAGTCCGTATGATGTTTTATCCTGAAGAAGCACCCAAGGCAATAGAAAACTTTAAAACCTTGGCAAAACAAGGATATTATGATGGATTAACATTTCATAGAGTAATCAATAATTTTATGATACAAACAGGTGACCCCACTGGTACAGGAGCAGGTGGCGAAAGCATATGGGGCGAGGACTTTGAGGATGAAATATCTCCAAAGCTTCACTTTTTTAAAGGTGCGGTGGCTATGGCAAACAGAGGCCCCAACACCAATGGAAGCCAGTTTTTTATTGTGCAGGCCCCTTCTGTAAATGAACAAGCTTTATCCATACTAAAAGAAGCCAGAGATGGCGAAGAAGATTTGAAGATTGAAATTGGAGCGAACAAAGTGGTTTCCTTAAAGGAAATTTTTACCGATGAAGTCCTAGAATATTATCAGACCCATGGTGGGACATTAGAGTTGGAGCGTGCATTTGGTAGCCCATACACTATTTTTGGTCAGGTTTATGAGGGATTGGATACGGTGGATGCCATTGCGGCAGTAAAAACTGATAAAGATGATAGGCCTTTAGAGGATGTCATCATAGAAAAAATTGAGTTTCAAACTTATGGTGAGTGAGATATAGATTAGATTTATTAAAAACGGAGCAGGGAGAACTTTTTAAGGGTTTTCGCCATACTCCGCTTTTTTATTGCTGAAATTATTCTGATGGGGCAGTATCTGCAGACTGCTGCATTTTTTTTGCCTCTGCGGTATATTTTTCCGCCAAGGCCGCACAATAGCCTATAATTTGCATACAGCTTTTTTTTCGTTCTTTACATTCAAAATCCCCATGAGGGTCAGAAAGCTCTTTACAAATGAGAGTGCCGTAAGTATCCTCGATTTCATGAATCATAGAGGCAAAAGGCTTATACACATCTACCAATTCTTTGGCACGCTCTGCAGTGGTTGGTTTTTCCATAGGGTTTGCCCTGCCTTGGGTAGCGCCTACAGCCAGCACTGCACCTGTAATGGCACCACAGGTATTTTTGGTTTTGCCCATGCCAGCACCAAAGCCTGAAGCAAGGCGAATAACTTCGGGAGGAAGACCTGTGTCATTTAAGTCCATGATGGTACGCAGAACGCATTCGGAACAGTTTAAACCTTGCTTAAAATAATTTTTTGCAATGGTATCTGCTTCCTGCATCAATTCCTCCGTGGTTTTTTCTGTTGTATTTCCTTTTTCCGTATTCATAGAATATTCCTCCCTTCGTAGGAAAAGTTTTAAAAACTTTTTTTCATGGTAAACTTTTTTTTATATTTTGTCAACGAAATTAAGTTTATGCAAAAAAAAGAAGGTTATAAGAAAAAATCGCTAATAACAGGGCGTTTCCTGCTTGAATTTTGGGCATAAAATTTGTAGCTAGAAATATTTATTTTGCCAGAAAATTGTGATATGATAGGAAGGATGTAATTTTGCTCCGAAATGCATCTTTTTTGTGGAGCAAAAAAGGAACTTTAGAAAGAGATTGCCTAAAGAAGTATAGCAGTGGGCAACTATGAGATAATACAAGTGTGAGATAATAATAGAAGATTGCGTATTAACGGGGTGGCGAAATGCAGACAAAGTATATTTTTGTAACCGGTGGAGTTGTATCCGGATTAGGTAAAGGCATTACAGCAGCATCTTTAGGAAGACTGCTAAAAGCAAGAGGCTATAAAGTAACAATCCAAAAATTTGACCCTTATATTAATTTAGACCCAGGAACCATGAGCCCATATCAGCATGGCGAAGTGTTTGTAACCGAGGATGGTGCCGAGACGGACTTGGATTTAGGCCATTATGAAAGATTTATTGATGAAAACTTAACCATCAATAGCAATATCACAACAGGCAAGGTATATTGGTCTGTATTAAATAAGGAAAGAAAAGGTGAATATCTTGGTGCAACGGTGCAGGTAATCCCTCACATCACCAATGAAATTAAAAGCCGTGTATACCGTGCAGGAAAGTCTTCCCAGTCTGATATTGTAATTACAGAAATCGGTGGAACTGTGGGAGATATTGAAAGCACACCGTTTTTAGAAGCCATCCGTCAAGTTGCTCGTGAGGTGGGTAAGGAGCATTGCTTATATATCCACGTTACATTGATTCCATACCTTTCCAAAGGCGGAGAAATGAAAACAAAGCCTACCCAGCATTCTGTAAAAGAGCTGCTTTCTATCGGAATTCAGCCAGATGTGATTGTATGCCGTACAGAGCATGAAATTAGCCAAGATATGAAGGACAAGCTGGCATTGTTCTGTAATGTGGATGAGGATTCCATCATCCAAAATATGGACGCCGAAAGCCTATATGAGGTTCCTCTTATGTTGGAGGAGGAAGGCTTGGCAAATGTGGTTTGCAGAAAATTGAGCATTGAAAATCCAGAACCAGACATGACAGAGTGGATTGAAATGCTGGAAAAAGAACGTAGCAGAAATAAATGCGTTCGTATTGCATTGGTAGGAAAATATGTAGAGCTTCACGATGCATACCTTTCTGTGGTGGAATCTTTATACCACGGAGGCATTGGAAACGGTGCAAATGTAAAAATACAATGGGTAAATGCGGAAGAGTTAGAACAAGAAGATGTAGCGGAAGTATTTAAAGATACTGACGGTATTTTAGTACCTGGTGGCTTTGGAGATAGAGGAATAGAAGGAAAAATTATTGCAATACAGTATGCCAGAGAGCACAACATACCATTTTTAGGCATCTGCCTGGGAATGCAGTGTGCTGTGATTGAGTTTGCAAGAAATGTATTGGGATGGACAGATGCCTTTACCTCTGAAGTAAAAGCAGATACCACACATCCTGTGATTGATTTAATGCCAGAGCAAAAAGATATCGATAATTTGGGCGGTACCATGAGATTGGGAGCATACCCTTGCAAATTGGCCAAGGATTCCCTTGCATACAAGGCATATGGGGAAGACTTGATTTATGAGCGTCACCGTCACCGCTATGAGTTTAACAATGAATATCGTAATGAGCTGACAGAAGCAGGACTGCAAATCAGCGGGCTTTCTCCTGATGAAAGATTGGTGGAGATTGTAGAAGTACCTTCCAACTCTTGGCATGTAGGTGTTCAGTTCCATCCTGAATTTAAATCCAGACCAAACAGACCACATCCGCTTTTCAGAGATTTTATCGCAGCTGCATTACAAAATCAAAATAAATAATTGAAAAAGCATAGAGATAGTAATAAAAAAGCCCCCAGAATTGAGGGGCTTTTCTATTGCTGAAATTTAATTAAAGGTAGAATTTTTTGATGGCTAAAAAACTATCAGGAAGAAAAGCAAATATATTATGAAGATGTGATTTTTAGCCCAATAATACCCGTTAATAACAAAACAACAAAAAAACCACGAATCAGCGTCATGGATTCATGAAATAGAAGCACCCCCACAATGGTTGCACCGATTGCTCCAATACCAGTCCAGATGGCATAGGCTGTACCGATTGGCAAGGTTTTTGTTGCTTGGGATAAAAAGTAAAAACTAATTATCATGCCAATGATGGTATAAATGGAATAATTTAATTTGCTAAATCCATGGGAAAACTTAAGGCAGGTAGCCCAAACAACTTCAAATATACCAGCAACCAGAAGAAATACCCATTGCATATTATTCACCTCCCACTCTTTTTCAAATAAATTAGAAAAGTACAGAATATCAAAAGACAAAAGCACTCAAATTTTATACCTTCTTGGCCTAACGGTATAAAACTTGAGTGCTTTTTTAGTACCTTACCCGGCGGCAAGGTCTGCACATTTTTTTATTGAATTTCATATATAGTATCACAGTTAAAAAGGTGTGTCAAACGATTTACTAGCAGAGTTTTTAGGTTGGTTCTTCTTACGTTGACAACAAAACTATAGTGTAAAGTGACTATATAAAATCAAAAAGTATGAAAGAACGGAGGCTTTTTTAGGCTTACCGTTCTTTTTATTTGCAGGATGAAACAAAATAAAAATTTTTACGTATATAATTATATAATGAAAAAAATCAAGGAAAGAAATCTTAAGAAATATGTTATGATTTTGTTCCGCGATTTTTCGGTTTTTATGATATGCTTTTGATATAAGTGTTGGATGAATGAAGAAGGAGGAATACCATGAATACAAATACTTCTTTACTCCACTCAAGTGTGGAAGAAAAAGTTGTGGTATGTATTACCCCTCAAAGCAATTCCAGACGATTGATTGATAAAGGTGCCCAGATTGCCCAAGAACATGGTGGGCAGTTACATATTCTCCATGTGCAGAAAGGGAACACCATATTTCAGAATCAAGAAGCATTAAAATGGCTAGAGCAGCTTTTTATATACGGCAGTGAAATGGGGGGGATGGTACACGCCTTATGCGATGAGGAGATTCCCTCATGTATTGCTCGTTTTGTAAAAGAAGAAGGAGTTACCAAGGTGGTGCTGGGAGAAGTACCCAAGCCATTAAAAAAAGAATCTGCAAAAAGTAAAAAAGAACCCCTTTTTAACAGGATTTTAAATGCTTTGCCCAAAGAGGCTCAGATTATAATTGTAGAGCGGGAAGAAAAACAGCAAAATTCCAAACGAGAAGGTTGGGATGCTAGGGGAAACTATAGCATTGCCTAAGGTAGTGTAAAACCCAATAAATGTAAGTAAAATCGAATATTCTAGGAACAAGGTGTTCCTGATTTTACCGATACCCTAAGATGCCGAAAATAGTTCGGCATTTTTTTTGGGAAAACAAAATGGAATGTGGAGAATATCATTGGTTTTGGTGATTTTTTCCTGTAGGATTTTCATTTTTTTGTTGCAAAGGCAAGGAATATATATTATCATTTCTTTTAGCATATCTATTTTTTTGAATGAAGAATTAAAGGAGAGACAAAGAATGACTTTATATGAAAGTTGGATGAGTAAGGCCTTTAGTAAGGAAGGCGGAAGCGTAGATGCAATTTGGGATGAGTATCTTCCAAAAGAGCAGAAAATTTATGAATATATTTTGAGCAATAAAACAACCAAGTTGGATGGAACTATTGCAGAGCTTGCAAAACGTTTTTCCATGACAGCAGAAGAAATTGTTGCTTTTATTGATGGAATCAACGAAGTGTTACCAGAACTTATTGAAATGAATAGCTTAACAGAAGAAAGTTCTGTTGAACTTATCATTGATTTTGAAAAATTGTTCAAAAAAATGGTAGAATATAAAGCAGAGCATCTGTATCAATTACCTGCTTGGGCTGGAATTTTTGATGAGGAAACAAGAAAGCGTTTTATGTTAGAACAAAAACGTTCCAGAACTGTTGTTAAGGCTGAAAAGATTGGCAGAAACGACCCTTGTCCATGCGGTAGCGGCAAAAAATATAAAAAATGCTGTGGAGCTGGTAAATAAATGAAAACCAATGTGCAACAGGTGGATTGCAATGAGCCCCAAGAAGATGTAATTGCTCAAGCAGCTGCAATTTTGCAAGAAGGCGGGTTGGTTGCCTTTCCTACAGAAACTGTTTATGGTTTGGGTGGGAATGGTTTGGATGCGGCAGCTTGCAAAAAGATTTATGAGGCTAAGGGGCGTCCATCGGACAACCCTTTGATATTGCATATTTCTCATCGAAACGAGCTGGAAAGAATTGTTTCTAACGTGCCGGAAGCAGCAAAAAAAATTATGGATGCTTTTTGGCCAGGGCCAATTACATTGATTTTTCCTAAGGCGGACTGTGTTCCCATGGAAACTACAGGAGGGCTTGATACCGTTGCGGTACGATTCCCTGCTCACAAGGTAGCGCAGGCGTTGATTCGCAGGTCAGGGCTTCCTATTGCGGCACCCAGTGCCAATTCTTCGGGAAAGCCAAGCCCTACCAGAGCCTCCCATGTGGAGTATGATTTGGGCGGAAAAATTGCCATGATACTGGATGGCGGTTCTTGTGAAGTAGGTTTGGAATCTACCATATTAGATGTATCTGTAAAACAGCCTATTTTATTAAGGCCGGGCGCTATTACAAAAGAAATGATAGAAAAGGTGATAGGTCCTATTGCGGTAGATGCCGCAGTTTTGGAGAAGCCGCAAGAAGGCGTTGCCCCAAAAGCACCGGGTATGAAATATACCCATTATTCCCCCAAGGCAGAAGTGATTTTGGTTGCGGGAAATACGCTGGAGGCACAAACACAGGAAATTTGCCGTTTGGTGGAAGAACAGCTTGCTTTGGGAAAAAAGGTAGGAATTCTTGCTACAGAGCAGACAAAGGATGCTTACCCCAAGGGCATAGTGCTGTCTGTGGGCGATAGACAAAAATTAGAAACCATTGGAGCAAATTTATTTAAGGTGCTTCGTAAATTCGATTTTCTGGGTGTAAACATCATTTTTTCTGAAGTGTTTGACACAACAGGAGAGGGAATGGCAATAATGAATCGTCTAAACAAAGCGGCAGGCTATCATATTGTAAAGGTATAAGGTGCATGGCGAAAAGTGTTTGTACTTTTTTGCCATGCTTTTATAAAGTGAAAATAAGAAAGAGGAGAGGGCTTCATGATTGCATTGGGTTGTGACCACGGTG
>JAAYQI010000042.1 GCA_012519385.1 Candidatus Epulonipiscium sp.
GAAGCCCCTCCTGTAAAATAGAGGTAAATTTATTGGGAATAGACATCTGATCCGCCGCTTTTTCAAAATCAGTCATGCGTAAAAGCTGCTCTAACTGGTTGATATCCAATCCTTTCAGCTTTTCTTGAATTGCAGAATAGCCTAACAGATGGCGGAAAGACTGAAGGAAGGCTTCCTTGTTCCCATTTTCATAACGAGCAATATTAAGGGTAAGCAGTGTAATCAAATCTCGTGCCTTGCCCATATCATAGGTTCTACCTACATAATTAGACAAAAAGGGAACAATCTCCTCTTTTAAAATGGCAGCATTTTGTGCTGTATCCCCATTGGAAGCTGCCAAAGAAAGCTTTTGCATCATTTCCTGCAAAGGACCTCTATAGCTTGACGGTATAGAGCGTGAAATGTTCCCCAAATTTGACAGAATATTTTTTAATATATGGGTTCCCGAACTCATATCATTATAACGCTTTAAAAACTCTAAAATATCCGCTTTTAGTGTAACGGAGGTAGTATTTCCCATGATCTGCCGAAGCAAATCAAAAAAAGCACCCTTAAACCGTACAGCTCCATTAGACTGCCCTTCTATAAAGCGCAAAAGCTGCTCATCGGTCATTTGTATCATTTGTAAAAAAGAGGAAACCTCTTGGGCAAAATTTTTATTTAATCCCGAGGTAACCATAATTCCCATTTTTGAAAAAAGCAGTTCCGTCATCCACTCTGGCAACTGGGCGGATTCCTTCACCATTTTCATAAACATATCAAAATTGGAATCGGAGTGCAGCCCAAAGGCATTCTCCTTTTGCTCTGAGTAGCCTGCCTTCCCATCAGGGCGGCTTACCTTAGAGGGGTCCACAATATTTTGAATATTGGGGTCATGAACTTGAATGGGGTTTGTCTTTGTTGAATTTTCATATCCCGTAATGGGGGTAGTTACTTTTAAAATATCAGCCATGGCTTCACCTGCATTCTAAAGAAATTTTTAAAAAATTCTTATTTTTTGGAGAAAAATCCCTTATTTTTTCTTCAAAATATGTCGATATATCATTACGACATAAAATGTATAAGTGTATAAGGCGGTGTTAAATATGGATAACGGCATGGAAAGTATGCTTGATATGTATCTCTTCGAGACAAATTCTCTCTTAGAACAACTGGATGAAATCCTTCTTGGTGCAGAAAAAGCCGGCACCTTTACTACAGACGACGTGAATGAAATCTTCCGTATTATGCATACAATTAAAGGTTCTTCCGCTATGATGGACTTTTCTTCTCTCATGACAATAGCTCACAGAATTGAGGACTTATTCTTCTTTATTCGAGAAAGCTCTGTGGAAAGTCTGGATGAAAACTCCCGTCAAGAATTATTTAATCTAATGTTTCGCTCCACAGATTATTTAAGAGCCGATGTTGCAAAAGTGGAGAACAATGAACCTCTCAATACCAATATCGACAGTATTATTGAAGAAATTAATACCTTTGTGGATAAAATCAGCAATAAAACCCAAAGTGATGCTACTTCCTCAGAAACAGCAGTTACTACAATAAATCCTGTTTCTCAATTACCGGAAGACGGCTCTGTTGTTTTTTTAAAAATTTATTTTGATGAAGGCTGCAACATGGAAAACCTCCGTGCTTTTATGCTGGTAAATGCCTTAAAGGATAGTTGTGATGACTTTACTTTTTATCCTTCCGACGTAGAAAAAAACTCTGCTACCTGCTCCGAAATTGTGGAAAAGGGATTTTTATTAGGATTCCGTCAGCACGAAGACGTAGAAAAAGCCATCCATACCATCAATAACTCCAGCAACATACAAACCTATGAGGTTTTAGAAGTACCCACTGCTCCTGCTACAAATACACCTGACAATCCAAAAAAACCTTCGGAGCATGCTGGTAAGCCTAGGACAGAATCTACTTCTTCCAAAAATGCTGCTACATCTGAAAACAGTTCAGCCACACCTTCTGCAACTCAGCACGTTGCAAACAAACAAAGCCTTATTAGCGTAAATCTTACAAAGTTAGACAAGCTGATGGCCATTGTAGGTGAAATCGTAATCACCGAATCTATGGTAACATCCTCACCTGACATTCAAGGACTCAAGCTGGATAACTTTACAAAATCTGCACGACAGCTGCGCAAACTCACCGACGAGCTGCAAGATATTGTAATGTCTATACGAATGGTGCCTGTTGCAGGTGTGTTCCAGAAAATGAACCGTATCGTGCGAGATATGGGGCAAAAATTAAACAAAGAAGTAAAACTGACATTAATCGGTGAAGATACCGAAGTAGATAAAACCATTGTAGACAGCATCGGTGACCCTATTATGCATATGGTGCGTAACTCCATGGACCACGGTATTGAATCTACAGAAACTAGAATTGCCAATGACAAAAATCCTATGGGAGAAATTATTCTTTCTGCTGAACATACTGGCAGCGAAGTTATTATCACCATACAAGATGATGGCGGCGGAATTGACCCTGCCAGAATCCTGGAAAAAGCAAAAAAGAACGGATTGCTTACGAAGCCTGAAAGTGAATATTCTAAGAAAGAAATTTTGGCATTGCTGATGATGCCAGGCTTTTCTACCAATGACTCTGTAACCGAGTTCTCTGGCAGAGGTGTTGGTATGGACGTTGTAAAGAAAAACGTGGAAAAAGTAGGCGGAAGTGTTACTATTACCAGCGAGCTTGGTGTAGGAACCTGCACCACCATGAAAATTCCTCTTACTTTGGCGATTGTGGACGGTATGGAGGTTAGTACAGGAAACTCTATATTTACCATCCCTATTACCAATATCCGCCAGTCCTTTAAAGCAAATGCGGAAGATGTTATCTATGATGCAAAGGGCCGTGAAATCATTAAGAGAATGGATAATTTCTATCCTATCATACGTATTCACGAGCTTTATAATATCGAAACCGAAATTACCAACATTGAAGACGGTATTTTGGTATGGGTGGAAGAAGGAGATAAGTCTTATTGCCTGTTTGTAGACGAACTTCTTGGAGAACAGCAAGTAGTTGTAAAACCTTTACCTACCTACTTGGCTAGTTTCAACATTAAAAACTCAGGCATTGCAGGCTGCACCATCCTTGGAGATGGAAATATCAGTATTATCTTAGATATCGGTAATCTGCACTCTGCTTCTAATCAATAAAATATGAAATGGAGGACTTAGCTATGTCAGATGAATATAACAACCAGGCACACTATGCTATGGATGAATATGAAGATTATGGCAGCACCCACTCTGTAGATGCTATGGAAGATGTGCATAAATATCTTACCTTTGTATCTGATGGTCTGAATTTTGCAATCAAAGCAGCTTATGTTGCAGAAATTATTACAAACCATCACATTACAGTACTGCCTATGGTACCTTCTTATGTAAAGGGAATTATCAACCTAAGAGGGCAGATTATCCCTATACTGGATATCCGAGAAAAAATGTATAAACCACCAATGGAAGTAACAGATGCATCTTGTATCATTGTATTGGATATTAACTCCATATCTATTGGTATTTTTGTAGACTCAGTTTCTCAAGTGGTGGATGTTAATGAAAAAGGAATCTCCCCAATGCCCTCCAACAGCCCACAAGAGCTAGTAAATGGCATGATGACTATCGGGGAGGATACTGTTCTTTTCATGGATTGTGAGCTGCTTATTCAAAACTAATACCCGAACTTATCAACAGGAGAGATTGCTATGTTGCCCATAAATGACAGAGATTTTTTACGCCTTGTGGAATTTGTTCAGCAAAATTACGGCATTAACCTTTCCAAAAAACGCCAGTTGATATCGAGCCGCTTATCCAGCACTGTATTATCTATGGGTTATTCTGGTTTTACAGAATATATTGATGATATTTTATCCAATAAGCAGCATGCCAATATTGAAACGATGCTCAACAAATTAACAACCAATTATACCTACTTTATGCGGGAACCTGCGCACTTTGATTTCTTTAAAAACACAATACTCCCTTATCTAGTGCATACAAAACGCAACAAAACCTTAAATATCTGGAGTGCAGGATGCTCCACCGGTCAGGAGCCTTATACCCTTTCTATCATTATAAAAGAATTTTTGGGTGCACAGGCTTCCGCATGGGATGCTCGAGTATTAGCCACAGATATTTCTCAAAAAGCACTCTCTATTGCAAAAGCTGGAATCTATGATGTGGAGTCTATAAAGGATGTTCCCGAAAAGTGGAAAACGACTTATTTCGCACCAGTACCAAACTCTGACCAATGTACTTTGGTGCCGCAAATTAAATCGAATGTGATTTTTCGTACATTTAATTTAATGGATCCTATTCAGTTTAAAGTGAAGTTTGATGTTATCTTTTGCCGCAACGTTATGATTTATTTTGACCAACCTACAAAAGATGCTTTGATACAAAGATTCTACCATGCAACCAATCCTGGTGGATATTTGCTGATAGGTCATTCAGAAA
>JAAYQI010000043.1 GCA_012519385.1 Candidatus Epulonipiscium sp.
AGAATCTAAATCACCTTTAGTGTCAACCATAGCTTGTGCAGCAGCTTTGGAGTCTGCTGTAACTTTATTGTCTGCTGCAAGTAAGTCTGTGTCTTCATCACCAACATTTAAAGCAGCAATTCTCGTTGCGATTGCATCAGTTGCATCTACTTTTAAGAATGCCTCAAATGCATCTACTGCATCATCATAATCATCCTGTGCCTTTTTAATAGCATCTAATTCATCTTGAGTAGCGTTAGATAAAGAAGCTACTTTGATGCAGTCAGCATTAAAATCATCTGTGAACTCAGCATTTTCAAGCTTTAAACGGAAATTCTGCTCTGTTTTTTTAAAGTTGCTTTTTGCTTCCAATGTAAGCACTGGAGCTTCCTTCTGAGTTCCGGTAGCACCTTTTGTGAGAATAGTATCTTCTTCTACTGTTACTGTGTTGGATACGTAAGCATCAGAAGAAGCGAATGCTGTTGCAGGCACTAAGGATGCTGTCATAGCAAGTGCCATTGCAAATGAAAGAAATTTCTTCATTTTTTTTCCTCCCTTAGATTTATATTTTGATATGTAGAGCATCTTCACTCTTTTGGGGAAAACTCCAAAAGAATCTCTAATTACAGTTAGGATTATAGCATCTACCTTTTTCCCCGTCAACCTCATGAGCATAAGTGTAACACTACTGTAATAATCACTTATCATGTGCCACAAAGATTTTTTACACAAACCTTGATTTGCTAGGGGTAAAAGGGTGGCCCATCCCTTCTGTTTGTTCTATTGTATTGCGTTCCTTCTCTTTTTGCAATACTTTTGGCTCACTTGTAACATAATCGTAAAATATGAGACTTTTTGATAGCCAGTTCTCTCTATTCTTGCTCTCAAGGGAAATATACTCCCTGCAATACTAATTTAAGTGTAGAAAGGAGGTGTTTTTATGGCAACCTATACCACAAACTATCAGCTAAAAAAACCAGACCAAGAGGATTTTTTTGATATTACTGATGCCAATCAAAATATGGATACCTTAGATGCAGAGCTTTTTGCTTTGGCATCTGCCTTAGGGGATTCTCAGATACAGCCCTCTTTGGATTCTATCATCGCCACCCTTGGAACAACAGATAATACAGGTGGCAGCCAAACATCAGGCACAGTTATGGCAAAACTGAATGCGATACAGCAAAAAATCTCTCTTATTCCCACAAGCGTTGTGAAAAGCATACAAAAGGGCTCAGTATCAGGAGATACAACTAACTCCGTTTCTGTTTCCATCTCTCCTGTCAATCCGCAAAAATCCATTGTACTGCTAAATAACTATAATACTACTAGTGTCTATTGCGGTACTTATTTATCTAGCCTTTCTTCCAATTCATTATATATTAAAATGGCCGCAACGTCAGATAGAACCATCACTAGCTGGCAAGTCATTGAATTTTACTAATATCAGGAAAATATGGAGGTGATTCCGTGTTCTATGCACAGTTAAATGAAGCAAATATTTGTATTGGTATTTCAGACTTATGGCAAGAGGTAGAAAATCCCCTTCTCGTTCCGCTAGAAGATTGGGATATTACCCTTTTAGGCAAGAAATATCAAGCAGGCTCGTGGGAAGATTTACCTTCGGCAGAAAATATGAGCACTTTTCTTTCTACCGAAGAAATCATTATGCAAACATTAGCCGATATTGAAATCTATAGCTTAAAAGCAGAGCAGGAGCGTCAGCTTTTAGCACAACAATTAACAGATATCGAATTAAGTCTTTTACAGCGAGGTGAGAGCAATGTTTGAAATTTTAAAAATGCGTTTTGAAAAAAACTTCGTCCGTATGGACCAGCTTCGGCAGTATGTACTTTTAGGAAAAATTACAGCCGAGCAATTTGAAACCATTACACAAATATCCTACTAAAATCAAAAGCCTATCCACACAAAATAAATGGATAGGCTTTTTTCTTATTTATCCTTCATAAAGAGCATAAAATTTTGCATAGATACCGTTTTTGTGCATCAACTGGGCATGACTGCCTTGTTCTTCTATGCCTTTTTCCG
>JAAYQI010000044.1 GCA_012519385.1 Candidatus Epulonipiscium sp.
AAACCATAGTATGCTATTTTCCTGTTTTGCATCGTGATAGCCTCCTTTATTGCACAACGGCATCCACTGAACTTTCCTCTCCACCTCGTATTTCCACCACCAGCTTATTAGGAAGGCAAACAATGGTTTCATTCTCATAATGAATTTTCCTCTGTTTTACACAAAGCTGGTCAGGGCAATCGGCAGAAATCATATCTGCATATCCATCTTTAATTTGTAATGTATTGGTATGGCCGTCTATAACAATGTCATAGGTTCCGTCCTGCTCTAAAGGGTAAGAGCCATACTCCTTACCATCTATCAGCACTACCGCTACTGCCCCCTATTTGGAAGGATGCAAAAAATTTAAGCTGTAGAATCCTGCTGCCACCAATAAAATTACTGCAATGAGTACAAAATCCGTTTTTTTCACTGCATTTCGCCCCTTTAAAATATAAAATAATATGAAAAAAGGAAGCTACTCGGCTTCCTTCTTAGTATGTAAGTGTGTAGTAGGATTTTTTTTACAAAGAGAATAGCTCCTCTTTGTATGTAGGTACATAAATGAAATACAAATTACAATAAAATATGCCCAGAGCCGGAATCGAACCAGCGACACGAGGATTTTCAGTCCTCTGCTCTACCGACTGAGCTATCTGGGCAAATCGTCACCCAATAACTGATGACCTCATTCAGTATACTTCATGATTCGTATTTTGTCAACAACTTTTTACTTTGTATTTTGCATAATATCCATAAGCACTTCATCTGTATGCCGCATCCCCTCCAAGGAAATACGTCCCATGTGTTTTACAGTTTCCTCAGGGGTCGCTCCTACTATTCCGGAGTATGGTGGTATCTCCACACCCTTCATGGCAAGCATAGCACTTAAGTAAGCCGCCTGCACTCCTGATGCGGCTTTTAAGGCACAGCCCCAGTTTCCTCCATCGCAAATCATCCCTGTGAGATTGGCAGCCATATGACAAATTGCATACCCTATTTCCTGAACTTTACCCCCCATTAAATAAACAAGCCCTACGCAAGCACCTGTTCCGCCGCCAAGGATACATCCGCATAAAGGAGAAAGCCTTCCTGTATAATGCTTGCTATAAATGGTAAATAATGCACTTAATGCCAAAGCACGATGTAGTTCCTCATCAGAGCAACCTTTTTCTTTAGCATATGCCACAATAGGTAAGGAGCATACAATGCCGTGGGAACCACTTCCTGTGATACTCATTGCAGGAAAAGGCAGACCCGCAAGTCTAGCATCCATGGCATCACAGGTAAGCTCCTGTGCTTTTGAAACCATGTCTTGTGCCAAAAAGCCATCCTTTTGGTATTCCTTTATGCTTTGAGAAATTTTAAGCCCTGCACCCTTTGCTCCCTCTTTTGCCAGAGCCAGATTCATCGTTACCATATCCGCCAGAAAAGCAATTTTTTCCGTCTCTACCGTTGTGACAAAATGGTACATCTCCTCAATGGTAAGGCTATCAAAGGGAAATTCCTCCTCCTGTTGGCTCTCTCTTTCTTGCTGGTCTTGCCATATAATCTCACCATTATGCTCCAACAATGTAATATGGTCATGGGTACTTTTTATCACAGCAATCCCTGTATCATGCTCTGTTATTACCTCACTGCGGATATAAAGTGCATCCTCTTTTTTATTTACTTCCACCTCAACAACACCCTCTTTTACGAGGTGTTTTGCTTCTTCTATCTGGCTTTTTGTAATGCCTTCCAGTGCCTGTAACCCCTTCTCCCAGTTCCCTGCTACAGCCCCCAGTGCCGCAGCGATTTCGTTCCCCATTTCTCTAGTGCCAGGGATACTGCAAGAAAAAGCATTTTTATACATCCCTTTATTTAATGTTACACGTATTTTTTGGATAGCACCTTCTGTCAGTGCCCTTGCTCTGGCACAGGCAAGTGCTATAGCCCCTACCTCCGTTACTCCCAATGCAGGACGCATTTGTTCTTTTAATAATGCCACCAGCTTCTCATAATTCACGGTTATCCCCCCCATAATTTTCCTCTTATGGTTATGGTATCCTAAAAATGTGCTGTTTGCAAGAGAAAATGCCTATGGTTTATTCTAAAAAATCATTTTTCTTTTTTCAAATTTGCTGTTGTATTTTTTTGCTGATTATGATAGTATATCTAATTGTAAGTTTAAATAATCCTTGCTCTTTTTATGATGAAAAGGGCCATTTGTCCAGAAGGAGGTGTATTTATGAACAAATACGAGTTGGCATTGGTGTTAAGCCCATCCCTTGATGAGGAAGCAAGAACAGCAGAGGTTGCTAAAATTCAGTCTTTATTAGAAAGATTTGATGCTAAAATCGATAAGGTTGACGATTGGGGCAAAAGAAGACTTGCTTACGAAATCAAAAAAGTAAATGAAGGTTTCTTCAGCTTTACAACATTTGAAGCGCCTGCATCTGCACCAGCAGAAATTGAAAGCCGTGTACGCATTATGGAAAATGTTCTTCGTTATCTTATCATCCGCAAGGATGCGTAAGAAAGGGGGTCTCTGTAATGAATAAGGTAATCCTGATGGGAAGATTGACAAAAGAGCCTGAAGTAAGGTATTCTCAATCTTCTGAGCCTTTGGCCGTTGCCAGATATACTTTGGCAATCAACCGCCGTTTTAAGCGCCAAGGGGAACCTGACGCCGATTTTATCAACTGTGTAGCATTTGGTAAAGCTGGCGAATTCGCGGAAAAATATTTCAAAAAAGGTCAGATGGTAAGTATTGTTGGCAGGCTTCAAGTACGTTCTTGGGATGATGCAGAAGGTAAAAAGCACTGGGCGACGGATGTAATTGTGGAAGAGCAATATTTTGCAGAAAGTAAAGCCTCTTTTGAGGGGAATAAAGCTGCTACCGCTCCTAAGCCACACGCACAGGCTCCCGCTTCCGATGGTTTTTATCCCATTGATGAAAGTATAGAAGACGACGATCTGCCCTTTTAAAAATAATTAAAAGGAGGATATAGAATATGATTCAGAAAAAACGTGGACGCAGAAAAAAACGTGTTTGCGCTTCTTGTGCAGATAAAATCACAACCATTGATTACAAAGATATCAGCAAATTAAGAAGATACGTTTCTGAAAGAGGTAAAATTCTTCCTAGAAGAATCACCGGAAACTGCGCAAAACACCAAAGAGCTTTAACAACAGCAATTAAAAGAGCAAGACACGTAGCATTAATGCCTTATACACAGGACTAATTTTTTAACCTAAGTGCATAAGCTAGTTACAAATATTAAAAGTGGTGAAATCCTTGAGATTCACCACTTTTTTATATGTTCTAATTTTTTTTATAAAAACAAAGTAAAATTTTAATACCCAGTTTTTCCTCTCAATAAAATAAAAGGTCTTCTATTTTATCATAGAAGGCCTTTCAAAATCTCTTTCAGAATAACTTTTCCGTTTCCAAAACTATATTCTGAGAGAAACTATATTGCTTATATGCTTGAACAGTTTATTCTCAAATGAAAATAATACATATTCCCCTAAAAGTCCAGCATATAACAGCGTTACAGAAAAAGTTCCATTACCTTTTTTTGCAACACTATATTTCATAAACAAAACTCCACTCCCAAAAACGAACCCCCATAAAAGTATAAAAACAACGGCGCTTTCTTTTGTTGCCGTAAAACCACCCCTATAAAACATAGGATATTTGTATAACCCATTGAGAAAACTAATACTAATGGCACTAAAAAAAGCGATTGCCATCAGCGGAGAAAGAAACTTTCTTTTTGAAGCAACAAAAACATAACCCTACTGCCAAAAGAAATACATTTCCCCAAGTCATCCCATTTTATATATTTTAAAGGACATAAGATTTTTTTTGATGGTAAAACGTCTTAAAAAGTCACCTCTCTTTTATGCACAAATCAATTATTTCGCATAAGATGTGTCTTTTTCAGGGTATGCGTATTTGAATTTTGTTGACTTCTTAATATGGTATGAACATCATTTCCAGTCTAATCTACAGATATGTAATTAGCAGAAAGCAAATCCATATTATCTTTTTAATTTTTCTGGTACTCTTGGTTCATACAATCTTCCATGGCACATCATAATTGCGAAAAGAGAAGCAGAAGCGCAAAGCATCTGTGCTGATAATTTTACACTACTGGTTTTTAAAAAGTCTTTGATTTTTTTCATAATAATCTCCTCCTATCTAATACCTACCACTCTAATAACTACAAACAATTTAATACTCTTTACTACTTGCTTCTCTCTTTACACGAACTTATGATAGCAATAAACCTTTCCAATTTCTAGGGGTAGGTCGTGAAATGGTCTTTTTCGGTCGTGAAATAAGGCTTTTTTCCATTGTCTGGATAACTTTGTCATGCTATGATATATTAGGTATTGATTTTGAAGAAATTAGAGGGGAAAATTATGTCATTTTTATGGCTCGGATGGGAAGTACTCATTAATACTTTTGAAGAAGGAATGTTTTGTTACCTTCTACTAAAACAGCTGGGGCACAAAAAAGAAAAGGACTCATTGCCTTATTGGGGATTGGCAATCCTCGTTCTTTTCACTACAATTTTGAATACTACTGTACATAATTCCAATATAGTAATTTTTCTTCTTTTAGTGGCGGATATTATTTTCGCAACACTATGCTTTGGTTCGAGCCATAGTTCTCGCTTCTTTTGGGGATGTGCCGCATCGGCCATAGGCATCGCTTCTAACACAATTGTGTTTAGCCTTGCGTCTATGTTTACCAATTATAATTTGAATTCTTTGGCTGTTCCTTCTTTTATTCGCATTCAGATGACATTAATATATCTGGTTATTTGCTCCGTGTTTTACTTTACAATCATTGAGATTACATCAAAAAAAACAATAACGCTTCCCAGAATACTTCGGATTTTTTTATTTGTACTCCTCTCTTTAGGCATTATAGCTTCAGATAAGCTGATTGGCCTTTCTATTGCAATCCACAACACAGCCGATACAGAAATAGGCGCATTCCATATCCTTGGTTTTACAGGGATTGTCTATTTGGGCATTTTACTTGGGTGCATTATTTTATTTGAAGTGTTAGGAGATTACTATCAAAAAAATACTCGCCTTACCATGCAGTTGCGTGAAGCCAATTTAGTACAAAATCATTTTGAAAATATACAAGCTTCTATGAAAACACTGCGCCAATGGAAGCATGATTATCATCATCATACGCAAACCATGCAGCTTCTTGCAGAAAATAACCAGTTTTCAGAATTAAAGTCTTATTTATCAGAGCTAAATGATACCTTTGCAAACGTAACGTCCATGGTTTCCACAGGGCATCCAACTTTGGATGCAATTCTCTCTAGCAAAATTCTTATTGCAAAATCTAATGGTATTGTTGTGGAACAAGTTATCTTCTTACCCGAATCCCTTACTGTTCCACAAACAGATTTATGCATTATTTTAGGGAACCTACTGGACAATGCTATTGAAGCTTGCAAAAAAAAAGATTTACTGCAACCCCCTTATATTAATATTACAATCAAAATTCATAAAGATATGCTCTACTTAAAAATTATTAACAGTTCTGATGGTATATATGTCATGGACAATAATAGCTTTCTTAGCACAAAAAAACAGGGTGAGCATGGCTATGGATTCAAAAGCATAAATAAAATTGTTGAACATTATGGAGGATTTGCTAAATATGAGCCTAAAGAACGCTCTTTTGCCGCCACCATAATGATTCCATTAGAAGGCAAGGAGGGTATTGCATGAACATCCTTATTGCAATCGTGGAAGATAAAGAAACTCATGCTCAGGAGTTGAAAAAAATACTAAAACATTGGGCAAATCAAACAAATTGCACCATTTCCATGGATTACTTTGAAAGCGGCAGCGCTTTATTAAATTCTGACTTTAATGCCTATGACACAGCATTTTTGGATATTGAACTGGATGAAACAATGGATGGCTTGGCTCTTGCGCAATCCCTTAGAAAAAACAACTATCGTGGCTCTATCATCTTTCTAACCAGCTATAAAGAATATGTTTTTCAGGGATACGATGTACAAGCACTACACTATTTGTTAAAACCGATACGAGAAGAAGATATACAAAAATGTATGAATATGGTTCTGAAACTCACAAGGGATTCGAATTATATTTTTCAATATAATAATCAAACCTTGAAAATTCCGTACCATCAAATTCTTTATTTCTCTAGCGCAAATCATTATATAGAAATTTATACAGCAGAAGGAATGCAAAGACATAAGGCAAAACTAGCAGATATTTTGAGCAATTTACCATATGAATTCACCAAGTGCCATCGCTCTATTTTAGTAAATATGAGTCATGTAGCAAAAATTGTAAAAAATGAAATTTATTTATCTAACGGGGACAAATTACCCATCAGCAATACATATTTGGAGCAAGTGAGAACAACATTTTTAAATACCATACTATAAGGAGTTGAAACCATGATTATTAAGCTTTCTAAAAAATGGGCAGATTGGTTAGTTCAAAACAGTGGACAAGCAGATGACTATGAAGTATATGCCTATGGTGCAGAATGTATGTTAAATGAACTGCTTTCTGATTTGTTGCTTATAGTTTCTGCCCTACTGCTCAACAAAACCTTTGAAATGCTTCTATGGATGGTGTTCTTTACGCCGCTGCGTATGCATCTAGGAGGGATACATGCATCCTCACATTTAAAATGTATCTTTTCTTCCTTCTTGCTTTCATATTTATGTATTTTTACTTATCCGCTTATTATTAATTTTCCTGCCATCATGGCGCTTCTTCTAGCTATTAGTGTTTTTATTGTATTTAAAATTGCTCCTGTGGTTCATCCAAACCATCCTGTTTCTGAAAGCAGAAAAGATATTATGAGAATTCGAGCAATTACTATTATTTTAATCGAAATCATACTCATTTGCATTGCATACAGATATATGCCAATATTTGTAGCAGGTGTAGCAACAGTTTCCGTATTTTCCGTATGCCTTTTGGCTATGGCCGGAAAATTTTATCATCCAGTACTAAGCCACTAGTATTTTCCTATGATTTTAAAGGACTTGAGATAATTCTCAAGTCCTTTTTTCATTCCATCCTTCCACAAATATGTCCATCCCTATTTCATACGTTTTTTAAAAAAGAATTTATCATTTTTTATAAATATAAAAATATACTTAGATATATAAAATATTTAGGGGGTTAAATATGGCAACCACAATACAATTTAAAAGAGGTAATAGTACAGGATTTGGTAGTGTATCCCTTTCTGCCGGCGAGCCAGCATTTGTTCTTGACACACAAAAATTATATGTTGGCGATGGAACAGACAAAGTTCTTATCAATCCTATCGATAAACCTGCAGGGTTAGACACAGCTAATAAATTCACCAAAGTTCAGGTTAATGAATATGGCCAGGTTGTTTTACTGGAAAACCTTGTTGCTGCTGATATCCCGGACATTTCTTACACACAAGTAACTGGTCTTGGTACCGCCGCTACAGCAGACATAGGAACATCTGAAGGAGAGGTACCTTCACTTGATGTTAATGGAAAGCTTCCAGTAAGCACGATTCCCGCAGTGGCAATCACTGATGTCTATGTTGTTGCAGATGAAGCAGAAATGGTTACATTACCAGCAGAACCAGGAGATATTGCCATTCTTACAGATTCAAGTAAAACATATATCCTAAAACAATCTCCAGCTTCTACATTAGCAAACTGGGTAGAACTTTTAGTACCACCTGATTCTGTATTATCCGTAAATAGCAAGACAGGTATCGTAGTACTTGGTGCTGAAGATATTGATATGACAGGATATTCATTGCCTGTATCCTACTCTCCTGTTGTTGCAACAGACACTATTGCAGAGGCAGTTGGAAAATTAGAGAGAAACTTTGATTCTTATGCTCCTTTGGAATCTCCTGCCTTGACAGGAACACCTACTGCACCTACTGTAACTCCTTCTACAGATAGTACAACAAAAATCGCTACAACGGCGTTTGTGCAATCCGTAGTTGCTACCATTGATGGCGGAACATTCTAATTGGAATATCAAAAAAAGTCTTGCATTTTACTGCAAGACTTTTTTATAAAGTACACATAATTAAATTACCCATTTACTATACTGTATAAAATGAAAAATCAATAGAGGAGGTTTGCTATGCCAACAAAAATACAGTTGAAAAGAGGTCTAAAACAAAATCTGCCTATTTTAAGCGAGGGAGAGCCTGCTTTTACAACTGATACAAGAGAATTCTATATTGGAAATGGTACAGAAAACTATAACATGAGCCCACCAGGGCAAAATATAATTGTAAACGGTAATTTCCAAATTTCTTTAACAGAAGCAGATGGAGCATACCCTGCTAGGATAGTAGCACCAGGTACTGGTATGTATATTTACGGCAATTTTTATATCAGCAATGATGCAAGTGCCACAGGCAATATTACCATCACCAGAACCTTTACAGACGGATTTATTACATTGGACTGCGTAGATGCTATCCCTACATTGGAATATAGGGAACCAAGTTCTAGGTATAAAACCAGTGCAAGTACATATGATTGGGTTCAATCTAATTTAAATCAATATTTTACCCTAAGCTATGATGCAAGCAATGATACAAATGCAGATGTTACTGTAAAATGTGGCATACCAACATATCTTAGCGACTTAGTAATACCCAGTGTAAATGAAAGGATTTCCCATACCTTCCAGCTATCGTATTATCCTGATGGCTATATGAGTGTCGTACTACTGAACATGGGAAGTAGTTTTACAGGTAGCTTTACTGTGGGAAATTTCAAGTTAGAAGAAGGCTTATACAGCACAAAGTATACCCCTAATGCTGCTGTATATGATTTAGCTTGTTTAAATCAGGTTTATCAAAGGTTTACCTCTTACCAACTCCCTTTTTCACAAACTGCGGATTACTTATATTTTTACGTACCAAACCAAATATTATTTCCTTACGACGGGTCATACACCATCACTTTATCCAATGTCACTATTGTAGAGCTTCCTAGTATGTCACCGCAAACTGGGTTTACCAATACTGCTTCCACAGACCCTACCTATGGGGTAATTGAAATCTCTTGCTATAAGCAAAACCACGGTTTAACGGAAGCGGCGGCTTATATTCAAGGATATATTGATTTTCGGCCATGATGGAAAAATAGAAGTGTTTTTTTTGATTGGTTATACAAAAAAAGGACTAGCATAATGAAATCCCGCAATATCAAATTAGGGTATTCCTCCCTGATGAAAAAACCCCCGAAACATAAAGTACTCGGGGGGTTTTTATCTATATCTCTATCAGACATTTTCTAACAAGGTACTTTGTCCCATGTACCTCCATCCACCATACAGGGATGACAATGACAACAACAACAATTACAGCAGGAAGGGGTTATGGCATCCTCCTCTACGCTTTGACTAGGTATGTTATCATCCTCAGGAGTAGAAATGGTGGTCTTTAAAATATAAGAGTACCCACCTGCCTTTGCTGCAAGCATAGAAACACAAATGTCACCTGTTTCCTCATTGTAAAAGCTTTGCAGTACCCCTTTTATAACATATCCATCCATACCATACTGCTTTGAATACTCCCCATTTTCATCCATAAAATAAATATATTGTTTATCTTCTATAAAAGATACAACCATCAGACCCCAGCCAAGGGATACTATCCCCGTAATCCATTCTTCCGAGGTTTGTTTCAGCACCTTATATTGCCCTGTGATTTTGTCTAGTTCTAGCACTTGGTCTGAAAAAGATACAAATAAGCTATCCGAACACGGGTCACAGGAAATGGATGTAATTACTTTATCTATTGTTTGATATTCCTCAAAAACAATGCAGTCCATTTCATTCAGCTTGTTATCCAGCTTAAAAATCTTGTTGCCGTATTTTGCAGATGCCGCCCAAAAACAAGCATAGTTAAAATCATAGCACATACAGCTATATTTTCGCCGCAGGGGAACGCTGCCTATTTTTTCAAAATTTGAATTATATTTCACTGTTCTAGCTTGATAGGGCAATAAAAAATAGTAGTAATCTCCATCAAATGCCATACTATGATAGGAATCATAACTGTTTACTGGTAATTGAGCTTCTTCTATATATTCCAAAAATTCCATTATTTAGCCCCCTCTGTCTCCTGTTGAAATTACAGCAGAGTATATTTAGTTGTTATATACTATGTAAATAGACTAAATATGTTATTATTTTTGGCTTTTTGGGGGGATTGTTTTTAAAATAGCTTTTCTCTTAGCAAAAAGAAGAAGCCCCAGCAAATTCCCCAAAAAGGAAATTTCCAAAAGGCTTCTTTTTTAAAAAAGCATTTTGCCATAGATTAATTCTCTTTTTTAATAATATGAGAAATAGATTTATACAGTGCAAAGGTAACTACACAGTTAATACCAGATTTTAATAAATTAAAAGGAATAATGATAGGCACCATCATTTGCAGTACCACGCTCATAGGGGCACCCATAAATAAAGGTGTTAAAATCAAATTCATCATTACCATTGCCAATGTCATGGTAAAGGCACCTACTGCCAATGCTACCACAGCACTTTTTCTGGTTTTGTGTTTGAAATAGATGGTTCCTGCAATTAAAGTACAGCTACCTGTGGCAATAATGTGCATAATGATACCGATAATACCGCTTCCTGCACTAACTGTTGTTCCTTGGATGAGGGAAACTACTACTGTTAGTATAAATCCCGCTACAGGGCCATAGATAAAAGTACCAATTAAAATAGGGATATCCGCAGGGTCATACTCCAAAAATGGAGCAGCAGGAAACAGCGGAAAGTGAATCACCGTAACAAATACAATAGATATTGCGGCCAGCATAGCCATTACAACTAATTGCTTGGTAGAAATTTTTCTTTTTGTGTTGATTCTCATAACATCTCTTGAAGTAACATTTTCCATTTGATAAAACCTCCAAATTATAGTTTTTTATAAACGTTCTTAAAAAACATAGCTGGTTTGGCAAAAACAAAAACAGCCCGAAAAATTCTTCGGGCTGCAACAATGCAAAAGAAAGAAGCAGTATTTTGCACACAAACAAAAATACCGATTCTAATTCTTCTCCCATCCAGACTTTACGGTTTAAAAAAACCGCTTTCACTGTCGGTTATGGAGTTTCACCATATCAGCAGATAACAAGCATCCGCTCGTGGACTATAACCACCGGTCGGGAATTACACCCTGCCCTGAAGAACGTTTTATTTTATTTTCAACCTCATTATAGGAGTAACAGCGAAAAATGTCAAGTGCTTTTCATTCAATTCCTTTCATTGTCAATGCGATACGCTTTTTGGCAGTATCCACGCTCATTACCTTCACCATAACAATATCCCCAACGCTGACTGCTTCCAACGGATGTTTGATAAATTTATCAGAAATTTGAGATATATGCACCAATCCATCTTGATGCACTCCAATATCTACAAATACTCCAAAATCTATAACATTACGTACGGTTCCTTTTAATATCATACCGGGTGTTAAATCTTCCAGCTCCAATACATCGCTTCTAAGCACAGGGGCAGGCATTTCCTCTCTGGGGTCACGGCCTGGTTTTTCCAGTTCCTTCAATATATCTTGCAGTGTAGGTACACCAATGCCCAATTCCTTAGCAAGCTCCTCTTGAGAGGTACATTTAGCGGATAAGTTTTTCAGCCTTTTTTCCTTTACATCCTCTAATGTATAGCCTAACTTTTCTAAAAGTGCTTGTGCCGCAGCATAACTTTCTGGATGTACTCCCGTATTATCCAAAACCTGCTCTCCTTGAGGAATACGCAAAAATCCCGCACACTGCTCAAATGCTTTTGGCCCCAGTTTTGGCACTTTTAATAATTGCTTTCTGGATAAAAACGCTCCATTTTCTTCTCTGTATGCCTGAATATTTTTGGCAACGGTACTGCTGATACCTGAAATATAGGATAATAAAGACGGAGAAGCCGTATTTAAATCTACCCCTACAGAGTTTACGCAGTATTCCACCACACCCCCTAGGGCTTCACCCAACCGTTTTTGGTTCATATCATGCTGATACTGCCCTACTCCAATGGATTTTGGGTCAATTTTTACAAGCTCTGCCAAAGGGTCTTGCAGTCTGCGCCCAATAGATACCGCACTTCGTAAAGATACATCAAACTGAGGGAATTCCTCCGCACCTAGCTTGGATGCAGAATATACCGATGCCCCCGCTTCATTGACAATCACATAATGAATGGGTCGTTTGATTTCCTTTAGCATATTTGCCACAAACTGCTCCGATTCTCTGGAGGCTGTGCCGTTTCCAATGGCAATTAGCTCCACTCCATAGGCTTCTATCAGTGCCATCAGCTTTTTCTTGGCTTCTTCGGTTTTATTTTGGGGCGGTGTAGGATAAACCACTGCCGTATCCAATACTTTTCCTGTACCATCAATAACCGCAATTTTACACCCTGTACGAAAAGCAGGGTCTAATGCCAGCACTACCTTATTGGCAATGGGGGGCTGTAACAAAAGCTGTTTTAAGTTTTCACGAAACACAGCTATGGCCTTTTCCTCTGCTTTTTCTGTCAAATCATTGCGGATTTCTCTCTCAATGGCAGGGGAAATCAGACGTTTATAGCTATCTTCTATGACTTCTTTCAAAATATCTGCTGTTTGGCTGTCTTTGTGTATTATTTTTCTTTCCAGTTTTTTCAAAAGCTCTTCCTGCACTACAGCAATCCCTACAGATAAAAAGCCTTCCTTTTCTCCACGATTCACCGCCAACACTCTATGGCCCACAATTTTTTTCACAGGCTCTTGGTAGTCATAATACATCTCGTAAACAGATTCTTCCTCTGCCTTCACTGCCTTTGCGGTAAGTAAGCCTTCCCGCATGGTTTCCTCACGCAGTAGTTTTCGGCAGTCAGCATCGTCGGATATTCGTTCTGCCAAAATATCCTTGGCTCCCTGCAAAGCTTCTGCCACAGAGGCAACTCCTTTTTCCTCATTTACAAAGGCTTTTGCATACTCCTCCAAAGGAGTAGAAATTTTCTGGCTCCAAATATAATCTGCCAATGCCTCCAAGCCTTTTTCCTTGGCAATGGTGGCTCTGGTGCGGCGTTTTGGCCGATAAGGGCGGTAAATATCCTCTATTTCTGTAAGAGTTTTGGCTTCGTCTATCTTTTTTTGCAATTCCTCTGTAAGATTGCCCTGCTCTTCAATGGTAGTGCGTACCTGCTGACGTCTTTCCTCCAGATTTCTTAAATATACCAATCGCTCGGATAACTCCCTTAGCACCTGGTCATCCAAAGAGCCTGTCAGCTCCTTACGATACCGTGCAATAAAGGGAATGGTATTTCCTTCGTCTATGAGATTTACTATATTTTCTACATGAATGGGTTGTAATTGAAATTCCTGCTGTAATTGTTTTAAAATGTCCATAGCTTCCTCCATTTCCTACCTACTGCTGTTCCTGCTCCCATATTTTATCCAAAATAACAAAAGCTTCCTCTAGCGGATGAGACAGTTGATACTGATAAATATCTCCCTTATGCTGTTTTACGAAGCCCCTTTTGATAAGATAATCTAAGTGAGACATGGTTTCTCCCAAAGCAAACCACCTTTGGGGCAAGGGAAATTCCTCCCAGCTTTTCCCTCGCATAGACCAACGTAGCATTGCCGCTGTTTCATAGGCATTGCTGTTAGGCTTTTGAGCTAATGCCTGAAGCACCTCTTTTAAGCGGATATTATGATGATGAACAATTTCATCGATTCTTTGGTATACATCCATATCATTTTTTCGGTGGGAAGGAAGTGCTAGCTTAATAGGATACTGTCGTATCTTCTTTAAACTTTTTAAGTAATCTCCCAAGGCATCCTCCATTTCCATCCACGAGGTAATGTTTGGGGTAATATCAAATAAAATATGGTCTGCCGTAAATAGTATCTGCTCTGGTGCATAATATAAGCACATTTGCCCAGGGGTATGGCCTTCTACCAAAATACAGGTAAAGGTATGCCGCCCTACTGTGATGGTATCTCCGTCCTCCAAGGTAGTGGCATCAAAATAACCACTGGGGGCAAAGCTGCGTGCAGGATTGGTGGTACGCAAAACCTGCGTGTATTGAGCAGGCATTCCCTGCTTTTCATAATGCTCCTCAAGCTGTAACCAAGAATCCCCTTTTAAGCTATCTCCCAGATAATGATAATCCACTCGGCTCATATAAATGGGGCAGGGCTTGTCCTTTGTTAAGGCATATACCAAGCCCACATGGTCGGAATGAAGATGGCTAAGAAAAAATGATGTTTTCTCCCACTGCACTCCCAGCTCTGCTAGGCCATTTTTCATAGCCTCCATACACTCTGGGCGGTTAAAGCCAGTATCAATAATCAAGGTTTCTTCTTTATCCTGTATTACATAACAATTTAAGTTTTTTAAGGGGTTATCGGGCAAAGGAATATCAATTTGATAAATATCGGGGTTAGAAAAAATCTTTTGTATCATTTGTCTGCTCCTTTTATGCTGTATTGCTTTTATTATACGGCTTTTGCCTTGGGTTCACAAGTAAAACTCTTTTGGCGAAGCAACGGGCGATTTCCCTTTTTTGAAAAATAGTATGGACTTTTGCAATCCGCCTTACTGGAGAATTTTGGTTGAATAAACGTAATTCCTATACTATAATGGTGATAGGGTTTTTTATTACAAACTCAATACGCAGATGGATAAGGAGAGGATAACTATGGAAAGATACCGTTGTACAGTATGTGGTTATATCCACGAAGGTGCACTGCCTGAGGACTTCAAGTGTCCAAAATGTAAACAACCTGCTTCCGTATTTGTAAAAATTGAAGAAAAGGAAGAAAAACAAAACCGTTATGCGGGAACAAAAACAGAAAAGAACTTGATGGAAGCTTTTGCAGGCGAAAGTCAAGCAAGAAATAAATATACTTATTTTGCAAACATTGCCGCTCAAGAAGGCTATGACCAAATCTCTGAGCTTTTCTTAAAAACAGCTCGCAATGAGCAAGAGCACGCAAAACTTTGGTTTGAAGAATTAGGAGAATTGGGCACAACTGCTCAAAACCTCTTAAAAGCGGCAGAAGGCGAAAACTATGAGTGGACAGATATGTATGAGCGTTTTGCAAAAGATGCAGAAGAAGAAGGCTTCCCTGCACTTGCAGAGCGTTTCCGCAGAGTAGGTGCCATTGAAAAAGCGCACGAGGAGCGTTATCGTGCACTTTTAAACAACGTGGAGATGCAACAGGTATTTGAAAAATCCGAAGAAACCATGTGGGAATGCCGTGTTTGCGGTCACTTGGTTATCGGCAAAAAAGCACCTAAGGTATGTCCTGTATGTAAATACTCTCAAAGCTATTTTGAAGTAAGAAAAGAAAATTATTAATTGATATAATTCTACTTGGATTAGACTCTCAAAAAAGAAAGGCTGTCAGCAATGCTGATAGCCTTTCTTTTTTAAAACTCTGCATTTTTGACAGTTCTTGGATAGGGAATAACATCTCTGATATTGCTCATCCCCGTTAAATACATGACTGCCCGTTCAAAGCCCAGCCCAAAGCCGGAATGCCTTGTACCGCCATACTTACGCAAATTGAGATACCACCAATAATCCTCTTTGGGAAGGCCCAATTCCTCCATACGCTGTTCCAAATAGGAAAGCCGTTCTTCTCTCTGGCTTCCACCGATAATCTCCCCAATGCCAGGCACCAATAAATCCATTGCCGCCACAGTTTTTCCATCTTCATTTTGACGCATATAAAATGCCTTGATTTCTTTGGGGTAATCTGTCACAAAGACAGGCTTTTGAAACACTTCTTCTGTCAAATACCGCTCATGCTCCGTCTGCAAATCCATTCCCCAAGAAACAGGGTATTCAAATGGGTGATTGCTTTTTTCCAATATAGAAATGGCCTCTGTATACGATACTCTGCCAAACTCCGCATCCAAAATATGCTGTAACCGCTGCAAAAGCCCCGTATCCATAAAGGTATTGAAAAACTCCATTTCCTCTGGTGCCTGCTCCAATACGGTACGGATAATATGTTTTAATAAATCCTCGGCTATTTCCATATTATCCTCAAGCTCTGCAAAAGCCATCTCTGGCTCCACCATCCAAAATTCTGCGGCATGCCTAGCTGTGTTGGAATTTTCTGCCCGAAAGGTAGGCCCAAAGGTATAAATGTTACGAAATGTCAAGGCATAGGTTTCGCCTGAAAGCTGACCGCTTACCGTAAGATTTGTTTCTTTTCCAAAAAAATCCTTAGAATAATCTATGCTTCCATCTTCTTTTCTGGGAGGATTCTCCATATCCAATGTTGTTACTCGGAACATTTCTCCTGCTCCCTCACAATCACTGCCTGTGATGATAGGGGTATGCACATACACAAACCCTCTATCCTGAAAAAAAGTATGAATGGCATAAGCAAGGATACTCCTTACCCGAAACACTGCAGAAAACGCATTGGTTCTAGGGCGAAGGTAGGCAATTTGGCGTAAAAACTCAAAGGAATGCCGTTTTTTCTGCAAAGGATAGTCGGGTGAGGAAGTACCTTCCACGGTGATAGCAAGTGCTTTTATCTCAAAAGGCTGTTTTGCCTGTGGTGTAGGTACAAAGACACCTTTTACCAGTATTGCCGCTCCAACTCCCAGCTTGGAGATTTCAGAAAAATTCTCTAAGGTCTCCGCTTCATATACAATTTGTATATTTTTAAAAAACGTACCGTCGTTTAGCTCAATAAAGCCAAATGCCTTGGAAACACGCATAGTGCGTATCCATCCGCCCAAATGTACCTCTTTATTTTCATATTTTGCTTGATTATGATAAATATCCTTACAATAATCCAACTGCAAAGCCAATCTCTCCTTCTTACCAGTTTTATTTTATTCCTTATGAAATTTACTTTTTGGTTATGGTATAAAGGTCTGTTCTGCGATGCTTTAATAGAGGAAGCTCTCGCCGCACCTTCTCCACATAATCCATATCTAATTCACACAAGAACATCCCTTCTTGTTCTGTCAAACGGTGCAAAACCTCTCCCCAAGGAGAAACCGCAATAGAATTTCCATAAGAAACATAATCGGATTTTTCCTCTCTGGCTGGGGCGGCTCCAATACAGTATACTTGATTATCCAACGCCCTTGTGCGAAATAGTATTTCCCAATGAGCAGGGCCTGTAGTCATATTAAATGCCCCAGGCACCAATATTGCCTGCGCACCCTCCAGTACCATCAGGCGGCTTAATTCAGGAAAGCGAATATCATAGCAAATGCATAGCCCAAACCGCCCAAACTCTGTGTCGAACACCGTTACCTCCTGCCCCGCTGTTAAGGTATCCGATTCCCGAAAGCACTGCCCACCTTTTATTTCAATATCAAAAAGGTGCACTTTTCTATGCTTTGCAATCTGCCTTCCTTCTGGGTCAAATACATAGGAAGTGTTATACACTTGATTTTCCTTTGTTTTTTCGGGAACAGAGCCTGCTACCATATAGATATGATGTTTTTTTGCCATGGCGGATAGATACTGCCAAGTATCTCCCCCTTCTTCCTCTGCATACACAGGAAAATTCACCGCCAAATAGGGACAGCAAAACATCTCGGGCAGTAGTACCATATCCGCACCTTTTTCTGCGGCGGACTGTATATATCCTTGGGCTGTTTGTAGATTCTTTTCCTTTTCTTTGGCAACGTGCATCTGAATCACAGCAAGTTTCATCGCAATCCCTCCCAAATACAATCTTTTTTCTACCTATGATTGCTTTACCCAAATTATATCAAAAAAAACCAAGATTACAGAGATTTTCTGCAATCTTGGGTACATGATTTTTTATGCGATACCAAAAAGCTTTTTGATGAAAGGCAAATATCCCTGCACAAAGATAAAAAGTACAATCAAAGGCAGAATATAGGATACATAGAACCGAGCAAACTTAGGGAACTTTATGCCTGTGCCAGTATCTGCTTCCTTGCAGAAATTATCCCATCCCCAGCCATATTTTCTGGTACAGAATAAAAGATATACCAAGCTTCCTAAAGGCAATAAGTTATTGCTTACAAAGAAGTCTTCCAAATCCAATACTCCGGTACCTGCCCCTAAAGGCTGAAATCCACTCCAAACATTAAAGCCTAAAATACAAGGTAAAGAAAGGAGGATAATCACCACTAAATTTACCATAACCGCCTTTTTACGAGTACATCCCGTTAAGTCAGTGGCAAAGGAAATGATATTTTCAAACACTGCAATTACGGTAGACATGGCGGCAAAACTCATAAATACGAAAAATAAACTGCCCCAAATTCTGCCTCCCTGCATTTCATTAAATACATTAGGAAGGGTGATAAAAATTAAGCTTGGTCCACTACTTGCGTCGATTCCAAAGGCAAAACAAGCAGGGAAAATAATCAAACCAGAAACTAACGCAACACAGGTATCCAAAACAGTGATACAAATTGCCTCACCTGTGAGAGAACGTGCTTTATCAATATAGCTTCCAAAAATGGCAATGGCACCAATACCTAAGCTCAAGGTAAAGAAGGCCTGCCCCATGGCAGCAAAGATGGCTTCGGAAAGGCCGTTTTCCCTTAATTTATTAAAATCAGGGTACAAATAAAACTTTAAGCCTGCACCGCTATTGGGCAACAGCACGGAACGAACAGCCAATACCAGCATAAGTACCAGCAATAAAAGCATCATACTTTTTGTAACCTTTTCCACGCCGCCCTGTACGCCCATACCACAGATGGCAAAGCATAAAACTACAACAAGAATCATAAATCCTGCCATAGGAACTGGCTGGGATAACATATTGCCAAATACTCCCCCAACCTCATCAGGACTTAGGCCTACAAACTGCCCTGTTGCCATTTTAACAAAATAGAACAGCATCCAGCCGCTTATAGTGGTATAAAACATCATTAACAAATAGTTGCCTGCCATGGCTCCATACTTATACCAATGCCACTTCGTGCCCTTAGGCTCCAAAATGTCAAAGGACAATGCGGCACTCTTTTGGCTAGCACGACCTACGGCAAACTCCATTACCATAATGGGCATTCCCAATACTAGTAAGAAAAACAAATAAATCAGAACAAATGCCGCACCGCCGTACTTACCTGTGATATACGGAAACCGCCAAACATTTCCGATGCCGATGGCACATCCGGCCGATATGAGAATAAAACCCAAGCGGCTGGCAAACTTTTCTCTTTCCATGAATCCCCCTCCTAAAAACCAACAAAATTAGTCCAACAATTTTAAACATTGTTTTATTATACTTTGAATTATTTATGGTGTCAAACGATTCCATAAATGTATACAACAAAAATTTAGACTGCACAAATGGCTTGTGTTTTACATGAATTTTCCGTTTTTAGCCAAGAAAAATCATACCTTCCTCGGTAGTCAAAATAGCAGGGAATGTAAAATTTTCTATGCATAATATGCAGATGCCATAACATCTCAAACATAATAAA
>JAAYQI010000045.1 GCA_012519385.1 Candidatus Epulonipiscium sp.
CGCAACATTGTAAGAATAAACGGAACAAAGTTGCAATAAGTCATTATAAAATCTTGCTATTTGGTAACAAAATAGCGTAAAATAGGCTTAAGAACATGATTTTTTGGCTGAAAAAGGGTGCACGGCATTGAAGGTGGCAAAAATCGTTTTTTCGGAATGAGTAAATGCCACCCCTGGATAGGAGCTTTTTTAAAACTTCGGGCACCAGCAGTCCGCATGTTCTAGCCTACCTGTTCAGCAGGCTTGGGCGCAACACAATTTCATTTGGTGAAATGGGTCTTGCACCCAAGAGGTCAAGAATTTCTTGACCGTAGAAGAAGCTGAACGATTCGTAAGGGGATTTATCGTTCAGCTTTTCTCTGCTATAAGAGTTAATGTGATTCATCATCTTTTGGATATCTGCTTGAGTTAAATGATTAAAGCTGCTCCCTTTGGGTAAAATGCGCCTAATAAACTCGTGATTGTTTTCTACTGTAGGTTTTTGATAAGGAGAAGACGGGTTACAGTAGAAGATAGAGGTTATTTTGGGGCCATCTTCGGCGGTCTCCAGAGCCAAAGGGTTGGAAAATTCGGATCCGTTATCTGTGAGGATGACAGGAAAAAGCCGTTGGAAATAATCTTTACCCAAAATAGAGTACAGGTATCTGAAAACGTTGATAACAGCTTGAGATGTCTTTCGCTCACAAAGGAAGGCCAGCATGAAGCTACAATTTCTAAAATGCATGGTAAGAATAGCGCTACCGCCTTTTTCACCTTCAACCATATCCATCTCGACAACGGCTGTGTCCGGGTTCTCTTTCATGAACTCAAGAAAATCATCGTAAGTACGACCTATGCGGCATTGCTTGTCTACTTTATGTTCAGTGGATTTGGACTTACGGGGTTTAAGGCGGCAGACTCTGGGCATGTCTATATTCCTGGCAGATAGCAGACAGTTGTTAATATAGCGGTAGATCGTTTTTTCGCTTAGTGTAAACTCATCAGGGTTATTAGTAACAATGTGGTGGATAGACTGGCCTTTTTGGATTAAGGGACTAAAGAACCTATCCAAACTAAGGAGTTCTTCTTCTGAGATGTTCGCTCCGGCTCGAGACTCTACGAGAATTTCCTGATAAGCATTATGAGCTGGTCCGTGAAGATAATACCGCTTTCTTAAGGTGCAAATGTGCTCTGTTTCGCAACCATTGCAGACGTAAGGCGGCTTGTCAAGGCGTTGACACAGTTCTTCAACAAAATCCGGACAGACTGAATTACAGAAACGGCAAGTGCTGCATTGTTTTTTGTTGCATTGGGGCTTATCTTCACACAAATAGAACCGTTTACAGTTTCTCCTGTAAATGCATCTATTGGGAATACGACCTTTAGCTGATTTATTGCTAGATACAGCGCGATTCTTGATTTCTCTGGATATGGTTGAAGTACTTTTTTCAAGGATCTGAGCTATTTGATTGAGGGAATACCTTCCACGCAAAAGGTGTTCGATCCGGCTACGATCTTCAAACGTCAAATGAGTCATACTATCACCTTCTTATGGACTGCTGGTGCCCTTAAAAACATTGTTTCAGGTTATTAAGATGATAGCAAGACAAACTTTTGTTAAATTTGTAAGAACTAATTGCAACTTTACTTTTGTCAGATTTAATGCAACAGAGTGAGGGTGCACAAGTTGCATTTACTTTGTCAATTGAGGCATAACGCTTGCATAACGAGAATTGGCAAAAAGATGTTGACGTTAAAGGGGGTCATGATATATAATAAACCTTTTTGACATATGGGGCTATCTTTGTTAAAATATCTATATGAGCACTCTTGGGGGTGAAATGATGTTTAAAATTGGTGATAAAATAGTGTATCCAATGCATGGGGCAGGGGTCATCGAAGCTATTGAGGAAAAGGAGGTGCTCGGTGAGAGACGAAACTATTATGTCTTACGGATGCCAATTGGGGAAATGAAAGTAATGGTTCCCATCTCAAATGTGGAGACAATCGGGATTAGAAAAATTATTAACGGGGACGAAGTTAATAAAGTCTTTAATATACTCCAGGAGGAGAATTCTCCGATGTCTACAA
>JAAYQI010000003.1 GCA_012519385.1 Candidatus Epulonipiscium sp.
GTATTCATGCTAACCCCGCATCTTTTCACAATATCCTGCGGCTTCGCCTCTATCAACAAAGATAAAGAGCCAAATTCTTTCAAAAGCAAATGTGCCAATTCGTTGGTATCTTTCATCGGGATACAGCTAAAAAGAATTAGCTCCAATAATTCATGGTCTGCAAAGCTATCTCCGCCTTCTTGTAGATATCGTTCTCTAACTCTTTGTCGATGTCCTTTGTGAATATTCTCCTTCATTGTTTGATTCCTCATGTTTTATCCGAAAAACCATGCAAGATTGGTTATCCATTCCTAGCTTTTATCAGTATATCATTAAAAACCCAATATTTTTTTTGCATATTCCTTACTATATTATTACACTTATAGTATTCCATTGACCGAATCCTATTTTATTTTGCATTTTTTAAAAGTTCTTTTAATTCCATTTCTGTAAAATGATATTCCTTACTGCAAAAATGACAGTGCAAATCTGCTTTTTTATCCTCATGAATCAATTTTTCCAGTTCTTCTTTCCTGATACTAATCAATGCCTTTTCCACACGTTCTTTTGTGCAGTTACAGTAAAACTCTGTAGGAATTTTATCTAAAATTTTTAACTCAAAATCCCCCAAAAGTAATTCCAAAATATCCTCAGGAGACTTTCCATCCTCCAAAAGGTTGGTGATATATGGCACTGTCTGGAGTTTTTCTTCCAAGGCAGCAATCATGCTTTCTGGAGCATCGGGCATCAGCTGTATGATAAAGCCTCCTGCCTGCTTAATAGAAGTATCTCTGTCCACCAAAACTCCAAGCCCTATTGCAGAAGGTATTTGTTCTGACTGAGCATAATAATAGGTTAAATCCTCTGCAATCTCTCCCGATACTAATTGGATTCTTCCAGCATAGGGTTCTTTTAACCCAATATCCTTAATCACACTCATATAGCCTTCACCTATAGCACCGCTGACATCCAGCTTACCTGGGTATTTGCTAGGAATTTCTACATTAGGCTGAAAAACATATCCCTTTACTCTTGCCTTACTGTCACTTGAAACAACAATTCCTTTTAAAGGTCCTAATCCACGAATTTGTAATGTTACCAAATCCTTGTCCCCTTTTAGCATAGAACCCATCATTGCCGCTGCTGTCAGCATTCTTCCCAATGCTGCAGAAGCAACGGGAGAGGTGTGGTGGGTTTGTCTTGCCTGCTGTACCAATTCACGAGTAGTTGCCGCAAAAGCACGGATACTTCCGCCGCCCGCCATGGCTCTTATAATATAATCATTCATTTCAATTCCTCCTGAAAAACATCGCACTGTTCCGTTTTCATTACTTCTCTTGCCACCACATAAATTCTCTCACTGTCTTCTTTGGGTGGCTCAAATGTAAAAGCATCATAGATATTTACTAGTTCCATACCGCTTTTTTCAATCAATTTTTTTATCGTTTCTATAGAATACGCTTTTTCATAATGCCATTCTTCTTTTCGCTCATAACGCTGGCCATTTTTTTCCTGAATAAAAAAATTCATGTAAAATTCATTTATGCCTTCTTCTTCATCGTAATAATTCTCCCAGATATACGCAGCATCTTCCCTGCTTTCCGCAAAGACATTTTGGCCTAAGACATGGCAAAATTTATACTCTGTATTCAAATCAAAAAGAAATAAACCTCCCGGATGAAGATAATTATTTACCAATGAAAATACCTGCAACAAATCTTCTTCTTCCGTAATATAATTTAAACTGTCAAAAAGGCTGATAATACAATTCACCGTACCATATAATTCAAATTCCCGCATATCCTGCATTAAATATAAAATATCCAAGCCTTCTTTTTGAGCCTTTGCCTTAGCAATCATAAGCATTTCCTCAGAGATATCAATTCCTATCATAGAATATCCCTTTTTTGCCAGCCGCTGGGAAACATTACCTGTGCCGCACCCCAAATCCAATATTAGTTTCGGGGAAACCTTTTCTTTTTCCCAAATTGCTTGTATATAATCTACCCATGCATCATAGTCGGTATCTTCCATAAACATATCATATACCGCCGCAAAGCTTTCATAAGCCTCCATACCAAAATTGCTCCTTTAACATCTCTAATAACGTCTTATTATATATTGTTTTATTCGGGATTGCAAGGGCAGTCGGGGACTTCTTCCATTTTCTTCTTTCTTTGTTCTGCTTGCATTCTGTTTCCCAAAATTCCTCCGATTCTTCCGCTTTCACGGCTAGTTAAACCTTTCCATCCCACAGCCTCCACCTTTTCCAGCAGACCTAGCTCCTCTGCAATTTCATATTTTAATTTTTCTGTCAGTTTTTCTTTTGGTGATAGTTCCCTTTTTTTCATTTTGCAGCACTCCGTTTCTGTAAAAAATCATAAAAAATCTTTCCTAAATTATTATGTGTTAATTTAGGAATTTTATATTATTTACTGAAATTGTTTGACAGTGTCAATTTTTAGTGCTACACTAGTACAAAATAGAATAATGAAAAGTAGAGGTGCATTTTTCATGAGTACACAAGCGGATGTCGAAAGGGATGTGTGAAGTTTGTGAAAAGGGAACGATGCCGAAGAAAAAAGATGCCTTTCCTCTTTTTTCTGGTTATTCAGCAAAAAGCTGTCTAACTGTCATCGTTTTACCGATGGAGTGCTACAAATCAGTTAATTCAAGCTTTTTTGTACAATCAAAAAAGTTTTAGTTAGCTTTTGTCGGCGCAGGCCGGCTTTTTTTGTATCAAAAACTTTTTTCTACTATCTACTACTATCTAATCATAAACAATTATTATAAAAATATCATAAAATAAATGCAGGAGTGAGTAAAATGAAAAAATTTAATGTAGCTGTCGTTGGTGCAACAGGTATGGTAGGAAGAACATTCTTAAAAGTATTGGAAGAAAGACAACTTCCTATTGAAAACTTTTATGTTATGGCTTCTAGCCGCTCTGCAGGCAAGACCCTTACTTTCTGTGGAAAAGAATATATCATTGAAGAGCTTACTGAGCATTCTTTTGATAAACCCATTGATATCGCCCTTTTTTCCGCAGGCGGAAGCATCAGTGAAAAATTTGCCCCTATTGCGGCAGCACATGGTTGCATCGTGATTGATAATAGCTCCCAATGGAGAATGCATCCTGAGGTCCCCTTAATCGTTCCAGAAGTAAACCCCGAGGATATCTCTTGGCACAAAAATATCATTGCCAACCCCAACTGCTCCACGATTCAGGCAATGGTTGCTCTTAAGCCTTTAGATGCAAAATACAAAATCAAACGTGTAGTATACTCCACCTACCAAGCAGTGTCTGGTGCAGGTGTTGCAGGTTGGAGTGATTTGGAAAAAGGTCTTCAGGGAGAAGCCCCAAAAAAATTCCCTCACCCTATTGCAAGCAATTGTATCCCTCATATTGATGTTTTTCTGGAAAACGGATACACAAAAGAAGAAATGAAAATGGTTTGGGAAACTAGAAAAATCCTGCATAATGAAAACTTAAAAGTAACCGCAACAGCAGTGCGTGTACCTGTTTTTGACAGCCATAGCGAATCCATTAACGTTGAGTTTGAAAATCCATTTGAACTGGAAGATTTGATTGAAACATTAAAAAATGCCCCTGGCTTAGTTGTGCAAAATAATTCTGCAGAAAACGAGTACCCATTAGCTATTCGTGCTGCAGGACATGATGAAGTATATGTAGGAAGAATCCGCCGTGATGAAAGCGTGGAAAACGGCGTAAATATCTGGGTAGTGGCAGATAATATCCGTAAAGGTGCTGCTACAAACACCGTACAGATTGCCGAGTTAATTATGAATCAGATGAATCAATAACAACTATTATTTTGGAGGTGTTCTTATGTCATTATTTCAAGGTGCAGGTGTTGCCATTGTAACACCAATGAACAACAACGGAGAGGTAAATTTCCCAAAATTGAAAGAGCTTATTGAATTTCAGCTTGCAAATGATACAGATGCCATTATCATTTGCGGCACCACTGGCGAAGCATCAACCTTAACCGATGAGGAACAAATTGAGTGTGTTCGCTATACTGCTGAAGTAGTGGCAAAGCGTGTTCCTGTTATTGCAGGAGCAGGAAGCAATGATACCCGTCATGCCATTGAGCTGGCAAAAGGCTGCCAAAATGCTGGTGCAGATGCTGTGCTTTTGGTAACTCCTTACTATAATAAAACCACGCAAAAAGGATTGATTCAACATTATACCGCTATTGCAAACAGCATTGATATTCCTATCATTCTTTACAATGTGCCTAGCCGTACAGGACTTAACATTGCACCTCAAACCTGTTATGAGCTTTCCAAAGTAAAAAATATCATCGGTATCAAAGAAGCCAGCGGAAACTTCTCCAATATTGTTGAAATCGCTGCTCTTTGCGGCCCTGATTTTGATATTTACTCCGGCAATGATGATCAGATTGTGCCTGTATTGGCTTTGGGTGGCAAAGGTGTTATTTCCGTACTTTCCAATGTTGCTCCAAAGGATACCCATGATATGGTAATGAAATTCCTTGCAGGTGATATCAAAGGAGCCGCAGCATTACAGTGTAAGGCAGTAGAACTGATTAACGCTCTTTTCTGTGAGGTAAACCCGATTCCTGTAAAAACTGCACTTAACTTAATGGGATTTGAGGTTGGTCCTTGCAAAGCACCTTTGTGTGATATGGAACCCAAAAATTTAGAAACATTAAAAACTGCACTGAAAAATTATGGGTTAATTCAATAAAACAATTTTTTAAGGTGCAGGTAGCTCTTATCTGCACCTTCTATTTTTATTGTCATCCTTTCCTGAAAACATAAGAGAAAATAAAAAGGAGATTGTCATAATGATTAATATAATTCTTCATGGTTGCAACGGAAAAATGGGACACGTTGTAGCATCTATTGTAAAAAATGACCCTATGTGCCAAATTGTTGCAGGTATTGATTCCAGGGAGGGTAATGCGGACTTCCCTGTATTCACAGATATATCCTCCTGCAATATATCAGCTGATGTTATTATCGACTTTTCCATATCTACCGCCGTTCCCTCCCTTTTGTCCTATGCAAAAGAAAGACAGATTCCTGTTATTGTATGTACCACAGGGCTTTCCGAGGAAACCTTAGCTCTTTTGGAATCCACATCAAAAGATGTTGCTGTGTTAAAATCCGCCAATATGTCTGTAGGTGTTAATTTGTTAATGTCCCTCCTACAAAAAGCGGCACAGCTTTTAGCAGATTCCAATTTTGACATTGAAATTATCGAAAAACATCATAACCAAAAAATTGATGCTCCTAGTGGCACCGCTCTTGCCTTAGCAGATTCTATTAATGAAGCTATGGAGCATAAATATACCTATGTGTATGACCGCTCTCAAGTAAGAGAAAAAAGGAGTCCCCATGAAATCGGTATTCACGCTGTTCGTGGTGGTAGTATCGTAGGGGAGCATTCTGTTATTTTTGCAGGACAGGATGAAATCATCGAATTCAATCATTTGGCTATGTCCAAAGAAATTTTCGCAGTAGGTGCGGTAAAAGCCGCAAAATATCTGGCAGGAAAACCTGCAGGCTTATATACCATGAAAAATGTAATGGAATAATAGCAAAAGCAAAAACCCCAAGGCTATCGTAACGACCTTGGGGGTTTGTAATATCACGCTTTCTTTTTTGTATCAGGGTTTATAGCCAATCTGCCTATGCAAATCTATCTCATACCTATCTCTTGCTATGGCATCAATAAACTCTTTTTATATACTTCTTCCAAGTCTTTTGCCTCCAAAGCATAAGGGTAACTTGCCAATTTCGCCTTATTTTTCATTACTTCTTCTGTATAATAACGCACATCTTCCATAGTAAATTCTTCTCTTTCATCCAGAGCCTTTTTGAGATATTCTCCTAACTCCTCTAAAGATTCCATCTTCAAATGCTTTAATATTTTATTCACCTTGGTCTTGTCAGAAAAAAGCTCCATATATGCTTGGGTTAATATGCCATTGGCACGTCCGTGGGGAATATTTTTTTCATAAGTTAAAAAATAACCCATAGCATGAGGCAGGGATGTTCCCGCCTGTGCAATGGCAATACCTGCTATGGTAGATGCCATCATTAATTTTTCTCGAATTTCAAAGGAATATTTTCTTTCCTGCAATGCCTCCATACATTCCTGAAAAATATCTAAGCCTATCTCCACAATTTTGTCACTGAAAAAATTAGCTTTCGCTGATAAATATGCTTCAATAAGGTGTGTTAAAGCATCTATGGCTGTATTATTTGTGGTAGAGGACGAAAGCTTTTCCATATACTTTGCATCCAGAAAAGAGGCATCTGCAAATATTTTTTGAGCAATACTGCTTTTTGTCCTTTTTTCATGGAGGGTAACAATGGAAAATTGAGTGGTTTCTGACCCTGTTCCCGCTGTTGTAGGTACTGCTATCACTGGTAAATGAGGTGCAGGTTCTCCAAAAAGTATAGAGGAATCTTTCTCAGGGTTTGCCACTAAGCAGGCAATAGCCTTAGCTGCATCCATAGGAGACCCTCCCCCTATTCCAATCACAAAATCCACATTTTCCGCTTTTCCTATTTCTGCCGCTCTTACTACAGTTTCAACAGAAGGGTTTTCTTCTATCTCATCAAATAAAACCCACTCTTTTCCAACAGATTCCAAAGCAGTAACGATATCCGCCTGTGCTCCGTTTACTTTGGCTGATTGTCTTCCTGTTACAATCAACGCCTTCTTTCCAAAGGAACGAAATACTTCTTTGTTTTCCAATATACAATCTTTTCCGCAGTACATATGTGCCGGCATATAAAACTCAAATGCTTTCACGGCAACACCCCTCCTTTTGTCTTGCTTGCCTAAGTTCTCCCGTATGAGGATTCATAATAAATCCCAATACCTCCACGTTTTTATGAATCAACGGATGGCTTTTAATGGCGTTTACCGTGTCTTGCACCGTCGCATCTACATCACCAAAACCTGTCAGCCATTCCTCCAAGTTTTTATACTTGGTATTCACATGATGAATGTCTTCTTCCGAAATACCAGCTTCCAACATTCGTTGAATCAACTTTTTACCATCTAAGGCTTGTCCGCCGCAATCATCATGGCCAATTACCATTATGGTATTTACGCCCAATTCGTACACTGCCACAATCAAGCTAAAAATCGCACTACCGTATGGATGGGTAATTCTGCCACCAGCATTTTTTATTACCTTCACATCTCCGTTGCTTAACCCCAGTGCGGCAGGCAAAAGTTCTGTTAGCCTTGTATCCATACAAGTTAAAATAGCAATTTTTTTATTCGGATATTTTGTGGTTTCATATTTACTATACATCTGATGTTCCACAAAGATTTTATTGTATTCCAACATCTTTTGTAGTCTTTCGTTCATATCCCACCCCAATCAATATACAAAATCATACCATTCCCAGTCTTCATCCATAATTGCCTCAATGCTGGCTTCCTTTGGCAGCTGAATCAATTCAAACTCAACTTGAAAATCGTGGTATCGTTCTCCTTCTACTGTTGCGATTCCTGTTATTGTGTAGTTTTTTCCTTCCCCTTCCAGAATTTCTCCTTCCAGCAAAAGGTCATCTTCTTCTAGATAAATATGATTTAATTTCTGTTGTTTATGTTCTTCCGAAAAATAAAACTTCAACCTTATGCACCTCCTACTATTGTATTTTAGCATCCCTTAAAATTTTATACAATAAATTTGTTTTTTCTTTACTACTGTTTTAAAATAATGGTATACTAAACCGTAACGGCAACTACGCTTTTGCAAAACAAATCAGGAGGAAACCTTATGAATTATATTGTGTTGGACTTAGAGTTTAATCAGCCTTTTCCCTTTAAAACCGGGGAACAAACTGAATTAAACCCCGAATGTCCTTTTGAAATCATCCAAATAGGAGCCGTGAAGCTAAACGATGCATTTGAAATAATAGATTCTTTTAATGCTATGATAAAACCTCAGATTTACCCACGTATTCATCCTTATGTAGAAAAAATTACAGGCATCACCGAAGAACAACTGAAAAATGGTGAAACCTTTCCCAACGCCTATTCCAATTTTTTAGACTTTTTAGGTGATGGAAAAAATATACTATGCACTTGGGGCATTGATGATATCAAATCTTTATATAAAAACATATTATTTTATAATTTAGATATTAGCCGCATACCAGAGCAATATAGCAACGTGCAGACCTATGCCAGCTCCTACTTGCAGTATGAGGCTGGTAAAAGCATCGGCTTAAAAAATGCGGTAACGGAATTAAACTTGGAAATCAATTCTTCTTTTCATAATGCCCTGCATGATGCGGAATATACTGCTCAAATATTTCGTATCGTTAAGCCAGAAAAATTGGTTCCCGATACCTTTGAACCTCTGGATTTAGCTCCAAAAAAATATAAAAATGCCCGTATCCATATCAAAAATCTACTGGCGCATTTTGAAACATCCCTGAACCGAGAGCTTACACCAGAGGAAAAAAATCTAGTCAAATCTGCCTACAAATTAGGAAGAAATCATACCTTTGATATCCTTCCTGAAAAAAAAATAATACTTACATCACATACGAAATGAAAGGAGGTTTTTTTAATGCTTGTTGTTACCACAGAATATATCGCTGGCAAAAACTTAGAAACATTATCTTTAGTAAGAGGTTGTACCATTCAAACCGTCCATCTAGGAAAGGATATTATGTCATCCTTCAAAACCTTAGTGGGCGGGGAATTGCATAGCTATAACGAAATGATGGAAAACGCCCGCACGATTGCTTTAAATCGTATGATTGACGATGCTGCAAAACTAGGCGCAGATGCTGTTGTAGGAGTTCGTTTTGCCACTAGTAGCATTATGCAATCCGCAGCAGAGGTTATCGCCTACGGTACTGCTGTAAAATTTATTCCTTAATCATGACCACCTGTTAAGACGGTAGTTTGATACTAGCCTTAGTAGGGCTTTTTACTTCATAGCGTTTTAATACGCATTGATGTTTCGCCAATCTTATTACTTATTTAGGAGCCGCTATTGCGGCTTCTTTTTTTATCCCCTTTTATTCTTTGTTTTAGTCATGGCACCTTTGCTAAAATACCAAAAAACCTTACGGTTACTCACCATAAGGTTTTTTGGTATTTAAACTTACACTAAGTTTTCAGGAAGTACTTCTTGATTTTTATATTTTTCATACTGCTCAGGGTTTTTCATACAATCTCTATTGGTGTACCATATTGCCACAAATATATAGGTATAGCACTGGGAAACTGAAGTAAAAAACAGGGATATGATACTTAATATGAGACTTTCATCTTCCGTTAAAAAAATAGCCTCTATGCCATACTGCGCCAATGATACTGCAATAATCAGTAATGCTGCCCTTCCAAAAGTACGCCACCACTTTCCTGCTACCAAACTTCTGCTATAAGGCAAGGCTTCCATTCCTTTTTTATCACTCAAGCCAATGCTATATAAATAAAATATCCATAAAACAGCAAAGTAAATTGCTGGAAAAATAAAGACCATACTCCACAGCAGTAAACTCACATGATATAGTGTCGCCCCTAGTATAATTGCAGGGGCTTTTTCAATGGTTTGTAACACTGCTTGTTTTAAAGTAGCTTCCTTACCTATCATATCATTCTGCGCCAATTTGGCAACAGAAACAATACCAATAGGTGTAAAAAATATATCTATCAAAGTTACAGCCAAAAGGTATATCGATATGCTTTTCAGAGTCGGCAGAGCCTTTGCTAAACTGATTGCCAAGTCTTGCTCCAGAATATTTAAATTATAATATACGTTAGGGGCGATGATGCTACGCAATAGTTCAAAAGGCATAATCAAAAACGTAGTAATCCACAAAATGTGTATTAAGTTTTTTGCAAATAATTGAAAAGATAGAGAAAACATTTCGCCTATTGTCATCTCTCTGTTTCGCATTTGTTCCAACATTTTCTTCATTCCTCTCATTGAAAAAATAACCTTGTTCTGCTCTATAACGCTATGTTTCTTAATAATATCATCCTATGAAACCAACTAAAAATGGATAGTATTCTTACAGAACCCTCATTTAAGAACCCAAAAGGCTACTTGTTCCAACCCCTTTGCTCTGTTATAATAAATCCGTTAAAAAAGTATACGAAAGGCGGAAATTCCTATGAGCTTATCTCAAAAAAATGTACTCGTTACTGGCTCCTCCCGAGGAATCGGCAAAGCCATTGCCTTTGCCTTCGGCCAAGCAGGGTACCGTGTCATACTAAATGCCTCCAAAAGTATGGAGGAGCTTGAGGCAGCATATCAAGAATTCAAACAAGCAGGTATTTCCTGCCACCCCATATTAGCCGATGTATCTCGCTATGAAGAATGTATTCGTTTATTCCAAGAAGCCGAAGCTGTTTTTGGAGAAATCGATGTTTTGGTTAATAACGCAGGTATTTCCCATATCGGTCTTTTTTCCGATATGATACCAATGCAGTGGCAGCATATCATAGAAGTAAATCTTTATTCTGTGTTTCATTGCACCCATATTGCCCTGCCATCCATGGTTCGCAAACACCAAGGAACCATTCTCAATATTTCCTCTATGTGGGGTGAAGTAGGTGCTTCCTGTGAAGCAGTATATGCCGCTTCCAAAGGCGGGATTAACTCCTTTACAAAATCTATGGCTAAGGAACTGGGACCCTCCCAAATCCGTGTAAATGCCATTAGCTGTGGTGTCATTGATACCGCTATGAATGCAAGCCTATCTCCCGAAGAAAAGCAAGCCTTGCAGGATAACATTTCTTTGATGCGCTTCGGAAAAGCTACGGATGTTGCAAATTTAGCAGTTTTTTTGGCAGACCCAAAGGCAAACTATATCACAGGGCAAATCATTACCATAGACGGTGGTATGATTTAGCCTTTTCTAATAGAATAAGCCTTTTCCGAATCAACCAAAAAAGTTGTCAGAAAAGGCTCTTCATGTTATGATTGTATACAGACTTTATATCAAGAACGCTTGTTGGCTCTCTTGTTTAATCCTGCCTGACGCTCATTGGATTGCTTGAGCCAATCCTTCATTTTATCCTCAAAATCAGAAGTTGAATTAATTGCAGACTGAGGTCTAAAATATTCCTCAGAAGGTCTTGCAGTTTTATTCTCATAATTAGATTTATGCTCACGAGGTTTCATGCTCTTATCACTACGAGCAGGCCTTGGAGCAGGAGGAAGGGCATCACGAATAGAAAGAGAAATTTTATTGGCAGCCTCATCAACAGAAATTACCTTTACCTTAACAATATCACCTACGGCTAAATGGTCATTGATATCCTGCACGAAGCTATTTGCAATCTGAGAAATATGCACAAGCCCCTGCACTTGCTCTCCCAATGAAACAATAGCACCAAATGGCTTGATACGCAATACTTTTCCCTCTACCACACTGCCGATTTCTAATTTTTCTGACATTAATATATACACTCCTATTCGTTTTTTTACAGTAAATACACTTTCTTAGTATATCATAAAACAAATTTAAATACAAACACTTTTATACAAATCACAGGAGGCACTTATGAAAAAAAATGATATTATAGAACTAGCCATTGAAAAAGTTTCCTTCCCCAATAAAGGAATTGGCTATATAGAAGATTACCCTGTTACGGTAAAAAATACTCTCCCAGGGCAAATTGTTTCTGTACGAATTCGTAAAAAAAGACAAAGCGGCATCGAAGGCCAGCTTTTGGAAGTAGTACACCCTGCCCCAAATCAAAAGCCTTCGGGATGCTCTCACTTTTCTCTGTGCGGTGGATGTACGTATCAACATATTCCTTATGAAGATGAATTATGCCTAAAAGAGACCCAAGTAAAAGAACTTTTAGATAAGGCTGGAATTCACGGATACCAGTGGGAAGGCATCGAGCCTTCTCCGAACCAAACAGGGTATCGCAATAAATGTGAATTTTCTTTTGGGGATGAAGAAAAAGGCGGCGACTTGGCTCTTGGCATGAGAAAACGCCAAAGTTTTTATGAAGTTGTCACCCTTTCCGATTGCAATATCATTGATGAAGATTACCTTCAGATTTTAAAGGCAACCTTGGAATTTTTCAAACAGAAAAATATCCCTTTTTATCATAAAATGCGTCATGATGGAGTGCTGCGGCATTTGGTAGTTCGGAAATCTGTTTCCACAGAAGAAATACTCATAAACTTAATTACTGTATCAAACTATGGCTTTTCTCCTGAGGAATATGCTAATCACCTTTTATCTCTCTCCCTCAAGGGAAACATATCTGGTATTCTCCACACACTAAATGATGGCGTTGCCGATGTGGTACAAAGCGACCACACAGAATTGCTGTATGGTAAAGACTATTTTACAGAAAAATTGTTTGATTTGAAATTTAAGGTATCTGCATTTTCCTTTTTCCAAACCAATTCTTTGGGTGCAGAACGATTATACTCTGTTGTAATGGATTTTGTAGGGGAAGCAGACCAAAAAACCATATTTGACTTATACTGCGGAACAGGCACCATAGGCCAAATCGTTGCAAAAAAAGCAAAGCAAGTGTTTGGCATTGAGCTAGTGGAAGAAGCTGTAAATGCCGCCAACGAAAACGCACAGCAAAATCAACTGACCAACTGCCACTTTATTTGCGGTGATGTGCTGAAAAAAATAGATGAACTTCATGAAAAGCCCGATTGTATTATCCTCGACCCTCCCCGAGATGGCATTCATCCCAAAGCCATTGGAAAAATTATAAATTTTAATGCACCAGAAATCGTTTATGTATCCTGCAAACCAACCTCTTTGGCAAGAGACTTGCAGATATTCCAACAAGAAGGATATGAGGTAAAACGTATTCGCTTGGTAGATATGTTCCCAAGGACTGTTCATGTGGAAACGGTAGTATTGATGTCAAGGGTGTAAGCATTGATTTTACTGAGTTTGTGGTAGTACATCTAAACCGACTACTCGACCTAAATGTCAAAAATGCGTGCATGGAAACATATCAATGGATAGAAAAAGAACTGAAAAATGATGTAGGGTTGAGTGGATAGATAAGATAACATCAGTAGGGTTGCGGAGATAGAATGGATGTAGGTATTTTCAATAGGAGATGAAATTATGCTTGAAGTTTTATTTAGTGATAGTGAGAAAGGTTCTATGAAAGTAGCAAAAAATTATAATGCAAAAGCTATGCTTGGTGGATCTATTGGTTATATTGGGAAAAAGCCA
>JAAYQI010000046.1 GCA_012519385.1 Candidatus Epulonipiscium sp.
TTGCCATATGCTTCAGGTATCAGCGCCTTACTTTTTGTAAATGACATTATACTATTCTTATTTCAATCCTTCCAGAATAACATCCACGGCCTTTTTCAACTGTGTATCCTCTTCTTCTGGAATCCGTACGCTATATTTATATTCTTCTGGCAGTTCCACAATATAGTCAGGTGTAATTCCTTCGCCTTGGATGCATACTCCCTTAGGAGTATAATATTTTTGTATGGTTATTTTTAATGCCGAACCATCACTTAGAGGGAATAGTCCTTGCACTAGTCCTTTTCCAAAGGTTTGGGTACCTACCAATTTCCCAACATTCATATCCTGCACCGCTCCAGCCAAAACCTCAGATGCACTGGCGCTATAACCATTTACTAAAAGAATCAAAGGCACTTCAATATGTTTTTCGTCAGATAAAGAATCTTTTCGCTCTCCAGATTTATCTACAGTGTATACAATGGTTCCTTCAGGTACCAATTCATCGGCAATTTTTACTGCTATATCCAATAGCCCTCCTGGGTTATTTCTTACATCCAGAATAAGCCCCTTCATTCCCTGTGCTGTTAACTCATCATATGCCTTTTTAAACTGATCATAGGAGTTCGCATGAAAACCCGATAATTTAATATAGCCAATGTTATCCTCCAGCATACGATGTGTTACGGAAGAAACCTCAATACTTTTTCTTTCCACAGTAAAATCCAGTATCTCATTGGTTGCTTCCCGATACACTGTAATCTTAACAATGGTTCCTTCTTCCCCTTTTACCCTACTAATGATGGCATTAAGGTTTAACCCAGAAATATCCTCTCCATCCACCTTAATAATTTTATCTCCCGATAAAATTCCAACTTTTTCTGCAGGGGAATTGGGTATAGGAGCAATTACAACAAGGCTGTTATCTTTGGGATCCATAGTAACTTCAACGCCAATGCCTTCAAAAGAGCCTTCTGTATCCTCCATAAAGCTTTCCAATTCTTCTTTGGACATATATGCTGTATATGGGTCGCCAACACCAGCAACAAGGCCAGCGTACATCATTTCCACCATATCCTCTTTGTCCACTTCGTCTACGTAATACCGATCCAAATACTTCTCAATTGTTTGAATTTTTGTATCTCTTGGCAGTTCCGTTCCCGAAAAACTCTGAACCCGATGAATTCCTCGTGCCAAAGCTGCCACAAGAATAATTGCTAATACCCCCGAGAGAAATCCTTTTAAATACGTTTTCTTTTCCAAATAATTTTCGCCTCTTTTCGCTCCCAGTATCGAAACTTACTGTTTCTATGTATCTCTGATACATAGCTGCCCTTATAATGGCAGCGATATTGTTTGAATGAATTTCGTCTTTCTATTCTTATGTAAAGAAATTGTCATTAATAACCAAAGAGGCCTCGTAAAATTATCTACGACGCCCCAATCAGTATAAAACTTATACATCTATGCCCACTGGATGCCAGTTCATTATAAATAAAGTATTGTCAATCCAAAAAAGTTATACTCCTAAATATGGTTTTGGACTAGTATGTTTTCCATTCAGGCGAACCTCAAAGTGGCAATGATTTCCCGTGGAATTGCCTGTACTACCACATTTTGCAATAGTTTGACCACGACTGACTTTCTCACCCGCAGAAACTACAAGCTTGGAGTTATGTCCATATAAGGTAACCAGTCCGCCGCCATGGTCTATCATAACCGTGTAGCCGTACCCATTTACATAACGCGCGGCAATTACTGTGCCACTTTCCGCCGCTACAATATTGGTACCGTAAGCTCCAGGAATATCATACCCTGTATGAAATTCTTGACCTTTGCCTATTGGTCTGCTGCGATATCCATAACCGCTACTTATGTAAGATCTTCCTGGTACAGGCCATGCAAATTTTCCTCCGGTATAGTTGACATTACCTTGCGCTGCACCGCCACTTCTGCTTTTAGCAGTTGCTTGGTTAATCAAACTTTCCACTTCATTGCTTGCCTTTGTCCAAGACGCCACTTCCTGCTCATACTTGGCAATATCTGTTCTATATTTTTCAGCAGCAGCCTTTTTTTCTTTTAACTTTAACTGCAATTCTTCTGATTTCTTTTTTTGCTCTTCTACTAAAACTGCAATTTTATCTCGCTCTGTTTTAATTTCTATTGTTTTTTCTTCAATAATTTTTTGGTTCTTTTTTAGTTCCTCTAAAGTTGCCTTGTCATAATTCATAATATCGTTGACATATTGCATACGTGTTAAGAGGTCTCCAAAGCTATTTGCTTCCAAAATCACCTGCAAGTACCCAATAGAACCATTTTCATGAATATATTTGATTCTTTTTTTAAACGCAACTACCTGTTCTTCTTTTTTTTCTGTAGCAACTTTTAACTCTGCCTCTGCATTGTTTAACTTGGTCTGGGTAGCAGAAAGTTTTTCTTCCACCTCATCCAATTCTGCCTCCGCTTGGGATACATTTTGGTCCAGCTGTGCAATCTCTTCTGTAATGGAAGCCTGATTTTTTTTCGCTTGTTCCAAGGCAGCTTTCGCATTTTTTTTATTTTGCTCATATTTTGATTTTTCGTTTTTTAATTGATTAACTGTTTTTGCCTGTACTTCATAGGTCGGGTGAAAAGCAGAAAAACATAGTACGAAAAAAAGCACACCAATGCCAATTCTTTTCATTTGTCTTCTCCTTTCTTCTTTACGCCTTTAAATACTTACGAATGGAGCTCACACTACCTGCTACTCCTAATAAAATTCCAAAAAGTAGAGCAATGGGAAAAAGCTTGGAAAAAATTTCAATTCCCAACTTAAACGTAGCAATATTACGTATTAATGGAATATAGGTGTAAATTAAGTCTACAGATTTTCCATATAATGGCCACGCTATTCCGATTGGAATCACAGACCCTACAAATCCAATTAATATACCTTCTATAATAAAGGGCCAACGGATAAACCAATCGGTTGCTCCCACATATTTCATGATTGTGATTTCATTTCTTCGGGTATAAACAGAAATTTTAATGGTATTAAAAATAATAACAATAGAGATGGCCGCTAATATTGCAATCACCAGCACACCAGTAATTTTTATCATTTTGTTTAATTTTAATAAAACTTCGGTTTCTGTCTGGGCATGACGAATATTGTCAATCCCTTCTAATTTTTGCAATTTAGCAAGTACATCTGCTTGATTTTCAATATTGTCAAGGGATATTTCAAAAGAATTAGAGAGAGGGTTATTTTCTCCATCAAAACCTTCCAGTATCCCTTCCTCTGTTCCCCATTCTTTTTTCAGCTCGTCCAAAGCATCATCAGGCGAAACATATTTTACTTCTTTTACATGATCAATAGCAGATATGGTTTCTTTGAGTTTTTCCACTTCCTGCCCTGTCATATCACCTTTTAAAAATACTGCAATTCCGATAGAGTCTTCCATTTGGTGCAGCATATATCTTAGGTTATCCACCATGCAATAGGAGCAAGCCATAATAAATACACACGCAGCAACCGTAGCAATGGATGCAATCGTCATTAAACGGTTTTTAATTAGTCCTGAAAATGCCTCTCTAAAATAATATTTAATTGACCTAGGCTTCATCGCTATAACCACCTTTTTTAATGTCTCGAGTAATATGCCCATCCTGTAATGTAACAACTCGTTTCTGCATTGCATCCACAATATCCTTTGCATGAGTTGCCATTACAATGGTGGTTCCTCTTTTGTTAATATCATCCAGTAGATGCATAATATCCCCCGCTGTTTCTGGGTCCAAGTTACCTGTGGGCTCATCTGCAATCAAAATGGGTGGATTGTTTACAATGGCTCTGGCCAACGCCGTTCTTTGTTGCTCACCACCAGATAACTGGTTCGGATAGCTTCTTGCCTTTTTTGCAAGACCAACCAAGGATAATACCGCTGGAACATTCCGCCTTATCTGCTTTGATGGTGCCTCAATTACCTGCATGGCAAAGGCTACATTTTCATATACAGTTTTGTTAGGCAGTAAGCGGAAATCCTGAAAAACCACACCAAGATTTCTTCTTAATTTGGATATCTGCCCTCTGGAGATTTCATTTGTAATCATATTGTTAATCACAATAGTACCCTCTGTAGGGTCTAATTCTTTCAGTAATAACTTAATCATTGTAGACTTTCCTGAACCGCTGGAGCCTACAAAAAAAACAAATTCACCCTTATCAATATGAAGAGAAATATCTTTAACCCCTTCCGAACCGTTGGGATAAATTTTTGATACATTGCTTAAAGTAATCAAAAACAATCTTCCTTTCTTATCACTGGCATTTCTTAACCGGAAAATCCACTGCGCACATGGGCAGAAAACTAAATCTTAGGGAAAACACCCACAGTTCATCTATTCCCATACCTTATCCATCTATCAGTTTACTGCTAATTTCCTCAATAATATGTCAAGATTTTTTGTTATATTCAAATAAAACTTAGAATCCGATAGAATTCTTCACATCTTAAGAATTATAGCATATGCAAAAGGTAGGGGCAAGCCCCTACCTTTTTTTAAATTTATAAACTTTTCTTAAGTTGTTTTCTACTGAAATAAATATTAATAAGGCATCTTATCCATATAAATCATGTATTTGCTAACCATAAGGGTTATCTTGAATATGATGGCATCATCAAAATTTCTAAGATCCAGACCAGTCATTTTCTGCAGTTTATCCAAGCGATATACCAGCGTGTTTCTATGAATATAGAGCTGTCTTGAGGTTTCGGAAACATTCAAGTTATTTTCAAAGAATTTGTTGACCGTTGCCAATGTCTCATCATCAAAGTCATCCATTGTCAGCCCATGAAGCACTTCTTTGATGAACATTCTGCAAAGCGGGAGAGGTAATTGATAAATCAAACGACCGATTCCCAGTTTTTCATAGTTAACAATATACTTATCCGTTTCAAAGATTTTTCCAACTTCCAACGCCATTTTTGCTTCCTTGTAGGAACGGGAAACATCTTTTAAATCATTTACAACAGTACCGATAGAAATATAAACCTTGCTGTTGATTTCTGCACTTAAGGTATCTGCAATGACTTTTGCAATTTTTTCAATTTCTTCGGAGCTTTCTTTCTCACGAAGTTCCTTTACCAAAATAATGCTGTGCTCATCTACTGCAGTGACAAAATCTTTTGTTTTGGCAGGAAAGATGCTTCTTACGATTTCAACAATATTCATTTCTTTATCAATATTGGTTTCCACCAAGTAAACAATACGCTTAATATTGTTTTCAATATGAAGCTTTTTCGCTCTGCTGTAGATATCTACCAAAAGCAAGTTATCTAGCAATAAGTTTTTAATAAAATTATCTTTATCATAACGCTCTTTGTAAGCAACCAGTAAAGACTGTATCTGAAAAGCGGCAATCTTTCCGATTCGGTACCCTTCCTCATCTTCGCCCTTTACCTGTACCACATACTCAGGCACTCCGTTATCATAAATTTTAAAATATTGATATCCCAATATCAATTGGCTCTCTGCCTGTGAGCCTACAAAATTTTCGATGGCATCAATTTGACGACCAATCATATTTTCTTCAGTAGTAGCAATTACCTTTCCTTCTTTTTCAACAACACTCAATTCTTTTCTAGTAATATTTTTCAATCCATCAATTGTGTTCTGTAAAATTTGATTTGATATCATACCTTCTCACCTCGAATTATAAAAGTTGACTTGTAAAAACTGCCCAATCTTATGTCTCTCTGCTCTTATCATAATAGTATAAGCCTATTTTATAACAAAATACCAAAAAAATAAAGAGAAATCGTACTAAAACATACAATATCTCTTTAATTAATTAAAATTGAATAAAAAAGAGGTAAGAACTTTAGCATAGTTGCTGTAAAAACCATTTTTTCGCAAAATTAATATCCAATTTATGGTATTTATTTTACTTTTCCTTTTCAATTTTTTGAAATCCTTCACCTAAGACTTCCTTCACATCCATCAAAAGAAGAAATGCATTTCGGTCAATATTCATGATAATTGATTTCACTAACGTTATTTCTTTTTGCGAAAACACACAAAGTAAAATTTCCTTATCACTTTTTGTATACATTCCCTTACCCAAAAAAGCAGTTACGCCTCTTTCCGCCTCATGGAGTAACGCAACCGATATTTCATCGGAATAATCCGATATAATAAAAGCCGCCTTGGAAAAAGACAGGCCTTCTAATATCATGCCGATACACCTGCTGGAAACAAAAATAGATATAACAGCGTACATAGCTTTTTCTAGTCCAAAGGTAGCCACCCCCAGAAGGATGATGGTTGCATCTAATACAAAAATCGCCTTGGATACCGAAATATGGGGCTTTACTTTATGTAAAAGAGCCGCCGCTAAATCTGTGCCTCCCGTGCTAGACATGGCACGTAGCACCATGCCTGCACCTGTGCCTACAAACATTCCACCAAATATACTTACCAATACCATATCGCCTTGATATTTGGGTAAAAAATCACAATAATAAAGAGAAAAGCTGAAAAATCCAGAAGTAAAAAGGGTATTGTAAAAAAACTTTTTCCCCATAACATACCATGCACCTAAGAATAAAGGAGCATTGAGCAAAATATTGGTCAGCCATAGAGGGATATTGATTCCTATCACATTTTGGGCAGTATTTTCTATAATAATACCTAGTCCACTTAGTCCTCCTGTTACCAAGAGGTTTGGATTGTCAAAAGATTGTACTCCTATGGATAATACCGTACACCCCAATATAATATATGCAATATTTTTCAACTTGTCCTTATGCATTGTGCCACACCCTTTTTAACATTTTTCAAAAAAAGCGACTTTTTAGGACTTTTAGCACAAATTTGGGCAAGCGCATCATACGGAAAAAGCGGCTAGGCTGGCTTATCAAGCGATAAAACCACTCCAAACCAAATTTTTGAAAAATAGCAGGGGCACGCTTTACAGTGCCTGCCATTACATCAAAACTTCCTCCAACACCGATACATACCTTAGCACCGATAAGACGCATATTTTCATAAATCCATTTTTCTTGCTTAGGCGCTCCAAGTCCTACCAATAGTATGGACGGAGCAAGCTTTTTTATTTCATAAATTATTTTTTTCTCTTCTTTTGCATCAAAATATCCATTATGAACTCCAACTATTTTTAAACCTGGATATTGCTTCATCATACGTTTCGCCGCAGTATTGGCAACTCCCGGCGCACCTCCCAAAAAATACACCGTATATTCTGTATCTTTTATTTGGGAAAATAGTTTTTGTACTAAATCATACCCTGCTACTCTTTCTTTTAATGGATATTGGCTATATCGTGATGCCCAGACAACCCCAATTCCATCAGGTATTACCATATCTGCAGCACGAAGTATCTGCAACAACTCTTTATCAGTCTGTGCTTCCATAACAATTTCAGGATTTGGTGTACAAATAATATGAGATCTGCCATCTTCCAAAAACTTTAGCGCCCTCTCCACAGCTTCTGACATTGTGACAACATCAAAAGGTACCTTCAAAACCTGTGTTGTTTTTCTCATATCATTTTCCTCCCTTTCCTTTTAATAACCTTACTAGGTACTTTTCGTTATTTCGGGCTTTTTCCTCCAAAATACGTCCTTCCTTCTCCAATACTTCTACGTAATGCTCTCTATTTTCAATGACATCCCGCACCAGTTCAAGGGTTTTATCGGAATCAAACTCGCTGATTTTTCCTCCCGAAGGCATGGTGAGTTTTTCCAAATAATACTCAATTTTAGGGTCATATACAAAGCCAATTAGAGGAATCCTTTGTCTTGCTGCAAATATCAATGTATGAAGCCGCATACTTAAAATAAAGTCCATACACTTGATAATGCCCATAATTTCATAGGGAGAATAAGACTCCTGCAAAATGTAAGACGGCTTTGTCATCTTTTTTTGCACCTTTTGGCTAATTTTAATATCATGTGGCACCTGCATTACAATAAATACAATATTTCGCTGATACTTTTCGTAAATATCATCGCATAGCTTTGCAAACTTATCTGTAAAGTGCTCCATATCCTTCCAGTTCCGAACAGAAACACCTACCATAGGGCGGTCCATAGGAACACCAGCTTTTTGCAGCAAAATCTCGGCCTTTTCCTTCTCTATGCCATCCATGGTAAACACAGGGTCTGCTGTCACAAAACATTTCTTATCTTCCACGCCCATAGATTTCAATTCTAAATAAGAATTTTCTTCTCTTAGTGTAATCAAATCCGCCTGATTCACCACCAGCTTTACGATACGTCGATTCATTTTTCCCGAAACAGGCCCAATTCCATTGGCATACAGCATCACCTTTTTGCCCATACACTTAGCGGCAATTATAATACTTAAATAATACATTAAAGAACGCGTACTTGTACTATCTTGTAGTAAAGACCCTCCGCCACTCAGTAAAACATCGCATTTTGCCAATGCCCTTATTACTTCCTTAAAGCTAAAACGGTACACTACCTCCACTTTATATTTCGCTTTGGTTTCTTCTGGTTTATTGGATAATACCGTAATGTGAACATTATCCCCCAATGCTTGAATGCTTTTATGCATAGAGATTAAAATAGCTTCATCCCCAGAATTGTTAAACCCATAGTATCCTGACATCACCACATGATACTGCTTTTCATGGTTTTCTTTCCATGCAACTTCGTAGGCTTTCACGCAATCCATAGCCATTTTGGTAACAGAATAATATTCAAATATAACTTCTCGGCCATATTGTCCCAAAGCATTTCTTTGTTCCTGATTTAAATCACGGAAGGTGTATAAAATATCCTGTAACAAGCGCTTTGGTTCAGATGCTCCGCATCCTCTACAGCAAAAATTATTCTCCTGGGCTATGGCTAGCTTTTCTTTTCCAAAAAGACCAATATATCCTTCGTTTCCTGCAACAATAACAGGCTTTTCCGCCGCCATGGCCTCTAATGCTGCACGGCTTACTCCCACAAAAATCGTTCCCACAGAAATCAGCTCATTGATATCGGTTCTGGCTCCTGTCATAGTAATTCTGTCTTTGTCCAGTACTGTATTTAATTCATCTGCTTTACTTTTTAGCTCATCAAAAACATCCCCACCGCCAACCAAAATCATGCGAAGCTTGGGTATCTCCTGAAAAAGCTTAGGTGCAATTTCTAATAACTGCCTAGCTACTAAGGCACGGCTTTCATCCATGCGGCTTACATAGACTAACACAGGCTCATCGGACTGTATTCCAAATTCCTTGCGAATTCTGCTTTCATCTGTGTTAGGTGAAAATTTATCCGTATCAATACCATTAATGGTAACAAAAATATCCTCATTTCGTACCTTATAATTCTTCATCAGATACTGACGAATATCCTCGCTGACAGCAATGACCTTCTGCCCCCAGTTGGTTAAATATTTCAGCCCCATTCCCGTGTAAAATACCCAGTGGGCGGATGTGACAAAGGTCACTTTAAGCCTTCTGTGTATAAACCCGCAGATAAAACCGGGAATTCTGGCATGAGAATGAACAATATCCACTTTTTCCTTCCGAATAATTCGTTTCAGCAAAAAATAGGACTTTACCATTTTTAAAATATTTCTTTGATTCATCGGTACTCGGTAATGACGTATCCCCGCCTCGGTAAGCTCTTTTTCATAAACACCGCCGTTAGATGCTACTATAATACGGTATCCTTGCTTACGCAGCTCTTTGGAAAGCTCCACCACATGAGTTTCAGCACCGCCAATCTCCAACCCCATTAATGTCATTAATATGGTATACTGTTTTGACATGACTTATCCGCCCTTTTTTATTCTAAAATATCTTTTATACTTCCATCACATTCAAAATACTTTGTCATAAACTTCCTTTCAGAACCCGATACCAATTCATAGGTTTTATTAATAAAATATCCGTCTGCCGAAATGACACCTTCACCCTCCACAGTAAAAACAACGTCTATCCTATTTTCCACATCCCCCATGTTATAGGTTCCATCTATACATAAAACAGCCTCTTTCGCAGGCGTAGCATCGATTTTAGTAATGGTACCGATGCAGTTTCCTGATGTTTTATCAAAAATCAAATCCCCTTCTTTTACATTTTGAAAAATATAGTCTCTGATTTTTTTCACCTCTATTGTATAGCGGATAGGCTCCATGGTAGTCGTTGTACTAGTTTTTTCTAATCCACGAAATTTATAAGCTGCACCCAGTGCCAATGCAATCACCAACAAAATGACACAAAAATCTATAATATTAATTTTTCCAAATAATTTTCCTTTTTCATTGACCAATTTCATTCACAAAGCACCCCCTTATCGTTCTACTGTAATGATATAACCCTTGCCAGCATAGCCGTTTCCTTTCACAGCCACTTCTCTGCCTGCTTTTATCTCAAAATTTCCGTCAACCTTTAAAGAAGATGCATTTTCTGTCACGTTCGCTTCTACCGTCAAAATAACACTCTCTACTCCTGGCATAACACTTTCCAATATTCTACCATTTACACGGTCTTCGCTAAGCCTTTTGGATTCTCCAGCCTCCACGGCTACCACCTTACCCATATAATATTTTTTTACATTATCGGTAAGTTTGTCCCCTTCTTTAATTTTTTTAGATAACCCCTCAGGGCATTCCAAAAGCTGTACTTGGTATCTTTGTACTTTGGTTTCAACCACTTTTTCTCTGTGGGTAAAAGCGTAAAATCCACCTGCTAAAACTACAACTAAAATAACGATAATACCATCAAAAAAGTTTGGCTTCCACTTTTTTTTACTCATGTTCATCTCACCCTTCTATCAAAACAATCCTGCATACACCGCTTCAATATTTCTGGCATATAATTCCGCCGTAAATTTCTCTTGGAATATTTCTTTTGCTCTTTGAGACATGATATCGTATTTATCTTTTTCTTCCATCATCTTACGAAGATACTTTGCCATATCCCTACTATTTTTGCTTTCAAACAGATATCCATTTTCCCCATGGCTAATCACACCTGGGTTACCTCCATAATTGCTGACAACTGCAGGAATCCCCATACTCATGCCCTCTAATAAAGCAAGGCTTGTGGCTTCTGTACCATAGGAAGCATTTGCTTGAACATCCAATATACTTAAAAATTCGGGTATGTTAGAAATAAATCCTGTAAAACGAATCTCCTCCGTAAGCCCTTTTTCCTTTACCATCTTCTTAAGAGCTTCTTCCCGCTCACCTGTGCCTGCAATCAAAACCTTTATGGACTTTCCTTCTTTTTTTAATTGTTCCGTAGCTTCAATCAAAAACTCATGACCCTTTACTGCATCAATTCGTGCCAAAATACCAATAACAAAATCCTCATCAGAAATGCCATATTGCTGTCTTAAGCGGTTACAAACCTCCTCGGAACATTTTTGCACTTTCTCCACACCGTTTAAAATAACCTTGATTTTTTCTGGTGCGATACCTCCATCAGTGAGGTTTTCTTTTGCCGCTTCCGCAACAGCAATAATATCATCCGCCAAAAATTCATTAATATATTTATTGGCAAGCCTGCCTACGCCATGTTTTACCCTAGGGCTCACAGGGAATACAGAATGCCTTGTATAAACCACCTTCGTATGACACATTCTGGCACAAATCCGCCCTGTTACAGTACCATGGGTATGTACCACATCAGGCTTTTCTTTTTTGATAATTTTGTTCAGCTTTGTAATGGCCTTCCAATCTAAGGATTTATCCGCAATACCGTCTACCTCTATCACCTTAGTATGAAGTTTTTCGATTTCGGGCTTTAGCAAACTACCTCTGGGCACTACCACCTTTACAGCAAAATTTTTACGGTCATAATACCTTAAAAAATTTAAAACACATCGGCCAGCACCGCCAATATTTTTATCACTGATAATATTTAAAATCTTAATCAATGATTGCCCTCCTCTCAACATCGGAAAACTTGGTACAAATCATTCCAAAAGCCAATACAATCCAAAATAACAACATAACTCTATAATTATAAAATGTATAGTCGAATAAGCTCTGTACTAAAAACCCGCTAACAGCAGAAATGGATGCCGCTAACAGCACTTTATTTTCTTTCTTTGTTTCTCTATGCATTGCTCCAAAAGCACCTTTATAAAAATGAAAAATAACTCCTGCAAATAAAAGTATGCCTACCACACCTGCATCACAGATGATTTGAAGATACAAATTGTGAGAATGTGGTGCACTAATACTATTAAAAGCATAGGCAGGATATACTTGGTTAAAAGCTTCCGTACCTGGGCCAATGCCGCACATCCAATAATCCTTTAGCATAGCAATTGTACCAAGCCAAATATAAACACGGTAGCTAGTAGAAGAATCTGCCATGTTACCAATACTTAAAAAGCGGTTGATAATAGTTTCAGGCAGTACAAAAGGAAGCATAAACAATCCCAACACTGCCAGCAGTATAAATCTTCTATCCAGCATTACCAGAAAAAGTCCCATAGCCACCAAAATACCCACATAACACCCTCTGGAATAGGTCAAAATAAGGCACAGCATCATTACGCCACAGCTTCCTAAGAAAAACAGCTTAAAAAACCAATGCTTGGTGTTTAAAAAATAAGCAAACGCAATGGGAATGATTAAAAGGAAGTATTCTCCCAAAACATTTGGATTGCCTAATGTAGAATACACTCTAAAACGAATGTCCTCAAACATTTCTTTATCATGCCATACACCGCTAAAGCGGTCAGGGTACATAAATTGATAAAATCCGTAAAATGCCACCAAAATACCTACGCAAACCAAAAGTATCATCATCACATCAAGCTGAGTTTTATTTTCAATGGCATTGAGTAGCACAATAGAAAACAGCAAAAAA
>JAAYQI010000004.1 GCA_012519385.1 Candidatus Epulonipiscium sp.
AAGAGTTGTTGCCAAAGGTGCAATGCCTATCTTAGAGCCTACTACAGAACCATGGGGACAGAGAACCTGCTATGTTGCAGACCCAGAGGGTAACTTAATTGAAATAGGCTCATTTATAAAATAAGAAACGATAGATGCTTAATTTGGAGCACATGGATATCATTACAATATAAATAAGTACAAGCCCTGCTAAAACGAATCAGCAGGGCTTATCTCAAAGAATTTTTTCAATTAAACAGAGCCATCTTATTTGATAGCTACCAATTCAATATAGCCTCTTGTACCGATTGGCTCAAGCTGTATCCGTGGGTTTTCTTTATCCCAAGTGTAGCCAATAACTGAGGGGTCATATTTTTTAATGGCTTCCCAAATTTGTTCGATTGCTTGGCAATAATCTTCCTCAGGAAAAGGTTCTCCTTGGAACATCAAATATTTGCAGGCGGGCAGGTCGATTACATCAAAACCCTCTGGGATAATGCCGTTATAATCTGTTGCAACCTCAACGCCCTGCACATATTCCGAAGTACCTGGCTTGATATAGCTTTCGGGAAGCCAAAGAGAAACAGGTTCTTCGCTGATAGATTTCATACTTAGCAATAGCCCCCATATATCACAACCAACTTCTTCGCAGTAGGCAAAATAGTCGGCAGCCTTCATACCTCGTTTGATGAGTACTTTTCTTGCTGGTTTTTCAACAACTTGAATAAATACATTTTTTACAGTTTCCATTTTATTCTCCTTTCGGGTAGCTTTAAACTTTACACCATAAGGGGTGAAGAGAGGAAGAGGGATGGGGAAAGTGGCATATTCCCGTGGGTTGCAGCCAAACTCACGAAAAAAGGCACGCTGATATCCATCCACACTGCCAAAACCAAGAGTCATTGCCACATCAAGGATTTTGCAGTTTTCATCACGAAGTTTTAGTGCCGATTTGGATAGCCGAAATCGCCGTATATAGTCCGCAGGGGTTAGATTCGTCCACTGAATGAACAGCCGATAGGAATACCACGGCGAAAATAAGGATACCCGTGATAAATCAGCCAGGGTAATATTTTCGCATAAATGTTGTGCAATATAGTCTTGCATACGCTGTACAGCTTCTCTGTGCTCCTCCATTTTTTCCCTCCTTTATGAACATAGTTTAACATTTCGTACTTAGGAAACTCTCGACTTTTTTTGCTAATTCCGTTTTGTATAATTTTGGCTTTATTTTTATCGTTTTTCTTAATTTTCACGTTAAGCGTACTTTAAGAGTATGGGTATAGTATAGCATAAATAAATTTTCCTATGAATTTGAAATTTTCAGATTTTATTAGAAAAAGTATGTGATACAAAGGAATAAGAAAACTATTTTGGGAGAATGTTAAAGTTGTAGATTTAGGATACGTCCGACTTGGACAAACTGAGAGTTTTTCTAATCAAAAAAATTGAACACGAAATAAGGAGGAAAAAATTTATGTCAGGCAACAGAAATACGTTAAATGAGGCAGAAAATAAAAGACTTCACAGCACAACAGCTACCAACTGGGAAGGCACTGCCGCATGGGCAAATGAGGATAAGGTTGATAGGGATACCAATTTAAAAATTCCAGGGGACTATAGTGTAGAGAAGGCCAAAAACTGGGTTGATAATGGCAGTAAGCTTTAAAAAAATAATAGAGGTGGAGAGTTAGTCTATGGGAAAAGTACAGTTAACGTTAGATGGTAACACAGCAGCAGCATATTCTGCTTATGCTTTTACAGAAGTTGCATCCATATATCCTATTACACCATCTTCTGGTATGGCTGAAATTACGGATGAATGGGCTGCCAAGGGTAGAAAAAATATATTTAATCAAAAAGTTAGTGTGGTTGAGATGCAGTCCGAGGCTGGTGCAGCTGGAGCTTTTCATGGTTCCCTTCAGGGTGGGGCATTAACAACCACGTTTACAGCTTCGCAAGGTCTACTTTTAATGATACCTAATCTATATAAGGTTGCAGGTGAGCTTTTGCCGGGGGTACTTCATGTTAGCGCCAGAGCAATTACAACCCATGCCTTAAGTATTTTTGGAGACCATCAGGATGTTATGGCAGTTCGGCAAACAGGTTGTGCTCTATTGGCAAGTGGTTCTGTGCAAGAGGTGATTGACTTAGCTGCCGTTGCACACTTATCTGCCATAAAGGGCAGATTACCGTTTGTGCATTTCTTCGATGGATTTAGAACATCCCATGAAATACAAAAAGTGGAAGCCTTGGAATATAGTGACTATGCAGAAATGATTGATTATGAAGCGGTACAGGAATTTAGGGATAGGGCATTATCTCCAAATCATCCAGTTACCCGTGGAACTGCCCAGAATCCAGATGTCTATTTTCAGGGCAGAGAGGCAAGTAACCCTTTCTATAGCAACATTATACCAGTGGTAGAGGAGTATCTTGCCCAGTTAGGCAGAAAAACAGGAAGACACTATGGCTTATTTGACTATTACGGAGCAGAAGACGCAGAATATATTATCATAGCAATGGGTTCTGTCACACAGGCTATAGAAGAAACAGTGGATTACCACAATGCGAGAGGCGAAAAGTATGGTTTGGTTAAGGTACACTTATATCGTCCTTTCTCCAGTAAGCATTTATTAAATGTTATCCCGAAATCTGTGAAAAAGATTGCAGTGCTAGACCGTACCAAAGAGCCAGGTTCCATTGGTGAGCCGTTATTTTTGGATGTAAAGGGTTGTTTCAGTGATGTGGAGGATGCACCTGTTATTGTGGGTGGTCGATACGGCTTAGGCTCTAAAGATACCAATTCTGCAGATATCACAGATGTTTTTGCTAATTTGAAACTAAAAAGTCCGAAAACAAATTTTACAATCGGTATTGTGGATGATGTTACCAATACTTCTCTAGAAAGGGTTTTCAAAGAGTCAACAGAGCCATCTGACAGAATTTCCTGTAAGTTTTGGGGACTGGGTTCGGATGGTACAGTAGGCTCTAACAAACAAGCCATTATGATTATTGGTAATAATACAGAAAATAACGTACAGGCTTACTTTGATTATGATTCCAAAAAATCTGGTGGTGTTACCATATCAAATCTGCGGTTTGGAAAGTCACCGATTAAGTCTACGTATTTGGTAGGAAATGCAGATTATGTTGCGTGCCATAACCAGTCCTATGTGAACAAATACGATATCCTTGACGACGTGAAACAAGGCGGAACTTTTGTGCTTAACTGCCAGTGGTCGGATGAAGAGCTGGAACAATATTTACCCGCTCGATATAAGAAGCTAATTGCAGAAAAAGAGGTGAAATTTTATACCATAAATGCTGTAAAAATAGCGCAGGAAATTGGCTTAGGCAACAGAATTAATATGGTTATGCAAGGTGTATTTTTCAAACTCATTAACATACTTCCCCAAGAGGTATTTATTGATGAGCTGAATAAAGCCGTAACCTACTCCTATAGCAAAAAAGGTGACAAAATAGTTAAAATGAATCAAGATGCTATATTAAAAGGCGTAGACCAAGTTCATGAGGTTCGGGTGCCGAAGGAATGGCTAAATGCCAAAGACAATAGCCAGATGAGTACAAAGGACGTAGAAGAACCGGATTTTGTAAAAAATATAATGAGACCTATGCAGGCACAAAAGGGTCAATATTTGCCTGTAAGTGCCTTTAGCGGTAGAGAGGACGGAACCATTCCTCCTGGTACAACAGCGTATGAAAAAAGAGGTATTGCTGTAAACGTTCCTGATTGGATTGAAGAAAACTGCATTCAGTGTAATCAGTGCTCCTATATTTGCCCCCACGCAGTAATAAGGCCGTTTTTGCTTACCCAAGAGGAGTTGAATATTGCTCCAATTACCTTTAAAACGAAAAAAGCAGCAGGAAAAGCATATGAAGGGTATCATTATAGAATGCAGATAAGTCCTATGGATTGTACAGGCTGCGGTAACTGTGCAGATATCTGCCCGGCCAAGGAAAAGGCTCTTGTAATGAGGCCGATAGAGACACAATTATCTAGTGAAATAGATAATTGGAAATTTGCAAATTGCACAGTTGCATATAAAACAAATATCCCTCTGGGTGTTACTGTTAAGGATAGTCAGTTTAGAGAGCCATTAATGCAATTTTCTGGAGCCTGTGCAGGTTGTGGAGAAACAGCCTATATTAAGCTCATTACTCAATTATATGGAAATCGTATGATGATTGCCAATGCCACAGGCTGCTCCTCCATTTGGGGAGCAAGTGCACCAAGCAGTGCGTATTCTACCAATAAGGAAGGAAAGGGACCTGCTTGGGCGAATTCCTTATTTGAGGATAATGCAGAATTTGGCTATGGTATGTATCTTGCAACAAAGCAAATCAGAAATAGCTTAGAAGAAACAATGAAACAGTTACTATCTACCAATGTAGATGTTAAGATTAAAGAATTAATTAGTGACTGGATAAATTATAAAGAAGATGGAGAAGTTAGTGAACAGGTAAGCAATAAGCTAATGGATGCTATTGAAAACTACGAAATAGCCGATGATGAGGTAATGAAGCTATTAAATAGCATTAAGCAAAGAAAAGATTATTTAATCAAGCGTTCTCAGTGGATTATTGGTGGCGATGGCTGGGCATATGATATCGGCTTTAGCGGCCTTGACCATATCATGGCATCTGGAGAAGATGTGAATGTATTGGTTTTTGATACGGAGGTTTATTCAAACACGGGCGGACAAGCCTCAAAATCTACCCCAACGGCTGCAGTTGCGAAATTTGCCAGCTCTGGAAAGAAATCAGGCAAGAAGGATTTGGGTCGAATGTTGATGACGTATGGAAATGTGTATGTGGCACAAGTAGGTATCCATGCAGATAATGCTCAGTTTATAAAAGCAGTGCATGAGGCGGAAAGCTTTAAGGGTCCGTCTATTATCATTGCTTATGCACCATGTATCAGCCATGGTATCAAAGAAGGTATGGGTAAAAGCATGGCTACGATTAAAAAAGCAGTCAATGCAGGCTATTGGCACCTTTACCGCTATAATCCAGAGTTAAAGAAGCAGGGTAAAAATCCCTTTATTCTTGATTCCAAAGAACCTACGGAAAGCTTCCGTGATTTCCTTATGGGACAGGTGCGTTATAATGCACTAGCAAGAACATTCCCAGAGGAGGCAGAACAACTCTTTACCATGGCAGAAGAATATGCGAAAGAGCGTTATGAAGCATACAAGAAATTGAGTTCCATGTAACTCATTGGTATAGATAGTGCTCCTTTTTGTTAGATAAATGCTATTTTTATCTAATAAAAGGGGCACTTTTTGTTTTTAAACTTGATTTTTGAAAAGCATTTTAGGAAATAGAGGTATCGTTACATTTCTATTTACATGGATGGAGAAAAAAGGTATATTTGTATCAAGATGTTGTAGTTTTGGGGTGAATTTAATATGAAGTGCTTCACCCTCCCAATTTTTTACAGTAAATTTTATAAGGAGATAAGCAATGCAAAAATATGCAAATAAGCAAGAGTTAATGGATGCCATAAAAAAAACAGCCAAGTTTTTTGTGAATGAATTTAAGGAGATAAAAGAAGTTGATAAAGATAAATATATAGATGGTGTAGAGTGTACTCCCTCTCAGATGATTGCGTATCAGCTTGGATGGATGAATTTAATATTAAGCTGGGATAAAGACGAACTGGATGGTAAGGAAGTGATTACTCCAACAGCACAATATAAATGGAATAAGCTTGGCCAGTTATATGAAAGTTTTTATAAACAGTACGAAGCATACTCTCTAGAGCAGTTGATGGAGTTATTTTCAAACCGTGTAGAGCAACTAATCCTTTGGGTAGATACTTTTTCGGCCGAGGAACTTTTTTCCCAAGATGTGAGAAAGTGGGCATCCTCTACGCCATCTAGGTGGCCAATTTGGAAGTGGGTACATATCAATACAGTTGCCCCGTTTCAGTCCTTTCGTACCAAAATAAGAAAGTGGAAAAAGCTCAATGCATTAGATAAGAGCAATAAGATTAGAAAGTTTGAGGACAAAGATTTAGAGCCAGTAATGGAAATATGGTTGAATACCAACATGCAAGCCCATGATTTTATACCGAAGGAGTATTGGCTAAGTAATTTTAATTTCGTTAAAGAGATACTTCCTAGTGCAGAAATATACGTATATGAGATAGATGGCGACATCAAAGGTTTTGTAGGAATAGAATCTGGCTATATTGCAGGAATTTTTGTATCAAATGAAACCCAGTCAAAAGGGATTGGAAAAGAACTACTTCATACAATAAAGGGTATTTATTCTGAGCTTAGTTTAGCAGTTTACAAAAAGAATGCAAGAGCAGTCAATTTTTATCAACGAGAACAATTTGTAGTGAAACAAGAACGAACAGATGAAAGTACTGGAGAAGTAGAATACTTTATGGTATGGAAGAAATGAAATAAAGAATGTGGAAAATTAGAGAAAAGTCAAAAAGGCTAGGCCTAAAATCATTTAAGATATAGACGTAGCCTTTTTATACCTGAAAAAGGGAAAGAGCCATTCGTATGTGATTATTTTTTAAGTATTCGCTCCAAGGAAGAGATATCTAACAAATTTACTGTTTGAAAATCACCTTTATAAAATACGCCCCAGTTATTGAACACACAGGGAAGCTCCTTGGATTTTTGCAGTGTATCTACTTGGCAGAAAGATACGGAAACTTCATTCATTTCACAATACTGTTTTATCATATCAATTCTTTGAGAAACGTAAGGGCATTGCATATTGTAATAAATGGTTAGTTCTTTATTTTCAATTTTTTCTTTTTTTGCATTTGGGGCAAACTTTGGAATTGTACCATCAAAAGAGAGGGCAAGCAATTCGTATCCGCTATTGGTGGTATCAACAACCTCAAAGCCAAACTTTTTTGCAAATAATTGGTCGGAAAGCCAAGCCTTTTGCTTTTTTGCACCCAGCATACAGACGCCAGATTTTCCTTTTTGTCTGGCATCGGCCAAACAATATTCCATCAGTGCCTTACCATAACCATTCCCCTTGGGAGCCCCAGTAACCCATAAACAATATATATAGTAATAATTTTCCCCAAGGATTGGAACCCATGCTGTTTCTAAAGGCGAATATTCTATAAAAACACAGCCTTTTATATCTAGCTTTCTAAAAACATGACCCTCTTTTAGCCGTTGGGAAAGCCATTGTCGCTTGGCTTCAATGCCAGGATGGAGCTTTTTACTGCGAATAATGCAACATAAATGCTCCCTTGTAATATTTTCTGCTGTTAGGTTTACAAAATCAGTATGCAATTTATCACCTTCGATTATATAGTTATCCCTCTGCCTATTACTACAATTAGTTTTCCTGATTTTATCATAGAGGGAAGGATACGTCAAACTGACCGCTTTTTAAGGTATGATTTGAAAGTGATTTAAAAGTATGATTTTTATGTTTCATGTCGAAAAAATCATGTTTCATGCAAAAAATGGTTTTAAAGTAGAACTTTTTGATAGAATGAACTAAAGAATTTGCCCTATAATAAATGAATACTGGAGGATTTGAAAATGAAAAAATTTTTAGTACTTATGATGTCTATTGCTATGGCAATGAGCCTTGCAGCTTGTGGAGGAGATAAGACTGCTCCTGCATCTTCCGAAACTCAACAAGTGGAAGAAGCAGAAGCTACAGAAGAAGCTATAGAAGAAGGTGAATCAGAATTTACACCGGAGCAGCAAGCTCTTGCTCAAGACTTTTTAAGTATGGCAGAAGAATTTGATGCAGTTGCTGACAAGATAAATGCAAATCCTGAGCTTTTGAGCGATGAAGAGCTTGTGACTGCTATGAATGACCTTGCTGATGAAATCATTAAGGCGGACGATTACTTTGCTGACCCTGAAACACTCACACCTGAGGTTATGGGCGCTCTTACAGTAGCCATTGAGGTAGGTCGTGCATTCATTGCAGAAGCTAGTGCTGCTTTAGACGAACTTGAACAATAATATTCCCTGTATATTCACACATTCACTGTTCTTCCTGTGTATAGGTGGACAGTAATACAAATGGCAAAAACATAATCGTTTGCCAAGCATCATATTATATTAGATATGCTACAAACTGAAAATGGGCAGACGGACATAACAGGAGTCTGTCTGCCCATTAAAAAATTTAAAAAAAGGAGACGTATTATGTTACCATTTTTCATTGCAATCATTGCAATTATTGCAATAACTATTTTATGGATTATCTCTACTCAGCGTAGGCTGGTGGTATTGGATGAGAATATCAGCAATGCTATGAGTCAGATTGGAGTGCAGCTGTCAAGCCGATTTGATGCTCTGACGGCTCTTTTAGACTTGACAAAAGGCTATGCCAAGCATGAAAGCGAAACACTGATTGAAACAATCAAATCAAGAAGAAGTGTAATTACAGCAAAATCCACACCAGATGATGTATTGCGCCAAGAAGGGATAATCACGGAAGCTTTGGGCAAAATTGCCATGGTAACGGAGCAATACCCTGAATTAAAGGCAAACCAAACTTATATCAAAACTATGGACGCAGTGCAGACCTATGAAAACATGGTACGTACTAGCCGTCTGATTTACAACGACAGTGTAACCAAGCTAAACCGTGAAATCCGAATGTTCCCTGTATCTTTGATTGCTGGAATGTTAGGCTTTCAGCAAAGAGAGTATCTTGTGGAGCAGGCGTCTAAGGCGGATATGCCGAGTATGAAATGAGGTGTACTATGGGTAAGAAATGGATGGGTTTCATTCTATGCGTTATGTTGCTCTTTTCTCTCCCATTTTCTGCATATGCAGCAAATCGGGTGGATACTATGGATATTCAGGCTGTTATTAACGAGGACGGCTCCATGTACGTTACTCAGGTATGGGAGGGCAATTTTGAGGAAGGCACCGAAAGCTATATTCCCATGAATGCTCCCGATTATCTGACCATTAGCCAGCTTAGGGTTTCTGACCAAAATGGAGCCTATGAAACTGTGGCGGATTGGGATATTGACTGGAGTTTTGAAGAAAAGGCAAGAAAATGCGGTATCAATAGGACCGATAGCGGGTATGAAATCTGTTTCGGCATTAGTGAGTATGGGCATAACCGCTATGCCATTGAGTATAAGCTGGACAATACGGTAGGCGGTTACGTTGATAAGGATGGCGTAAACTTCCGTTTCGTAAATGACCAAATGAACACTACCCCTACCGATGTGAAGGTTGAAATCCGTCTTGCGGATGGTACACCTATTACTGATGAAATCGCTGACGTATGGGGCTTTGGCTATGAAGGACAGGTAGGATTTTCTGATGGGGCTATTGTTGCCTTCACGGAAAGTCCTATTTATTCTCAAAACCATGTGACAGTGCTGTTTTCTTTGGAAAAAGGAATTATATCTCCCTCACGGCAAGAATCAGGGAGCTTTGAAGAAGTACGGGAAATCGCCTTTGAGGGCAGTGACTATGATAATCTTGAATACACGGGAGAAGATGTATCCGTACTTGAGGCCATAGTTGCGATGATACTGTGTGTTGGACTTCCGATTGGGTTAATTATTTGGATACGCAGATGGAAAAAGAAGCGTGCTAAGAAAAAATTGAAAAAATTTTCTGAGCGGTTCGGATATTTTAGAGATATTCCCAATGATGGCAATCTGAGTGCCACCTATGCACTAGGGCAAATGTTTGGTGTGTGTGAGGATGGTGCAATTCTTGCTACAGGAATGCTCCGGCTGATTCAGTTAGGCTGTTTGTCCCCTATAGAAACGCAAAAGGTAGGCTTTATGGGTAAGACAAAAGAAACCGTTAGCCTGCGACTTATGGGTAGTCAGCATGATAAAATGAACGAGTATGACGAGTATCTTTATACGATATTAGAAGGTGCGGCAGGTGCGGATGCCATTTTGCAGGCAAAGGAACTGGAGCGTTTTGCAAATAAGAAGGATACGCTGCTTCGTGCCTATATTGAGAAGCAAAGTAGTGCAGGCAGGGCTTATTTAAATCAAAAGCGTTGCCTGAAACGATGGAATATTCCTGCCAAGTTATCCTATCTGACACCAGCCGGTGAACAAGAGTTAGGTGAGCTGATGGGTCTTAAACGATATCTAGAGGATTTTTCACTGGTTGCAGAGCGGGGTGTCAAAGAAGTACCTATTTGGCGAGAACTGCTGACCTATGCTATGCTCTTTGGCATAGCCGAGCAGGTGGCAGAGCAGATGAAGGAACTATATCCATCTCTTTCTTCTGAATTGACCGATTACAGCCAAAGCATGGTTACTGCTTACTCCTACCATTACTTGCTTTATAGTAATATGAAAAAAGCCGAGGAGCGGCGTGAACAGGAAAATCGCAGCAATGGAAGTGGCGGATTTTCTTCCTTAGGCGGCGGTGGCGGCTTCATTGGCGGCGGTTCAGGCGGCGGAACGAGATAATTGGAATATTAGGAGGAACTGAATATGGGCTTATTTTCTAAAAAACCTCCTTGCCCCATTTGTGGAGGCAAGATTTCATGGTTTCTGTCCTCTAAAATAGAGGGGGAATATATTTGTGATTCTTGTTACGGTAAGATTGATATGGAGGATGATAAAAAAAATCACCTGACCATGCAGGGCTTTCGGGATTATTTGGCGTTTTATGAGCAGAATCAGCAGTTAAAGGATAAGTTTGTGATTTCAGAGAGGATTGATTTTGGTATTTTGGATACAAAAATCATATTTGATTATCAGAACAAGCTATTTTGTATGAGTAAAAATCCAGATAAAACCGTATTTGAAGGGGAACAACTGAAGTACTTTACCATCAAAGAAGACAACACATTGCTATTTGAAGGGTCGGCGGCGGGAATTAAGCGCTATACCAGTACCGTGATAGAGCGTGCTATGGCCATGGCACCACAAATCTCCCAGTTTATGATGAATAGGCAGATGACTCGTACCCTTGATAAGTTGGATGACGGTAAAGTAAACGGGTCTGCAACACCGATGCAGTTTTTTGATATACCAGAGCCTTTTGATAAGTTCAATGTAAAGCTATGTTTTGACCACCCTTACTGGAAGGTGATAAAATGCGACATGGACGGCCCAAGATTTGATAATACCACCCCAGATGTGAACGACTACCTCCGTTCTTATCAAAGCAACATGGAGGAAATTGAAAAGTTGGTGGCTGCATTTAAGACAGTTGCCTTTCCAAGAGCACAAGAGCAGTCCATAGGTTTTGGCGGGAATGTTGGTACGGTAGGAACAATACAAACCACCGAAACACCCCATGTGGATGCTATCGAGGAAATTAAGAAATACAAAGCACTTATGGAAGAAGGCATTATTACCCATCAAGAATTTGATGCAAAAAAACGTCAACTTCTTGGAATCTGAGTAAAATGGTAGCAAACGATGAAAGGAGAAAATAATATGATTTATGCCTGCGAAGGCTGTGGTTTTTTGTTTTATCGGATAGGAGAGGTGGTGCAGGAATGTCCCTTCTGTGAGAAAAACCATATTCGCTCTGCCACCGAGGAAGAAGCACTAAGGTTGCAGAAAATTTTGGAACAAGGAAATTCAGCGGAAGTTCAACTTTAGTTGAACAGAACAAACCTTATAAAAAGATTATGATGACGATTTACTAAAACAGTAAATAGGCCAAGGGCAAGTCTGTTAAAGCTGTAAGTGTGCTAGGCTAGTTTAGCTAAAAAATGGCAGAGGCCGTCCTTGCTTTGAGGATTTAGGCTCTTGTGTGTTAGTGAATTTTTAGTGGTTGTAAGTCATTGTTTTATTGGGTGTCCCAGCTTCTTATTGTATCAAGCTATGTTTGAGAGAAAATTCTTCTTGGTAAGACGGTGATTTAGTCGAAAAAAGCAACATCATGATATTGTTTATTTTGTATAGAATATCAAATGAAAAAAATGTTGATTTATGGAATTTAATGTAAAATAATAAAATTAAATGTAAAAAATGCAAATAAAATATGGAATTTATTAGCGATAAATGTTATAATATGTAACATACAATTTTTTTTTTAATACACTATTCACTGTTAAATGTAGAGATGAACTCGAAATAATTTTGTGGGGTGGTAAAAATGAGATTACTTACAATTAAAGGCAAAATGGTAATATTGATGTTAATTGTTGCTCTGGCGGTTGGATTGACAGGCCTTGTATCCATTCGAAAAATGCACGAACAAAAGAGTGAATCACTGCAGCAGTTGGAAATGACTATTCGAGATAATTTTGATTCTAATATTAAACAGCAGGTGGAAAATGCTTGTTCTATGCTGCAGGCAGTTGCTGACAAAGCAAAAAATGGTGAGTATACAATGGAAGAAGCAGAGCGTATTGGTGCTGATTTGCTAAGAGAACTAAAATTTGGTGAAGATGGATATTTCTGGGCAGATAAATATGATGGAACGAATGTTGTACTTTTGGGCAATGATGTAGAAGGTACAAATCGAATAAATACTGAGGATGTAACTGGTTTTAAAATGGTGAAGGCAATTATCGATGTTGGCCGTCAGCCAGAAGGCGGCTATGTGGATTACCAGTTTCCCAGAGCAAATGAAACGGAACCTTCTCCAAAGCGTTCTTATAGTAAGGCGTTCGAGCCTTTCCAGTGGGTTGTTGGTACAGGAAATTATACAGACTTCGTGGATAGCTATATCGCAGAACAAAAACTAGCCATTGAAGAAAAGATTTCGCAAACTGTGTATAAAATGACAATCCTCATTGGAATCTGTTTATTGGTTTCATTCTTATTGAGTCTATTTATCATTGCAAGTGTTGTAGTTCCTCTTAAAAAATTTACTGGTATTACACGTGAGCTTGCAAATGGTAACTTTGATGCGGAAATCAATATCAACTCAAAGGACGAAATTGGACAGCTTGCAGGCTCATTACGGGAATTGGTTTCTAGGTTGAAAACATATATCGCCTATATTCAGGAAACATCTACTTTACTTGAACAAATGGGTAACGGAAATCTTGTTTTGCAATTTGAACACTCATATGATGGTGAATTCCGAGTACTTAAAGATTCTTTACTACATACCTCCGAACTACTCAATAATACCATTTCTGAATTCGATACAGCGGCTAATCAGGTTGCAAGTGGCTCCGACCAAGTAGCAAACGGTGCACAAGCTTTGTCTCAAGGTGCAACTGAACAGGCTAGCTCCATTGAGAAATTATCTGCTACCATTACGGAAATTACCCAACAGATTAAGGAAAATGCAGAAAATGCAAGATTGGCAAACGAAAGTGCAGAATTGGCAGGAAAAGAAATATTCAAAAGCAATGAACAGATGAAAAATATGGTGAAGGCCATGGATGATATCGCATCCAAATCATCTGAAATATCTAAGATTATAAAAGTAATAGAAGATATTGCTTTCCAAACCAATATACTTGCTTTAAATGCAGCGGTTGAAGCCGCAAGAGCAGGAGCAGTTGGAAAGGGATTTGCTGTGGTAGCGGACGAGGTTAGAAATTTAGCAAGCAAATCAGCGGAAGCAGCCAAGAACACAACAACTTTGATTGAAGAAACACTTGTTGCTGTAAAAAATGGCTCAGGTATTGTAGAATATACAGCGCAAACGTTAGATGAAAGCGCAAAGGTTACACAAGAAGCTGTAATGTTAATTGATAAAATTGCAATGGCATCTGATCATCAAGCGCAAGAGGCTATGGAAGTTAGTCTTGTGGTAGATCAAATTGCATCCGTAGTACAAATGAATAGTGCCACAGCGGAAGAAAGCGCAGCAGCAAGTGAAGAACTATCAGGGCAAGCTCAAATGCTCAAAGAGTTAATTAGTGGATTTAAACTGCGTGAAAGCAATCAAAGTCAAAGCCAAGGCCAAACAAAAAAGGATGATATCATACAAGACAGAGGGTATATATCCGAAGATAAGTATTAATTTTTTGTGTGGCAAGGAGTAATTGCATAAAATCAACCTTCCATAAAATTAATATCAGTTCTATCTGCTCAATATTGATGTTAGTAAAATTTTAAGTTTGCTATTTATAAATAGTAGTCGAGTAAATAGTAAAAAGCCATTTGTTTGCCAAAGTGTGTGCAAACAGGTGGCTTTTGTATTTGAAGTGTGAGAAAGGGGAGATTTCATAGGGTGAGAATACCATAATTGCTATGGAATGTCCGACCTTATCCAAAGAATTCTTAGGCTTGACAAGATAAGATTCATACATCTTTCCTCTTTGACATAAATTATTAATAATAATTGATACAGGGAGGATTTTTATGTCCGGCAAAATATGGAAAGCCATAGCAGTATCCATGATTTTTATATTACATAGCATTTTATGCAGTTTTAACATTTTTGCTCAATCGTATCCCAATTTAACGGATTTGGGCTTGCAAAGCAAGTCTGCAATACTAATGGATGCGGAAACAGGAACTATTATTTATGAGCAAAATAGTCACGAAAAACTTCCGCCTGCTAGCATTACCAAAGTAATGACACTGCTTTTGATTTATGATGCTGTAGCTGATGGAAAAATAAAGTGGGAGGATATGGTGACAGTTAGTGAACACGCTGCCAGCATGGGCGGAAGCCAAGTTTTTTTGGAACCGATGGAACAGCAAACGGTAGCGGATATGACAAAATGCATTGCCATTGCCAGTGCTAACGATGCGGCTGTAGCCATGGCGGAAAAAATCGGAGGAAGTGAAGAAAGCTTTGTGCAGATGATGAATCAAAAAGCAAAAGAGTTGGGAATGGAGGACACCCATTTTGTAAATGCCTGTGGTTTGGATGCAGATGGTCACTTAACATCAGCTCATGATATTGCCATAATGTCCAAAGAGCTTATGAAAAACTATCCTGAAGTAACAAAGTATACTACCACATGGATGGATACCATTAAACACAAAACAAAAAAAGGCGAAACAGAATTTGGATTGACCAACACAAATAAGCTGATTAAATGGTATGAAGGTGCTACAGGTTTAAAAACAGGTTCAACAGGAAAAGCACTTTACTGCTTATCTGGAACGGCGGAAAGGGATGGACTAAGCCTTGTGGGAGTGGTAATGGCGGCTCCTGATTTTAAAATTCGCTTCCAAGAAGTGATGAAACTTTTAGACTATGGTTTTGCCAATTATATGGTGGAACAAGGCACACCTTCAGGGGAATGCGTAGGACAGGTGGAAGTGTTTAAGGGAATGGAGGACACTGTTTCGGCGGTGGTGAAAGAAGATGTGTCTATATTAAGGAAAAAAGGGGAAAATCAACAACTAGAAAGTAAGGTAGAGCTATTGCCTTCTATTAAAGCTCCCTTTGAAGCAGGAGTGAAGGTAGGAGAACTGGTGTATCTGGTGGATGGCAATGAGGTGAAGCGAGTAGACCTTGTTACAAAAGATGCAGTGGAAAAAGTGAATGTGGAGAAAATGTTGCACCGATTGCTAAAAAAATGGTGCTCCCTTTAATGGATTTATGGAAAGATAGTTTTCAATACCCTTGGATGTAAGTTCAAGGGTATTTTTTTATATATAGTCAAAAATTCCAGAAAACAGAAGAAAGTAAAGGCTTATAAGGCTATCCTATGGGTATATGGCTTACTCTAAAGACAACAGAAACAATATTGAAATACAACATACACTATGTTACTATAACACTATGTGTATATAAGACAAAGAATCGGGAGAAGTATGGTATGAGTTTAGTTACAATAGAAAAGTTAAGCAAAGCCTTTGGAAACCGACAAATATTTAAAGAGTTATCTTTTGGTATTCAGGCGGGAGATAAAATTGGTGTTATCGGAGTCAATGGTACGGGAAAGTCAACATTGCTGAAAATAATTGCGGGCTGGAGCAGTGCCGACAGCGGAGCTATCATCAAAGCAAACGGTGCTAGAGTAGCATATTTGCCTCAAGACCCATATTTTGAAAAAGGAACTACTGTATTAAAACAAGTTTTTGCGGGAAATCATCCTCAAATGGTGTTATTAAGAGATTATATGGAGGCAACCGAAGCCTTAGAAAAGCACAGAGAGAATACCGCCTTAGAAAAAAAAGTGGCACTATTGGCAGAACAGATGGAAAAAACTAACGCATGGGGATTTGAAAGCGAAGCAAAGATGATTTTAACAAAGCTTGGGATTACGGATTTTTTCCAAGATGTTTCGGAATTATCAGGCGGGCAGAAAAAGCGGATAGCACTGGCAAGTGCCTTACTTTCTCCTATGGATTTATTAATACTGGACGAGCCTACCAATCATATTGACTATGATACCATAGAATGGTTGGAAAAATATCTGGCTAAGTATACAGGGGCTCTCCTTATGGTGACTCATGACCGCTATTTTTTGGATAGAGTGGCTAATCAGATTTTAGAGCTAGATAGAGGAAGTGCCTATAGTTATGCTGGGAATTACTCTAAGTATTTGGAGATGAAAATACAGCGGGAGCAGCTAGAAATTTCGGAAGAAAGAAAACGCCAGAATTTTTTACGAACAGAGTTGGAATGGGTTAGACGAGGGGCACAGGCACGCAGTACCAAGCAAAAAGCAAGGCTGCAACGTTTTGAGGAGGTTTCTTCCCAAAAAGCATTAAGGGCGAAAGAAAATATTGAAATAAATGCGGCCGCTTCTCGTTTAGGGAAAAAAACCATTGTGATTCAGGATATTTCCAAAAGCTATGGGGATAAAACATTATTTCATGATTTCAGCTACACCATTTTAAGAGATGACAGAATCGGCATTACTGGTGATAACGGATGCGGAAAGAGTACCCTTTTTCAAATCATTACAGGAAAGCTACAGCCTGATTCGGGAAATGTAGAAATTGGTGATACGGTAAAGATAGGAGTTTTTGCTCAGGAAGCAGAGGATATGAACCCAAACCAGACGTTACTGGAATATATTCGAGATGTTGCGGAATATGTGCCAACGGCTCAAGGCAGTATCTCGGCATCTCAAATGCTAGAGAACTTTTTATTTCCTATGGATATGCAACGTTCGCCTATTTCAATTTTATCTGGTGGCGAAAAAAGAAGGCTATACCTGCTTCGTATTTTAATGGATGCACCCAATATATTATTTTTGGATGAGCCTACCAATGATTTGGATATTACTACATTGGCAATTTTGGAACAATATTTGGATACCTTTCAAGGTGCGGTGGTAACCATTTCCCATGATAGATATTTTTTGGATAGGGTTGCAGAAAGAATGTTTGTTTTTGAAGAAGATGGCTTGATTCGTCAGTATGAAGGCGGTTATAGCGATTATAAGCAAACAAAAGAAAAGCAGGAAAAGCAAGAGGACAACAGTACTAAAAAAGTCATAAAAAAAGAAGCAGATACAGAAAAGTCATCGGAAAAACAAAAGGTTCCTACAAAAATGACTTATAAAGACCAAAGAGAATGGGATACCATAGAAGATACCATTCAAGGGCTAGAGCAAAAACTAGAAGAACTTGAGAAAGAAATTGAAGAAAATGCGGCAAACTATGTTTTACTGCAGCAGCTATCAGAACAAAAGCAAGAACTGGAAGCTGAGCTAGAACAAAAAATGAATCGGTGGATGGAATTAAGTGAATTGGTACAGCAGTTGGAGCAAAACAAAAAGAATGCAAGCAGCTACCAATGATTAATGACGCAATGAGAAAAAAGTTAATAGAATTGACATAAGAAAAGGAAAAGGTGGTAAGGAATGGATAAAAAAGAGCAGGCATTGCAGGCACACAAACAATGGAAGGGCAAAGTTGAAATGATTAGCAGAGTACCTCTTACTAGTGCAGAGGAGCTTTCTGTGGCATATACACCGGGTGTAGCGGAGCCTTGTCTTGAAATACAAAAAAATCCTGCACTTTCATTTGAATATACTAGAAGATGGAATACTGTTGCGGTAATTACCGATGGAACGGCGGTGCTTGGTCTTGGAGATATCGGGCCAGAGGCAGGTATGCCTGTTATGGAGGGGAAAGCTGTTTTATTTAAAGCCTTTGCGGATATTGATGCAATTCCGTTGTGCATTCGCTCTAAAGATACAGATGAGATTGTAAAAACCATCAGTTTATTGGCAGGTAGCTTTGGCGGAATCAATCTGGAGGATATTTCTGCCCCAAGATGCTTTGAAATAGAAGAAAAATTAAAAAAGGTTACCGATATCCCTATTTTTCATGATGACCAGCATGGTACTGCTGTAGTGGTGCTGGCAGGGTTAAAAAATGCACTTCGTTTTGTGGGCAAGACGCTGGAGGAGGCATCTGTTGTGATATCGGGTGCGGGTAGTGCAGGTATGGCCATTGCGAAGTTATTGCTAAAGGCAGGGGTAGGAGAATTGGTGCTTTGTGATAAAGAAGGTGCTATAACATCAGAAAAAACCTACGAAAACCCTGGGTTTTCTGAACTTTCTCGCATTACAAACCCAAAAAAGAAATCTGGCAATTTGGCACAGGTGATACAGGGAGCGGATGTTTTTATCGGGGTATCAGGGCCAAGACTTGTAACTGCGGAAATGATACAAACTATGGAGAAGGATGCTATTGTATTTGCTATGGCAAACCCTGTGCCAGAAATTTATCCAGAGGAGGCAAAGGCGGCAGGTGCGGCAGTAGCAGGCTCTGGGCGTTCTGACTATGCCAATCAGATAAATAATGTTTTGGCGTTTCCTGGCATCTTTAGAGGTGCATTGGATGTACGAGCATCGGATATTACAGTGGAAATGAAGCTGGCAGCGGCAGATGCCATTGCAGGGCTAATTGCACCCGAAGAATTAAGGGAGGATTATATCATTCCATCCCCGTTTGATAAAAGAGTGGCACCTACTATTGCCAAGGCTGTGGCGGATGCAGCGGTAAAAGCAGGTATTGCAAGGATTTGAGAGTTGCAAAAGTATAAAAATCTGGTATAATGCTTCATATAGAGATGTATTTTATTAACTTAGGAGAGTGATTTTAGTGGAAGACCCTGGTAGTCCGTGGCTTTTGGTTCTATTGATTATATTGGTGCTGTGTTCTGGATTTTTTTCAGCTTCAGAAACTGCCTTAACATCCCTTAGCAAAATCCGTTTGCGGAATATGGTGGATGAAAAGGTAAAAAATGCAGACAAAATCAGTAAATTAACAGAAGACCCCAATAAGCTGCTTAGTGCCATATTAATCGGCAATAACATTGTGAATATCGCAGCATCCTCTCTGGCAACGATGCTTGCCATTAAATATCTTCACGGAAGTTCAGCAGTTGGTTGGGCTACGGCGGTGATGACGGTTATCGTTTTAATTTTTGGAGAAATCACCCCAAAAACTTTAGCTGCTCAAAACTCTGAAAAAGTTTCATTGATGGTATGCCGAGTGATATCTATCATTGTATTTGTGTTCACGCCTATTGTATTGGTGTTGAATGTGATAACTAAGGGGCTGATACAGCTATTGGGCGGAAAAGTTGACTCGGGAATGCCTTTGATTACAGAGGCAGAATTGAAAACTATGGTAAATGTGAGCCATGAGGCAGGCGTTTTGGAAGTGGATGAACGCCGTATGATTAATAATGTGTTTGATTTTGGTGATTTTAAAGCCAAAGATATCATGACTCCAAGAACAGATATGGTTGCCATAGAAGATACCACCACTTATGATGAAATTGTCACTATATTTAAAGAAGAACGTTTTTCCAGATTGCCTGTGTTTCATGAAGGCATCGATGATATCATTGGAATTTTGTATGTGAAGGATATTATCTTCATTGATGAGAAAAATTTCAGATTAACTGACTATATTCGGGAGCCTTTCTTTACCTATGAAAGCAAGCCGATTTCTGAGCTTTTTTCAGAAATGCGAAGCAATCGTATTCCTGTTGCCATTATACTGGATGAATATGGCGGAACGTCTGGCCTGATAACCATAGAGGATATGGTAGAAGAAATTGTGGGCGATATTTCCGATGAGTATGATGAGCAGGAAGTGGATATAGAAGTAGTAAAAGAAGATGAGTATATTGTAGATGGTGGTACTCGTCTGGATGACTTAAACGAAATGATTGGAAGCAAGTTGGAATCCGAGGATTTTGATACCATTGGCGGTTATGTTATTGGTGTTTTGGGCTGTTTGCCAGAAGGCGGCGAACAAGTGGAAACTGACGGCATGAAAATTATTATTGAAGAAGTAGATAAAAACCGAATTGGTAAAATAAGAATCTACACCTAAAGTAACGGCTGTCGATACATTCGACAGCCGTTACTTTTTATATGAAAATACTATTTTAAACCAATGTAAGGATGTCCCCCGAACGGGAGGTATCCTTTTTTTATTCCGAAAAAACAAACAGGCATCAAGGCAAAACGCCATGCTACCTGTTTGTTGAAAAGTTATGGATTATTGTAATTGTTTTAATTTTTCAATTCCAATATGAATTCTGCGTAAAGATTCCTCTTTGCCTAAAATATCTGCAAGCTCTATTGCACCACCAGGAGAGGTTGGTTCGCCAGAAAGGGCAGTTCTTATAGGCCATAATAATTGTCCGTTTTTGATACCCAATTCAGCAACCAAATTCATCATAGCATCATGAATAGAAGTTTCCTCCCATTGTGGAAGCTGCTCTAATACAGGCACACAGGCTTCCAGACTGGAAAGGGCAATTTCTTCTGTGGTTTTCATTTTTTTGTGGATGTATAACTCTGTGGAGTAATCGGGCAGAGTATCGAAAAAGTCTACCAAACGAGGAATATCATTTAATGTTTCCAATCTTTTTTGAATAAGGGTTGCAATTTTTTTCAAATCTAAGGAAGTGTTTTTAATGGCGGAGCGTAATCTGGGTTCCGCCAAGGAATAGAATTTGTCAAAATCCATAGCCTCTAAATATTTGCTATTCATCCATGTTAATTTTTTGATATCAAATATGGAAGGGGATTTGCTCAAGCCTGAAATATCAAATTTTTCTTCCAATTCTTTCAGAGAAAAAATCTCTGTATTATCGGAGGGGCTCCAACCCAAAAGAGCGATATAGTTTACAATGGCTTCTGTCAAATAACCTTCTTCCAATAAGTCTTCAAAGGATTTATCTCCATGACGTTTGGATAATTTATGCTGTGCATCTCGCATTACAGGAGGCAAATGCACATATGTGGGGGCATCCCAACCAAAGGCATCATAAAGCAGGTTATATTTTGGTGTGGAGGAGAGATATTCGCTTCCTCTTACCACATGGGTAATCTGCATCAAATGGTCATCCACTACATTGGCAAAGTTATAGGTAGGAAATCCATCTGCTTTTATTAAAATTTGGTCATCCAGTTCGGAATTATCTACCGTAATATCTCCATATACCACATCATGGAAGGTAGTGGTGCCTTCTGTAGGCATTTTTTGGCGGATGACGTAGGGTATTTTGGCATCCAAGTTTGCTTGTATTTCTTCTTTGGATAGAGAAAGGCAGTGACGGTCATAGCGAGCAAAGGCATCTCCTTTTTGGTTACTGGTTTTTAAACCTTCCAGCCTTTCCTTGGTACAGAAGCAATAATATGCCTGTCCTTTTTCTACCAAATCAAGAGCATATTGCAGGTACATTCCCATACGCTGGCTTTGGATGTATGGGCCATAATCTCCGCCCACATCGGGGCCTTCATCGTGGTGAAGCCCAGTGATTTTTAATGTGTTATAAATAACATCTGTAGCACCTTCTACCAAACGGCCTTGGTCCGTATCTTCAATTCTTAATATAAATTTACCGCCTTTGGATTTGGCGATTAAATATTCGTATAGTGCTGTTCTAAGATTTCCAATATGCATATAGCCTGTAGGGCTTGGTGCAAATCTGGTTCTGATTTCCATGTAGTATTCTTCCTTTCTGTGTGATGTAGACTTGTGTTTAATAGCCGTATTTTGCGTAAGCAATAGGGCTGACTACACTTAGTTTATACTGGGAATGACTTTCTGTAAAGAAGTTTCTGACACACTGGTTGAAAAAATATCTTTTCTGTGGAAGGAAAGAGGAAGTATTCTGAAGCATTCTTTAGCATAGTTTCATAGAGGACAGCAATACAATAATAGAAGAATGAAATGAAGCTAGGAGAGGAATGTATGAGGGTATTTAGTATCAAGGTGGAAGAATTAAGTGTTTTTTTATTTATAGCAATTATTTTAAGTGGTATTTTTTATACAGCACATCAAGAAAAACAGTCTGTACATAATTTGTTACCAGGGATGTCTAAGGTTGTTATTATTGACGCAGGCCATGGCGGTTGGGACCCAGGAAAAAAGGGAACGCAAGGTGTCGATGAAAAAGAGATTAACCTGCAGATAGCACAAAAATTACAGGCTTTTTTGGAGCAGGGGGGAGCCACTGTGTATATGACAAGAACGGAGGACGAAGCACTGGGAACAAGAAAGGGGCAAGATATGAGGGAAAGAAAAAGTATTATCAATAGTATGGAAGGAGATATTTTGATTAGTATTCATCAAAATGCGTTCCCTCAAGCCTCCGTAAAAGGCGCTCAGGTTTTTTATTATAAAAATTCTGAGGAAGGAAAAAAGTTGGCAGAAACCATACAGGAATCCTTAATTTCTTTTGCCGATAATGATAACAAGAGAGTAGCAAAATCCAATAACGATTATTATGTACTACGTACCACAGAAATCCCTGCGGCCTTGGTAGAGTGTGGTTTTTTAAGTAATTCCGAAGAAGAAAAGAAGCTAAACGATGAAAAATATCAAGAAAAAATTGCTTGGGCTATTTATATGGGGATTATGAATTATTTTTCTGGGGATGAGTTTGCATATCAGGTATGGTATGAAACAGAGTAGAGAATAAGTAAAAAGGCTTCCTCTAAAAATATGTAATTCTTTCGTTTACTTTCTTTTTCAAAACGGATATAATAGCAACAATGGAAAAAGCTAAGAAATCAGAAGAAAGAGGAAGAAAAATGAATAAAGGATTTCAAGAAGCGGGCATCGGAAATGCATTGG
>JAAYQI010000047.1 GCA_012519385.1 Candidatus Epulonipiscium sp.
ATATAGAGGTGAAGCATGGAGCAAGTACACAAAGACGATGGATTAAAGCTTTTGGCGGCGATACTCATGGTGGTAGACCATGTGGGTGCTGTATTTTTCCCAGGGCAGATGGGATGGAGAATGGTGGGCAGGCTGGTTTTTCCTATTTTTGCATATTATGTTGCCTTTGGAATGTGCCATACCAAAAATGTAAAGGCATATTTGATGCGGATGCTTTTTACGGGAATACTGACACAGCCCATTTATTTTTTACTATTTGGAAAAGGGTGGAATGTTTTATTCACACTTTTTTATGGAGGGTTAACCCTACTATTTTGGGAGAGCAAAAATAGCTATTACAAAGCTTTTGGGGCAGGATTACTGTTACTGGCAGTGGTAATACCCAATCAGTTTAGTTATGGGTGGTATGGTGTATTTACTATTTTTTTATTTTTTCAATTAGGAAAAAACAAATGGCTTTGCACACTTTTTCAAGGAATTTTGCAAATACTTTATATCATGCAAGGAGGAGTATGGCTACAGAGCTTCTCTCTTTTTGCACTGCCCCTTATCTATCATAAATGGAGTACACCCATACGCCTGCCACGTTTTTTCTTTTATGTGTTTTATCCTGCCCACTTAGCGGTATTATTAGGGATTCGGTATGTGATTTCTCTTTAGAAATTAGTGGGTATCTTTTGGGGGAGAGGGTTCCTTTGTCTGTGTTTGCCCTTTAGCATAATACAGGGCTTTGAAAAGGACAGCTAGTACAGGGCCTAAAATCATACCCAGAATTCCCAATGTTTTTAACCCGATATACATAGAAATTAAAGTGAGTAATGGGTGCAATCCGATTTGGGTACCTAAAATTTTAGGCTGCATCACTTGACGCATTAAATTTACGCACAGGTAAATAATACCATACCCCAATGCTAATACATTTTCTCCAGAAATTAAACAAATGACTGCTCCTGGCCATAGTATAAAACCGCTTCCAAAAAAAGGAACGGCATCAATAAGGCTAATGATAACGCTGAGCAAAAAAGCATAAGGAGAGCGAAATACAACAAGCCCGATAAAACAAATGCTAAAGGTATAAATCATAAGAATACACTGTGTTTTGATATAAGCCATAAAGGAATATTTTAATTCCTTTTTTACTAGAGTATATTCTTTTGCATACTGCTTGGGGAGATGGCTATTGACAAATGCTGCGATTTCTTCTTTATCCTTCGTGAAAAAATAAGAAGAAATTAATGCCACCACTGTAATCATAAATCCATTAGAAATACTAATTAAAGCACTGAAGGAGTGGCTACTACCACTTTGTACTATTTTGGATAAAAAGGAGGAAAGGGTATTTTCTTCCTTTGGTATCAGTTGGTGAATACCATGAGGGAGAGCATCAACAATAGTTACCCATTTTTCTAAAAATTGATTCCAAGAATGCTCCAGTAATGAGAGATATTGGGGCATATGATTCCAAAGGTGAACCGCCTGCCCATATAGATTATTCCATGCACCAACCACCACTACAACAAAAAATATCAGCAGCAGCAAAATGGAAAGCAGGCTCCCAATCCAACGAGGAATATGGTATTTTTTTTGCAGTAATGTAACAAAAGGGTGAAACAAAAGGCTAAGAAGCCAACCTACAAGAAAAGGTGCAATATAGGAAAAAAGATATTGAAAAAATAAATACAGACCCAGTATTACACCAAGTAAAATACCCATAGGATACAAAGTTTTTTTAATATCGGTATTCAAATGGTTCATAAGGTTCACCTCTCTTTGAGGAATACTTACAGTAAGGATGTCTTCTTTCTATCTATTATAGTACAAAAAGGGTTTGTGTAATATAATTTTATAAATTTTTAAGAATATTAGGCTTGCAGACCGCAATAGGCGGGGTTCTATAAGTTTTATGGGTGGTTTCGTATTTTTTTGTATAGTTTTGCTGTTGTGAGTTTTTTGGTTATCATATACAATAGAATCAGATTTAGGTATACTGTATGTAAAAGAAACAAAATATGTGCCTAAGTGTGAATACAAATTGCCGATTGGGGATAGTCAGAATGAAGGAGATTAGGCTTAGGGCAAGAGCAAAAATCAATTTAACCCTGGATGTTACAGGAAAAAGGGAGGATGGTTACCACGAACTTCGTACCATTATGCAAACGGTAAATTTGCAAGATGGAATTTATATGAAAAAAATCGACAAGCCTGTGATTCGTGTCAAAAGTAATTGGGAGTGGCTACCCACCGATGAACGGAACTTAGCATATAGAGGGGCACAGCTAATGCGTGATACGTTTGGGATACAGGAAGGCGTTTTTATTGAACTACAAAAGCATATTCCTGTTGCTGCAGGATTGGCGGGAGGCAGTGCCGATTGTGCGGCGGTTTTGGTAGGCATGAATAGGCTCTTTGGCTTGAGGCAATCGCGAGAAACATTAATGAAGATGGCAGCAAAGCTAGGTTCGGATATTCCTTACTGTATCTTACGGGGCACAGCTTTGGCTGAGGGAATCGGCGATGTGATTACCCCTGTGACACATCCGTTTCCGCCATGTTTTTTGGTTTTGGTGAAGCCCGCTTTTAGCGTATCTACTGCTTATGTATATCAACATTTGCGTTTAGATGAAATTAAAGTGCATCCCAATACGGAAGAAATGCTGCGTGCCATTAGCAGAGGAGATTTGCATACCATTGCTCATGAGTTATGTAACGTATTGGAAACGGTGACCATTCCAAAGCATCCTCAAATTGGGGAAATAAAAGACAGAATGAAAGCCTTGGGGGCCCTTGGCACATTGATGAGCGGCAGCGGGCCTACGGTGTTTGGTTTGTTTGATAAAGAGGAAATAGCCTTATCCGCAGCAGGTATTTTAAAACAGGAGTTTGGGATAAAGGATGTTTTTGTAACAGAAACCTTTCAGAATGCTCAGCGAGGAGGAGAAACCATATGATAGACCATAAATTTCAAATTAATTCTAACGAATATCTTCCTTTGCGTGATGTTGTATTTAATACATTGCGTGATGCCATACTTACTGGTAAACTACAGCCTGGAGAACGGTTGATGGAAAATCAACTGGCAGAAAAATTAGGCGTAAGCCGTACTCCCATCAGAGAAGCACTTAGAATGCTGGAGCTTGAGCATCTGGTGGCACTAACCCCAAGAAAGGGTGCTCAAGTGCTGGATATGACGGAAAAAGATATCAATAATGTATTGGAGATTCGAGGGGTGTTGGAGGGACTAGCAACCAGTGTTGCCTGTCGTAAAATGAGTCCTGAGCAATTAGTAAATTTAAAAGAAAAAGAACAAAAAATGGAACAGGCATGGCTGGATGCTGAGCTGGAAAAGGTTGCCGACTATGATGAGCAGTTTCATGACATTATTTTTATGGCTACAGAAAATGATAAGCTGATACAGATTTATAAAAATTTGAGAATACAGCTTTATCGTTACCGTATGGCACATGCGAAGCTGGAAAGCAGCAAGGCGGCTATCATTTCCCATCACAGAAGCATTCTTTGGGCTATTGAAAACCGACGCTCTGAGGAGGGTACAAAAGTAGCACAAGAACATGTGAAATATCAAATTAATTTTATACTAAATTCTATGAAACGATAACATACTAAGACGGAAGAGCTTTTTGCCCACAGGCGGAAGGTTTTTCCGTCTTATTACATTTCAGTTAAGATTTCTCTTTCTTTGCCTGTTATCCTTGCAATCTACTATGGGATATTTTAAAATAAGAGAGATAACGAAAGGTTTTAGATTGGATTCGGGAAGGAGGCATATTGTGGGAGCATCAAAAGGAAATTTTCCGAAACGGGAAGACAGAGTTGCCTATAGCGGTACCGGCAAAAAAGAAGAAAGAACCAAAGATAAAAAGAAAAACAGAGAAACTGCCAAGGCAGCTCCAAGACGAAGCGCTAAAAACTACAAATCTACTGCAAAAAGGAGAAAAACGGCAATGATGGCCGTGGTTGCAGTTTGTATTTTGCTTTTACTATGCATTATGATAGGATTTACCAGAAAAAACGGCGTGGAGGTATTTGTTGGTAAAACTAGTATCGGTATTGTGAAGGATAAATCCCTTACGGCACAAGATTTGGAAAAAACCATTGTGGCACAAATTGAGGCAGAAGTGGGAACAAAAATAAAACTTAAGGAAGAAATTAAAACAGTTGCCCTACACATACCCAAAGACAGAAACAAAGAAGTAGGAACTGTTGATTATATTATCCCTAAGGTTAGGGAAGCTGTAACCTACCAAGTGTCAGGAGCTGCCATTATGGTAAATGGGTCGCAGGCGGTAGTTTTGGCAACCAAAGCACAAGCGGAGGATATTTTGAACAAAATTAAAGCAGAATATATCCCCAAGGGAGCCAAAATGGAGGCTAGTTTTGTGGAGGATGTGGAAATAGTAGAAGGCTTTGTGGATTCGGATAAGATTTCTACACCCGAAGTGGCCTTGGAAACACTGCAAAACAGCACCGAAACCCAAAAAACGTATACTGTAAAATCCAATGACAGCCTTTATAAGATTGCGCAAAATGCTGAAATGACGGTAGAAAAGTTATTGGAAATCAATAGCGGATTGACCATACAAAGTAGCCTAAAAGTGGGGCAGATTATAAATATCATTACCAAAAAGCCTTATGTTTCGGTAAAAACTGTGGAAACTACGGTAATGACAGATATTGAACCAAAAACCTATGAATACCGCCAAGACAACACCAAGAATAAGGGCTACCAAAAGGTAATACAGCAAGGAAAAGCGGGGCAAAAGGAAAGCACTGTGCAAATTACCCGCATTAATGGTTTTGTGGAGGAAGAGAAGGAAATCTCTAAAAAGATAACCGTGGAGCCTGTAACGGAAATCATTGTGCAGGGTACCAAATAGTACAGAAACAATATGGTACGTAAGAGAGGGGTTATTTATTATGGGAATAGCGCTAAAATGCAAGGGGACAGAAAATTTTGTAAAGGAGCAGGAGATTCAAGATTTTGCGCCATTTGTGGCACTATGCCACCAAAGACTACATGAAAAAACAGGACAGGGAAATGACTTTTTGGGGTGGCTTTCACTGCCTGTGGATTATGACAAAGAAGAAGTGGAGCGAGTAAAGCTTGCCGCAAAACGTATTCGGGAAAATAGCGAGGTTTTGATTGTAGTGGGGATAGGCGGTTCTTATTTGGGTACCAGAACAGCCTTGGATTTCATCCTTTCTCCTTTTTACAATGAAAAAAAACAAAAGGCTACACCAGATATTTATTTTGTGGGAAACAATATCAGCTCTGGTTATTTGCAGGATATTATGGAAATCCTTGGAGACAGAGATTTTTCTGTAAATGTGATTTCTAAATCTGGTACAACTACGGAGCCTGCCATTGCTTTTCGTATTTTTCAAGCTATGTTAGAAAAAAAATATGGAAAAGAAGAAGCGGCAAAGCGTATTTTTGCCACGACAGATAAATAAAGAGGAGCATTGAAGAGCCTATGTAACGAAATGGGGTATGAAACCTTTGTCATACCGGATGATATTGGCGGTCGGTTTACAGTACTGACTCCTGTGGGCTTACTTGCCATGGCGGTAGCGGGAATTGATATTGACCAAGTGCTGCAAGGAGCCGCAGATGCCTATAGGGAATACTCTGCCGAGGAGTTGGAGAAAAATATCTGTTATCAGTATGCTGTAATGCGAAATATTTTTTATCGCAAAGGAAAAACAGTAGAAATTTTGGCAGACTATGACCCTCATCTCACCTCTTTTGGAGAATGGTACAAACAGCTTTTTGCAGAAAGCGAAGGCAAGGACCAAAAAGGTATTTTTCCTGTGACGGCTCATTTTTCAACGGATTTACACTCCATTGGGCAATTTATACAAGATGGAAACCGTATCTTTTTTGAAACTGTTTTGTGGAACAAAGAAGCCAAGACGGATATTTTCATTGAGGAAAATGCCAAGGATATGGATGGGCTTAATTTCTTATCGGGAAAATCCATGCAGTATATCAATGGAAAAGCCTTCCAAGGAACTTTATTGGCTCACGTGGATGGTGGTGTGCCCAATATGGTGGTAGAGTTTGAAAGAATGGATGCCTATCATTTTGGATACCTAGTATATTTCTTTGAAAAGGCGGTGGCCATGAGCGGTTATCTTTTGGGAGTGAACCCATTTGACCAGCCTGGTGTAGAGGAATATAAGAAAAATATGTTTGCGTTACTGGGTAAGCCTGGTTATGAAGAACGGAAAAAAGAACTGGAAGAAAGAATGGAATAAAAAATATAGGATAATGGCACTCGAAATTGGTTTTCGGGTGCTTTTTTTATGGGGAAAAGAGACATGACTTCACTTGAATTATTGTAAAAAAGCATTTTTTGAAATGGGGGGAATAGAATGTAGACAAGATGGAAAGGATGGGATTTTTTTGAGAATAACAATAGAAAAAATGGTATGGCTGGTGTTTCTTTGCTTGCTGGTGGGAGGGGCAGAAAGAAAATATCAAGAAACTGTGAGAATGGATAGATTTCAAAATAAATTTTTGGTGGAATCCTTTTCTACCCAATGGAGGATGTTAGAGGGGGAGTACGCTATGGTGTATTATCGGGAAAATGCGGAAGAAGCTAGGATGATACTGGATTTGGCAGACAGCTATTTTCCTATGGTTGCAAGGGATTTTAGCTGGAACAGAAAAGAAAAGGTGGAATATGTGTTATATGACGATAGTTTGGAGATGAAACAAGCCTTACAGATGAAAGAGGAGGATGCGCTACCTATGGGGGCATACTACCATGGGGCGGCGGCGGTACTTTCCCCCTCCTTATGGGCAAAGGGAAATGAGGACTGGCAAAGGGCAGAGGAATTTATCGAAAACGGGCCTGTTGTCCATGAAATGCTTCATTTTGCTATGGATGAAGTGTCAAAAGGGAGGTATCCTCACTGGTTTTCCGAAGGAGTTGTCTTATATTATGAAAAAAAATATACAGGATTTGAGTGGGCAAAAGAGGAAAAGGCCAAAAGTAAGGAGATAACCATGGAGGAGTTATATCATGGATTTGATAAACTAAATCCAGCCTTGGCATATCGAAAAAGTTATGACTGGGTAAGAGGATTTGTGAGTCAATATGGAGAAGATGCCTTACAGGAACTCATCCGCTCAGGAAAAATGTGCCTTAGACCTTAAGAGAGTTTTTATTTTACAATTTATATGAAGTTTAGTATAATGAAAAATATGACGATGGAAATTCAAAAAAGAATGGCAGGTATCTAAAAAAAGGTAAAAATAGTGAATGCCAGTTATTTTTGGAGGTAAAAATGAGTAGAAAAGTTCTGATTGTGGATGATGAAAAGAATATTGTGGAGATTATTGCATTTAATTTAAAAAAAGAAGGGTATACTGTAATAAAGGCGGCAGACGGAGAAGAAGGGGTACGAAAAACCTTTGAGGAAAAGCCTGATTTGATTCTTTTGGATATCATGATGCCTAAAATGGATGGGTATGAAGCTTGTAAAAAAATACGAGAAAGAATAAACACTCCCATTATTATGCTGACTGCAAGGGCGGAGGAAGTGGACAAGGTTTTAGGCTTAGAGCTGGGTGCCGATGATTATGTGACAAAGCCATTTGGTATTCGGGAACTGATGGCAAGGGTAAAAGCCAATTTAAGAAAAATAGATGCCTTGGAGAAAAAAGAAGATACTCAAGACAATGCATTATATTTCGGAAACTTGGCGGTACATATGGAGCGTTATGAAGTCAGCAAGGACGGACAGGTTTTGGATTTAACATTCCGTGAGTTTGAGTTATTTAAATTTTTGGCAACCCAAAAAGGACAGGTTTTTTCCAGAGAGGTGCTGTTGGAAAAGGTTTGGGGTTATGAATATTTTGGAGATGTGCGAACAGTGGATGTTACCATTCGCCGCCTGCGTGAAAAAGTGGAGGATGACCCTGGTAAGCCTACCTATATTTTAACAAAAAGAGGTGTAGGCTATTACTTTAACGGTGAAAAGATGGGATGAGTGGGTTTGAAAAGTATTAAATGGAAACTCATTATAATGTATCTTGGCTTGGTTTTAATTGTAATGCTGGTAAGCGGGAGCTATATTTTACTGAGCCTACGCAATATTGAACTGGAAAAATCCAGACAGCAGTTGGAGCTTTATGCCGAAAAAATCAGCGAACAGGTTGTGCAGGAGGGAAACGAAGAGCAGTTTCAAAGTAACCTGATGAAAACCGTTACCAATGCTGTGGGGATACAGGGAAATATTTTAAAGGTAGTAAATGGAGATACGGTGACGATTGCTTCTACGGCGGTGATTCAGCCTCCTTATCCTGTTTATAAGGATTCTGTTATTTTGGCGGCAACCTCGGGTGTGGCCTCTTTTAGCTATGGGAAAAAAAGTACGGACTCTACGGAGCTTGTGAAGGAATGGATGAGCTATGCCGCACCAGTACGTGGAGAAGATTCGCAAGTTAGTTATGTAGTATTTACACGCTTGGATGCGGGGGATATGACAAACGGCTTAAACCAAACCACAAACACCATTATCATCGCTGTGGCATGGGCATTGTTACTGGCGGCCATTATGGGATATGTATTTGCTCAAACATTGACAGGCCCCATTCTTGCGTTAACCAAGGGTGCAAAAAATCTAGCCGAGGGAGATTTACAGCAAAAGCTAATTGTACGCAGTACAGACGAAATTGGGCAGCTAACCTCCAGCTTTAACTATATGGCAGAGCAACTGACAAAAAATATGACAGAGATTTCTAAAGAAAAAAATAAATTGGAAATTATACTGCACAATATGACTGACGGCGTCATTTCTTATAATAAAGACGGTGCTTTGATGCACGTTAACTCAGCCGCCTTGGAGCTATTGGAGGTAGACCATCTGGAGTTATCCTTTTCCGACTTTATCCATGCCTTTGATATTAATGCAGGGGTATATTTGGATATGGGGCCTGAGGTTTGCAAAAAGGTGAGCTTTCCCTTGGGGAAAAAGTATATTAACGCCAGTTTTTCCCCTTATTCCAGTAAGGATGATGAAATAGATGGCGTGGTTGTGGTACTGCAAGATATTACAGAACAGAAAAAACTGGATGATATGCGTAAGGAATTTGTTGCCAATGTTTCTCACGAACTTCGTACTCCGCTGACCACAGTAAAAAGCTATGCAGAAACCCTTTTGGAAGGTGCTTTGGAAGATTACGATACGGCTGTAGAGTTTTTGCAGATTATTAACAGTGAGGCGGATAGAATGGCATTTTTGGTGAGGGATTTGCTACAGCTTTCTCGCTTTGACAATAACCAAGTGATACTAAATAAAACGGAAATCGAATTAAATAGCTTCTTGACTGATACCGTAAAGCAAAATAAGATTCATGCGGACAATAAGCGTCAGAAGTTATATTTTGTACCATATGAGAAAGAAGTTAGAATTTATGCCGACCGTGACAGGATTGGGCAGGTAGTGAATAATATTGTGACCAATGCTATGAAATATAGCTTGGCAGAGGCGGAGATTAAAATATTTATTACAGAAGATACTCATTACTACAAAGTATCGGTGAAGGATACAGGCCTAGGGATACAAAGAGAAGACTTATCCCGCATATTTGAGCGGTTTTACCGTGTGGATAAGGCAAGAAGCCGTGCCATTGGAGGAACGGGTCTTGGGCTTGCCATTGCTAAGGAGATTATGGAAAGCCACGGCGGAAAAATTACAGCGGAAAGTGAGTATGGAAAAGGCACTACTATGACCATGTGGTTTTTAAAAGAAAAGCTTGTTTGAGATATTGTAATTCAAACGTAAGGCTGATGTAACATAATTGTAATATTGATTGGATATAATATAGCTGTATTTTCAATTATAGAATATTATGGAACATAGCTTTCAGAAAGGAGGCGGTACTACAGTATGAAAAAATATATGTTATCTTTCCTTTTTGCAATGATGCTTTGCCTTTTACCATGCGTTGTGTATGCCGCTCCTTTGGATACGGTGACAGAAGCCGTGGATACAGGAGAAAAAGAGTTAAGTTTTTGCATTACCAGCGGAATAGACCTTACCAAAGAAGTGCAGTCTACATTTGACAGTACCAGAATGATTTCCGGTACTACACTGCAGGGTACAGGCATTACCATACAAGTTAGCACAAAAGATGCCGTGGGAGAAGTGAAGGATACGGTTTGCTACACCATGGAAGTGGGTGCATCAGGTTTATTCAGTGAAACCATTGCCCTTGGTCTTGGAGAGAATGCCATAACAATAACAGCACAGAAGGATGGCTATAAAGAAGTTTGCCAAAGTGTAACCATTAAAAGAAAAAAATTGCAGATTAAAACGGAATTGGAAAATACCATTTCTATTCCTGGAAGTGGAAGAAACACATTATTGATTATTAAATAAACCAAATGAATAAGAAAAAGCGGTGAAGCCAATGAGTTTTAACAGAATTACAAACTTTGTCATTCTTGTTTTGATGGTAGCTGCGATTTATCAGACGGGGACGTTATGGCTTGTAGATACAGCAAGTCATAACGTTTTTTATACAACTTTTATGTCCTTAAACCAGAACAGAATGCAGGCAGGAGGCGAGGGAGAATTTTTAATCCCTACGAAGGTTGCCGTTGGTAAGGGTAATAAAAAGTTTACCCTATTTTACCCTGAGGATGAAAAAGGCAATGCCATTTTAGAACAGGCCAATGATTTTTTATACGAAATACTGGAGAAAGGGACTTCCTATGAGGGGAAAAATTTTGAGGATTGGGATGAAATATTAGCCTCGAAGTGCCTTTTGTTTCAGTATGATTTTTTTGTGCCCATTCAAGAGTATCGCAAAAAAAATACCAAGCTTCAGCAGGAAGTAATCCATTCCTTTGACCAGCTTGCTTTGATACCAAAACAGAATAATGACCAAGATGTGTGCGGTTATTTTATCAACTCAAAAGATAAGACATACCTGCGGTTTTCTTTGGGTAAAAGCCAATATGCCGCAGGGCTTTCTCATGCCATTGAAAGCTTACCGGAGCAGGAAGAGCTAAACTATGTTTCTACAGAGCAAAGTGGATTTAAACTGTTTCGGGGAAATGTATTTGTTCCTCAATGGCAGAGCAGTACTTACGGCTATGCCTCTGTTGTGCAGGAAAATCCTTTTGAAAAAGATGGTGTGATTCATCGAGGGTTATTGGAAAGCTCTGTGGATGGGTTTTTCAAAAATTTTGCGGCGGATTGGAACAGCAAGGACGAAAACGGAAACTTTATCTTTAGTGATGAAAGCGTGGTAGTACGATATGAAACCCAAGGGGTACTGGAATACTACAGCTACGAATCTTATCACAATAATGAAAAAGATAGTTTTTTAAAAGGCTATTATACTGCACGAAAATTTATGGAATATGACAAGTCATTGAAAACCCCTGTGTATTTGAGTGATGTTAGTGTGCGTAGCAATGAAATTGTATACTACTTTGACTATACGAGGGATAACTTTCCTGTGATGTTATCGGAGGAAGTGAAAAATACCATTGAAGCGGAACACGCCATTGAGGTTGTAATACGAAACCATGCTGTGAAAAAGTATAGGAGATATGCTGTGAATTTTTATCCCAACACCCAAAAGCGTATGGAGGTAAGCAAAGACTTTTTAACGGCTTTAAATGAAGGCATTCTGGAATATCAGCAAGGTGACTACAGAAAAGTGGTAACACAGGTGGAGGATATCTATCTGGGATACTTTGCAGAGCTTAATGGTGATGTGAAGCTATATTGGGTTACCAATTTATATAATAAAGACTTTTTGATAGATTCACAAAAAAAGGTGGCGGAAGAAGGACGGATTGATTTACCTAATTAAGAAAAAAGCATTGCTTTATTAGGATAATACCTGCACTTTGAAAGAGGTGGGAAAAAGTGGAATGGAAAAACGCAAAGATATTTATCATAGTACTGCTATCTGTATTGAATGTAGTTTTACTGGGGCTTAATTATAGGAGGCATCAAGAAAATACATTGACACCCAATCAGGAGAAGGCAGTTTTTCAGGTGCTTTCTCAAAATGGCATTAGTTTATATACCGATTTACAAACAAAATTTTCCCCTATGAAAAAAATATCCTTATCTATCCCTGTCTATAGCAAGGATGAATTGAAAAGGATGTTTTTTGATGGAGAGGACACTACCGTTACTGTGGAAAATACGGAAGTAGAAAAAATCATTATAAAAAGTAAAACCAAGGTTTTAACCATGAAAGGCAATCGAGGGAGATTGGTTTTTCCTTCGGGAACTGCCAACCACCAGAAATTGGATAAAAATATTGCAAAGCAAGATGCCGAAAAATTTATGCAGAGCTTAGGCAGTAAACTAGGTTCTTTTGAATTTGGAAACATTACAAAAACAGAAGAAGGATTTGTGGTAGAGTATTTTGGGAAATATAAAGGGGATTTGGTGTTTGCCAATGCTTACCGTATTACTATAACGGAAAAAGGCATCACTTCGGCTGATTTTCCATTTTTTTATCCTAGCGGCTATACAGGGGAAAAAAAGGACATTTGCTTCTCGGATGAGGCATTATTTACATTTATGAAAGAATATCGAAAGCTGGAAGAAAAAAAACCAGTTACCATTACCAAAATGGAACTGGGGTATGACTTTTTAGAGCAGGAGGAGTTGACACAAGACAGTGTGGTAAAACTGCTTCCTTGTTATCGTATTTATATTATGGGGCAGGAAAAACCCTATATCATCAATGCATATACCAACGAGATGATTTCGAATTAAAGGGGATTGACAATATATTGCAATAGGAGTACAATATATTAAAATTTGAAGAATAAGGGAATGGAATATGAAAGAAATTAGCGGATTGATTGCAAAAAAAGTAAAAATGGCAAGAGAAAGTCATGGGTATACTCTGGAGCAGATGGCGGATATTACAGGAGTGAGCAAAAGTATGCTGTTTCAGATAGAGAAGGGTGACAGCAATCCCTCTATTCATACGCTGTATAAAATTTCTAATGCATTACGCATCTCCTTATCCTCTTTGCTTAGTGAGGAATCTACACAGACTCAAGTAATCAAAAAAGAGGATTTGACACCAGTTAGTAACACGGAGGACACTTATCGCATTTTTAACCTTTTTCCTGTGGGAGAAAACCGCCCCTTTGAAATCTTTTTTGGCGAAGTGGAAGCGGGGGGTTCGTTGGTTTCTGAGGCACACCAAAAGGGTACGCAGGAATATTTATGTGTATTTCAGGGAGAGTTGGTTATTGCATTGGGAACAGAGGAGTATCTGCTGACAAAAGGCTCAGCAATGGGATTTCAGGCGGATGTTGTCCATTCATACTATAATAGAGGAACAGAAAGGGTACTTTTTTCTAACACCATCTATTATGGAAACCGTATATAGGGGGTAAAGAAGGATGAATGAGAAAAAGTTATATCTATTTATGGTATTAGCGACCTTTTTCTGGGCCGGAGCATTTATAGCAGGGAAGTTGTCGGTGCCATATATTCCTCCGTATTCGTTATCTTTTTTACGGTTTATTTTTGCTATTATTGTTATGCTGTTTTTATTAAAACAAAGAAAAGAAAAATTTGTGGTGGAAAAACGACATATCCCCATATTTTTATTTACGGGGCTTGTGGGAATGTTTGGATATCATGTATTATTTTTTAGTGCATTACAGTATACCACAGCCATCAATTCCTCCATTCTGGCTGCTATGAACCCCATTGTTACAGCCTTGATTGGATTTTTATTTGCAAAGCAAAAAATCAGCAAGCAGATGCTTTTGGGAATTATCATTTCTTTTATTGGAGTACTGCTTACCATTACATCAGGCAGGCTTTCGGTGTTAAAGGAGTTACAGTTTAACCATGGGGATATTTTAATGTTTATGGCAGTAATATCATGGGCGGCATATGGCGTATTCAGCAAGAGCAAGGGGAAGGGTATTCCTCCCATCATGCTGACGTTTTACAGCTTTGTGGTGTGTGATATTGCATTGATTCCCTTTGTGATTTACGAAAAGCCATGGGTGTGGCTACCAGCTGTGCCTGTGAGTGCTTATATGGCAGTGCTTTATATGAGTATTTTCGCATCGGTAATCGGTTATTTGGTACAGCAAATTTCCATCAGAGAGATTGGGCCTGCCAGAACGGCAATTTTTATCAATCTGGTTCCTATATTTTCCATTATTCTAGCGGTACTAGTGCTACATGAAAAACTAGAAGTAATAAAGCTATTTACTGCACTTATTATTATAGCAGGTGTATTCTTATGCCAGATGGAAGGCCTTCGGGCATCCCGAACTACAGAAAAAAACATCTCCGCATAAGAAGCTGTTCCATTTATTTAGAAAGATACTGCATACTTAGAACTTTTTGAGTATGCAGTTTTTTGTTGCTTAATTTCTTGATAGGAAATACAGAGAATAGGTGAAAAAAATAGATAGGTGGTGTATACTTGATAAAAGGAGCCTAACATCAGCAGAAAGGGAATGAAGTCCATGAGCGACAAGTATAGGAAGAATTTTACAGAGGGAAATGTGAATAAACAGTTAATTCATTTTGCAATACCTTTTTTGCTGGCACAGCTATTGCAGGCTTTTTACAGCTTGGTGGATATGCTGGTGGTTGGGCGGTTTATGGGTGATATGGGAATTGCGGCGGTGAATAACAGCACGGTATTGACCATGTTTATTTCTACTTTTGTCAGCGGCTTTGCTTTAAGCGGCACAGTTTTGGTGGCGCAATATGTGGGGGCGAAGGAGGAGGAACACGCTAAGGCTACCATTGGTACCATGTTTACGTTGTTTTTATACGCCAGTATTTTGATAACGGTGATTGGATTAGTGCTAGATGATACATTTCTTAAAATACTGAATACTCCTCAAGAAGCCTATCTAGAAGCAAAGAGGTATCTTGTGATTTGTTTTACGGGAACGATTTTTATCTGCGGATATAATGGAGTAAGTGCGGTACTTCGTGGACTGGGGGACTCTAAGCGTCCTTTATATTTTGTTGCCATTGCCACAGGGGTAAATATTGTGCTGGATATTATATTTGTGGGGCTATTGCATATGGGGGCAGGCGGAGCCGCTTTGGCAACGGTTTTGGCACAGGCGCTCTCCTTTTTGCTATGCATCCGTACCCTATACAAGCAAAACTTTATATTTGATTTTAAAAAAGAGAGTTTTCGCATTGATAAAAGAAAGCTACCCCTTATTTTTCAGATAGGAACGCCTTCCGCCATACAATCGGGAATTGTCAATTTTTCCTTTATTTTTGTTATTTCTCACATTAATGTGTATGGTTTGGCAGCATCTACGGCTGCAGGCATTGGTTCTAAAATAGATTCTTTTGCTATTTTACCTGCCATTGCCTTTTCCCAAGCGGTAGCCACTATGGTGGGGCAAAATTTAGGAGCAGAAAAGTATGATAGAGCAAAGCAGACACTATTTGCAGGGATGCGGCTTAGTTTTTTATTTGCATTGGTAATTTTTACGGTAGTACATTTTTTAGCGAATCCAATTCTTGGTATGTTCCATTGTAGTGCCGAAACTATGGAAATCGGCAGGGAATATATCAAGCTGGCGACCATTGCATACTTATTTAACAGCATTACATTTACGGTGAACGGTTTAGCAAATGGAGCGGGAATGTCGTTAATGCCTATGTTTATAGCATTTTGTAATCTGATTTTGGCCCGGATTCCCTTAATTATTCTTTTTTCACAGAATATGGGGATGGGGCTTAGAGGAATATTTTTGGCAATGGGTCTATCACAGGCAACAGGGGTTTTTATCTCAGCGTGGTTCTACTTTGGTGGTAAATGGAAGAGAACCATAATTAAGCAAGGAAAGAATGCACTCCACTGAAAAAAAGGCTTTTCTGTGGGATACTTTAGTGGTATAATTGCTGTAGCATTTTGCAAAGAACTTTTTTTACTGAAAATAAGACAAAATTTGAATATAAATGATATAGGGATAACTTTTTTAGAAGGGTTGAGGGGTACATGGATAAATTGATTGTAACCGGCCAACGTCGATTGCAGGGAGAGGTAATTATCAGCGGTGCAAAAAATGCCGCTGTTGCGATTATACCAGCGGCTGTTATGGCAAATGATATCAGTGTGATTGAAAATTTGCCTTGTATTGAGGATGTAAGCAGCCTTTGTCATACGATTAATAAAATAGGTGCAAAATCTGAATTTTTGGATAGACATACCTTACAGATAGATGGCAGAAATGTAAAAAATATATGCGCTACATACGAAGAAGTGAAAAAAATCCGTGCTTCTTATTATTTATTGGGAGCGCTTTTAGGGCGGTATAAAAAAGCCGAGGTGGCATTGCCAGGCGGATGTAATTTTGGAACACGCCCCATTGATTTACACTTAAAAGGCTTTCGTGCGCTAGGTGCAGAGGTTTATGTGGAAAACGGTATTGTAAAGGCTTATGCAGATAAGCTGGTAGGTACTTCTATTTATATGGACCAAGTCAGTGTTGGTGCTACCATCAATATTATGCTGGCGGCTTGCCTTGCGGAAGGAAAAACCGTAATCGAAAATGCTGCCAAAGAGCCTCATGTTGTGGATACAGCCAATTTTTTGAATTTTATGGGAGCAAATATCAAAGGTGCAGGTACAGATATTATCCGTATTACAGGTGTAGAAAAACTGCATGGAGCAAGATATACCATTATTCCTGATCAGATAGAAGCGGGTACTTATATGATTGCGGCGGCAGTCACTGGAGGAAATGTGCTGGTGAAAAATATTATTCCTAAGCACATGGATTCTTTGGCGGCAAAATTGATTGAAATGGATGTTACCATTGAGGAAATGGACGACGCCATTCGTGTGATTGCGGACAAACCATTGAAATGTGTGAATATTAAAACCATGAGTTATCCTGGTTTTCCTACGGATTTACAGCCACAAATGGCGGCTTTACTCAGTGTGTGCAAAGGAACCAATATTATAACGGAAAATGTGTGGGAAAACAGATTCCAATACATAGATGAGTTACGCAGATTGGGCGCACAAATTGAAGTAGATGGCAGAGTTGCAGTGATACAAGGCGTGGATTGCTTAACGGGTGCCCAAGTTATGGCAACAGACCTGCGGGCAGGAGCGGCTATGATTATTGCGGCCTTGGCAGCAAAGGGAGAAACTACCATTGGTGATGTGAAATATATTGACCGTGGATATGAAGATGTTGAGAAGAAGTTTGCCGCATTGGGGGCAGATATGAAAAGGGTAACCCTATAAGAAATGGGGGTTTTGAAATAATGTCGGTAAAGTTTTGTTCCATTGCCAGCGGTAGCAGTGGCAATAGTATTTTTGTAAGCACAGAGCATACCCGTATTTTGGTGGATGCAGGCTTAAGCGGAAAGCGGATTCAAGAGGGCTTAAGTAAATTGCAGACAGATGGAAGCCAAGTAGATGCTTTGTTTATTACTCATGAGCATACAGACCATATCAAAGGGGCAGGAATTTTATCCCGCCGTTTTGACATACCCATTTATGCTACCCAAGGCACTTGGGATGCTATGGAGGGGCAGTTGGGGAATATTGCACCAAAAAATAAACGCTTTGTATATTCAGGAGAAAAATGCGTGGTCAATGATATTTGCGTACATCCTTTTGAAATTCCTCATGATGCGGCAGAGCCTGTGGGCTACAGCATTTTTGCAGGAAACTATAAAATGACGGTTGCCACAGATTTGGGCCATGTGACAGATACCGTGAAAGAAAACATCATTGACAGCGATGTGTTGTTACTTGAGGCAAACCACGATGAGGAAATGCTGAAAAAAGGGCCTTATCCTTGGTCTTTAAAGCAAAGGATATTGGGAAACAAAGGGCATATCTCCAATATTACTGCGGGCGAGCTATTATCGGAAGTGATAACGGAAAAAATGAAGTACATATTCTTGGGGCATTTAAGTGATGAAAATAACATCCCTTATCTTGCTTATGAAACGGTAGAGAAGATACTAAATAAACATCATATAAAACTAGGCACTTATTTGAAGATGGATATGGCATCCCGCTATACCAATAGCCGTATGGTGGAGTTTTAGGGGGAGCGGGCATGAAGATATCTGTGGTGTGTGTTGGGAAGCTAAAAGAAAAGTATTGGCGGGAGGCAGTGGAGGAATACTCCAAGAGGCTAAGCCGATACAGTAAGCTGGAAGTGGTGGAAGTTGCCGATGAAAAAGCACCCGAAACCATGAGCGAAGCCCAAGAAAACATAGTTCGCCAAAAAGAAGGCGAGCGTATTTTAAAAGCAATCAAAGAAGATGCCTATGTTATTTTGCTGGCCATAGAAGGAAAACAGTATACCTCCGAGGGCTTTTCTCAATTCATAGAGGAGCATATGATTCGTGGAGTTAGCCATATTACTTTTGTAATTGGCGGCTCTTTAGGGTTATCCCAAGAGGTGATGAAGCGTGGGGATGCAGCGGTGAGCTTTTCCGCTATGACATTTCCCCACCAAATGATGCGTGTTATTCTATTAGAGCAAATATACAGAGGATTTAAAATTATAACAAAAGAGCCATATCATAAATGAGATAGGCTTTAGCTTAAACGGCGGATTTTCCAATGCAGTATGCAGTGAAGAATCGCCGTTTTTTATAAATGATGATAAAATTATTCTACAAAAAGAAGGAGGAATATAAATGTTTCGTCAAATGAGAAGAAAAGACCGCCAATTAGGGAAGGAAGAAGCCATGGAACTATTGCAACAGGGAGTTTATGGTGTGCTATCCATGGTTGGAGAAAATGGATATGGATACGGTGTGCCGTTAAACTATGCTTACCGTGACAATGCCATTTATTTTCATTGTGCAAAAGCAGGATTTAAACTGGACAGCATGAGTAGAAATGAAAAGGTTTCTTTCTGCGTGGTGACAGAGGCAACGGTTTTGGCTAAAACATTTACTACCAAGTATGCTAGTTGTATTGCTTTTGGCAGAGCCAAAGAAGTGACAGGTGAAGAAAAAGCTATGGCACTCTTTGCTTTGATAGAAAAATATTCGCCTGAATTTTTGGAAGAAGGCAAGGAATATATTGGAAAGGCGGCAGATGCCACCCATGTATTTAAGATGGAGATAGAAGAAATAACCGGAAAATCAAATCATTGATTGTACACAGATTTGTGGAAAGGTATGGGGATAACTGCGGGATATTGTGGATAAAGTTATGCACAAAAAATGGAATTGTGGACAAATTAGAGATATCTGCATAAAAAAGGTAATGGATGGGATATCACTGAGAAGTTATCTACTGAAAAAACAATAGAGAAATAAAATAAAAGAAATCGGCATTTTCTGTTGAGAAAATGCCGATTTTTAGTTAAGAAACAAAAAATTCTCTATTTTTCCACAATATTAGTCATAAAAACTGTAGATAACATTGTGGATACTGTGGAAAACTATCATTCTAGGAACATTTCTCCAATTTGATAGACATCTCCGGCACCGATTGTCATAAGGATATCTCCCTCATTACAATGTGCCTGCATATAAGCTGTAATATCCTGAAAGTTACCTACATAGGAGGCATCTTTGCCTGTAGCGGCAATGCGCTCTGCTAGTTTGGAGGCGTTGATTTCGCCTGTATCTTTTTCCCTGGCGGCATAAATATCTGCTATTACTATATGATCGGCAAGGGCAAAACATTCCCCAAATTCATTAAAAAGAAATTTTGTACGGGAATAGGTATGAGGCTGAAAAATACACCACAGCTCTTTATGCTTTGTTTTTTTTGCGGCACTAAGGGTTGCCTTAATTTCTGTGGGGTGATGGGCATAATCATCAATTACGGTTACGCCGTTTTTACTGCCTTTATACTGGAAGCGGCGATTGGTTCCATGAAAGTGAGCCAGCCCTTTAGCAATATCTTCAACAGAAATACCCATAAAATAGGTAGCAGCACAAGCCGCCAAGGCATTGGTAATATTATGCTCCCCAGGTACATGGAGAGAAATCCGCCCCAGATTTTTTTGGTGATACACTAAGTCGAAGGAGTTGCTTCCATCTTCATGATGCACAATGTTTTGGGCTTGCCATGCAGCATTGCTGTTTTTGGAAAGAGAAAATGTCTCCACTTTACAAGGCAAGTTTTCTGTCAAATCTGCAACGTTTTCGATATCCTCATGTATGACTACCAAGCCATGCTGGGGTACTTGCTTTGCAAAAGCGTGAAAAGAGCGACGAATGTTTTCCAGTGTTTTAAAATAATCCAAATGGTCTGCTTCTACATTTAAGATGATACCGACCAAAGGACGAAACTGCAAAAAGCTATCAAAATATTCGCAGGCTTCTGCAACAAAAAAAGGAGAGTTGCCGATGCGGGTATTGCTTTGTATGGTGGGAAGAATACCACCTACGGTAATGGTGGGGTCTGCCTGCGCCGCCAATAAAATCTCTGAAACCATGGAGGTGGTGGTTGTTTTTCCATGGGTGCCAGATACTGCTACAGAATTATGATAATCTTCCATAATGCTACCCAAAAGATGAGCACGATCCATAACGGCAATACCCAGCTCTTTTGCTGCTACAAGCTCTGGGTTATCCTCCTTAACAGCGGCTGTATATACCACAAGATTGATATCTGGTGAGATATTTTCTTTTTGGTGAGAGTAGTACACAGGAATCCCTAAAGATTCCAGGTATTTGGTTCTATCAGAAGGGTGAAGATCTGATCCCGACACTTGAAAGCCCCTGCAGTGTAAAATTTCTGCAAGACCTGACATACTGATACCGCCAATACCGATAAAATAAACATGATGATAACGAATTTGAAATTCTGTTTTCATGAGATGAACCGCCTCGATTTCTATAAAAATTATTTATTGTTTCAAAAATATGAGAAATATTACAGTCTATTATATCCATCCAAAAACAACAATGCAAGGTTCTGCAAATCTTTGGTAATTTCCTATATATTATGATACACAAAACATAAGGATTTAAAACTATTTTACTGGGAATTTTATGATGTTTTCTTCGTAGGAAAATCGAGTTTGTTTTGGATATATTGTCGAAGTTTTGATAAAATTTTTAATAAAATACAATTTTATGGGAAAAAGGTGTATATTTTAGCTAAAAAAATTCAAAATATATATTTTTTTTATTTGATATTTTACAAAATTAACAGGATATGCTATACTATATATATTCAAAAAGTAAGAAGCCAAGCTGTTACGGATTTCCGATTGCTTCTGTGCTTAGGCACAGTGGGTTCTCTGGCTTTATTGATTATAGTCACAGAAGAAAAGAACGAAATGATAATGGTAATTTCGTGTATGTAGGACAAAACATCCATATTGGGGGGGATTGTATATGCAGAAAAAAGAAATGATTGCTATGCTCTTGGCTGGAGGACAAGGTAGTCGTCTTGGAATTTTGACAAGAAACGTAGCAAAGCCTGCAGTAACCTTTGGGGGGAAATACCGCATTATCGATTTTCCGCTGAGTAATTGCATCAATTCCGGAGTGAATACAGTGGGGGTACTAACTCAATATCAGCCTTTGCGGCTAAACCAGCATATTGGTATTGGTATTCCTTGGGATTTGGACCGCAAAACAGGTGGTGTCACTATTTTGGCACCTCATGTAAAAGGTGGGGGAGATTTTGGGGAGTGGTTTATGGGCACTGCCAATGCCATTTATCAAAACATTGAGTATATCGACCATAATAATCCAGAATATATTCTGATTTTATCGGGCGACCATATTTATAAAATGGATTATGCAAAAATGCTGGCATTTCATAAAGAAAGATGTGCTGCTGCTACCATAGCGGTGCTGGAAGTACCTATGGAAGAAGCAAGTCGCTTTGGTATTATGAATACCAAAGAAAACGACAGAGTTTATGAATTTGAAGAAAAACCTCAAAACCCTAAGAGCAATTTAGCTTCTATGGGGATTTACATATTTACATGGAGCCGTTTGAGAGAGGCTCTGATTGAAGATAGCAAAATTCATCCTGACAGTGATTTTGGCAAGCATATCATTCCAAGAATGCTGGAGGAAGGGCAGTCCATGTATGCCTATCGGTTTAAAGGGTATTGGAAAGATGTGGGTACCATTGAATCTTACTGGCAGGCAAATATGGAACTGATAAAAATGCTCCCCGAATTTAATTTATATGAAGGCTTTTGGAAGATATATACCAATAGTGACCATCAGCCGCCCCAGTATACAGCCGCAGGAGCAAGGGTTTCTACCAGTATTGTGTCCGAAGGCAGTGAGATTTACGGCGAAGTATATAACTCTGTGCTAGGGCCAGAGGTTGTTGTAAAAAAAGGTGCTGTGGTGCGGGATTCCATTATTATGGAGGATACCGTTATCGGTGGAAATGCCTATGTAGAGCGGTGCATTATTGATGAGGGCTGTGATATTGGAGAAAATGTACGCATGGGTGTGGGAGAAAACCTGCCCAATGAGTCTAAACCCAATATTTATAATACAGGCATTACAGTGGTTGGGGATCATACCAAGATTCCTCCCAATGTAACCATTGGGAAAAACTGTGTATTGTTTGGTAAAACGCAACCAGAAGATTACCCCGATGGTTATTTAACAAGCGGAAAGTCCATTATTGCAGAGGGGGCGAGAATATGAGGGCAGTAGGTATCATATTAGCGGGAGGCAACAACGAGGGGCGGCTAGGTGTTTTAACAGACTCCAGAGCGGCGGCGGCAATGCCTGTGGGCAGCTGCTATCGTGCCATTGATTTTACCCTAAGCAGTATGTCTAGCTCTGGTATCAATAAGGTTGCTGTTTTGGCACAGTATAATTCCCGCTCTTTGCAAGACCATTTATCTTTTTCCAAATGGTGGGATTTTGGAAGAAAACAGGGAGGACTTTTTGTATTTACCCCTTTTACTAGTAGTGACAGCTCCAACTGGTTTCGAGGCACTGCGGATTCCATTTATCAAAATATTTCCTATTTACGCAGGAGTAATGAGCCTTATGTAGTCATTAGCTCTGGGGATTGCCTGTATAAAATGGATTACCGCAAAGTTTTGCAATACCATGAGCAAAAAGGTGCCGATATTACGGTGGTTTGCAAAAATATGCCAGATGTGGATTTATCAAAATTTGGAATTATGGAATTGGATGAAGAAAAACGTTTATTGGAGTTTGAAGAAAAGCCTTTGCAGGCACAAGGCACCATGGCCTCTTTAGGCATTTATGTGATTTCCAGAACATTGCTGATTGACTTACTGGAAGAAATCATTCCTGCAGGGCGATATGATTTTGTAAAAGATATTATCATCCGTTTCAGAAAAACATTAAAAATATACGGATATGAATTTGAAGGATATTGGAGCTCG
>JAAYQI010000048.1 GCA_012519385.1 Candidatus Epulonipiscium sp.
AAATATGCTTTCTTGCCGCCTTATCCATAATGCTGGCAGCACGCTTCACACGCCCCGAAACAGATTCAATGGGAGAATACACCCCCAAGTGCCTACACTCTTTTATAATACTGTTAAACTTAATTAAAAGCTCATCCACAGTTTGTTCATAAGGATATAATAAATCCTTCCAGTTCAAAATTTCCACAAAAAGCACATCCTTCCCCTAAATCATGCTTGGCTTTTCTTCTCCTATTGTACTATGAATAGGCTGCTTTTTCAAATCTTATTCCATAGAATGGGAAAACACACCTCCCTCATTTCACAACTTTTTCTATTCTATGCAGCTTAAAACAGGCACAGCCATACAATCACCCTAAACATGAAAAAAGATAGAATTTTCATTCTATCTTCGTCTGTTTGACTTTTATGTTGCTCACGGTTTTTCCGTTTCTTCAAGGATTCCCGCTTTTTGGTATAATTCATAAAAATGATGGGTAGGGCCAACACCCTTACCAATCTCAAGGCTATGCTGTATGGCTATGGTAATATATGCTTTTGCGTTTTTTACCGCATCCGATACAGTTTGCCCTTTCGCTAAGTTTGCCGCAATGGCAGAAGAAAGGGTACAGCCTGTTCCATGGGTATTTTTTGTATGAATTCGCTCCGAGGTAAGGAATGTCATCTCTTTACCGTCAAATAAAATATCAGTAGCAGAATCCTCCAGATGTCCGCCCTTCACCAAAATGTTTTTTGCACCCATTTTATGAATTGCTCTTGCGGCTTCTTCCATAGATGCAGTATCGTTAATCTTCATTCCTGTTATCACCTCTGCCTCAGGCAAATTAGGTGTCACCACATAAGCTAGAGGAATTAACCTCGTAAGCAAGGCTTCCTTTGCTTCAGGCTTCATTAAATCAAAACCGCTTTTTGAAATCATCACAGGGTCTACCGCCACATTAGGGGGCTGATATTGCTCTAATTTATCCGCAATGGCATGGATTGTTTCAATTTGAGAAACCATACCGATTTTCACCGCATCCACACGAATATCGGAAAAAATCGCATCCATCTGCCCTTGAATAATATCAGGGCTAATATCTTGACAACCAAATACCCCTTGTGTATTTTGAACGGTAACTGCGGTAATTACACTCATGCCATAGGTTCCCTGTGCAGAAAACGTTTTTAAATCTGCCTGTATGCCTGCACCTCCACAAGTATCCGAACCTGCAATGGTTAATACGTGTTTCATTTTGTGTCCTCCTTTGCCTAACGCATCAAAAACTGCTTTACACCGCCATAGGCAATGTAAGAGCCTTTATATTGCTGTTTTCTTTGCACTATGTAGTATTTCTTTCGATTTTAAAATTACCAAAGCCAATATGCTTCCGCCCACAGAGCTTACCAAAAACGGAACCACATAAAAAAATGCACCAGCTTCCTTACCCATTACTAGTACAGCAATAGGAACCGCAAGAAGCCCTCCCAATAAGCCTGTGCCAACCATCTCACCAATGGCAGCGGCAA
>JAAYQI010000049.1 GCA_012519385.1 Candidatus Epulonipiscium sp.
AACCCGTTTTAGGATTTAGTAACCCAGAACAGCTTTTTAGCAGTGTGCTTTTTCCACAGCCGTTTTTTCCTATCATGGTGTAAATCCTACCAGATTCAAAAGAGAGATTTACATCACGAATCACATAACGTCCATCGTATCCAACAGACAGATTTTTTAACTCCAACATATTTTATCCCACCTTTCTTTTTAAAAGCATCCGAATAAAAATAGGGACACCGATAATGGATATTACAATGCCTACACTTAGCTCGAAAGGGGCAAATGCCGTTCTTGCTATGGTATCACAAATCAATAGTAGTAAACTCCCCCATAGGACGGACAAAGGGAACAATTTTTTAATCTCATCCCCTACCACAAACCTTGCACCATGGGGCACGATTAATCCTAAGAACCCAATCAGCCCTGCAAAACTGACAGCGGCTCCTGCCATGCCTGCGGCACAGGCAAGAAAAAGCAGACGATATTTTTTGACGGATACGCCAAGAGAAAAGGCAGTTTCGTCACCAAGGGATAGCAGTTCCAGAGTATCGGCTCGGCTTTGCACGATGAAAAAAAGTATCACAATCAAGCTTGCCGCAGGATACAATACCGAAGGCTGGGCGAAGGACAATCCGCCAACACGGAAAGCGGAATAGCTCATGTGAATATCTGGAAAGAAGGTGCAAAGTGCTTCGGAGGCGGCATTTAATAGGCTGTTTAGCACTATCCCAGAGAGCAGTATGGTCATTTTGGATGTGCCAACTCGGCGGGAAAGCAGATAGATTATCATTACCGATAAGAGTGCACCTGCAAACGCCGCCAACGGCTGTACTTGGGGAGTCAATGGAAATACAAGTATGGCAATCAAAGTCATAAATCCTGCACCAGCGTTGACCCCGATGATATTGGGGCCAGCCAGAGAATTACCAAATAAGGTTTGGATAATGACACCCGCCCCTGCAAGGCCTGCTCCTGCAAATATAGCTGCCATCACACGGGGAAAGCGGATATACTGCAGAATATCTGGCATTTTCAGAAGCTGTATTGGTGTATACATGACTACACCCATACACAAAGAAGTGCATACTGCAAAAAGTAGTACCATAATACTCACGGTGAAAACAGTACGGTCACTGCGAAAGAAGCTGTGCAAGAATCTCATAGCTTTCCCCCCATCGTGCATTTGGCTTTTGGTGAAACAGTTCCTTTTCCAGATAGAACACTCGGTCATTCTGAACAGCCTGCAAAGTATTCCAAATGGGATTGGAGGTCAAGGTGGCTTTTAACTGTGCCTGTCCTTCCTCCAGATTGCCCATACAAGAAATGAAGATATAGTCAGGGTTTTCTTTTACAATGGCTTCCATACTCAGTTCTGTGAGCAAGCTGTTTTCGCTGTCTGCGATATTAACACAGCCAAACTCCTTTAGCATACCCCCCACCATAAAGCTACTGTCTAGCACCTTTACTCTGGATGAGGAGGTACGCAGAACCAGCACCGTAGGTGCATCTTCTCGCTTGCCACGTTCGATAGCAGCAGCAATCAGGGGTTGTAAGGCTTTGGCACTTTTTTCATAAAGGTCACTGCGTCCAGTAATATCTGTAAACACTTTCATTAGCTTCAGATAATCGTCAAAGTTTTCTACGTCAAAATAAGCATAAGGAATACCTGCTTTCTCTAAAGTATCTGCCATTTCTACATGATTGCTCAAGCTGGACATTAAAATCAGAAAATCCAAATCAGCCGCCAGAATTGTTTCCAGAGAGGGTTCTTGTAGGGAACCAAGGTTGATGTAATCCTTAGGCAAATCAAGTTCTTTCTCTGTTACCGCATCTTTTGTGACTGCACAAACTTCGCCCCCTGCCAGTATCCAACACTCTGCAAGGCTACCCGATGCAATTCCTACTCTTTTAGGTTCTGAAATGGTGACGGTTCGATTCAAAGAATCGGTGAATTGTATGCCGTTTGTGTTTTCAGAAACGCTATTTGTGTTAGCACACCCAGAAAGGAAAACAATAATAAATAATAGTACAATCGCTTTTATCTTCATAGTTATGACCTCTTTCTATTTTGATGAATTTGATGAAATCAGCATATCATATGAAGCTTCTAACTGATGTGACCTACGCAACATCAGTTGGGAATTTTACTTTGTATAATTGTTGTAAAGAAAGCCAAAGAAAAAAGGAGGAACATAATATGGGGTTTCATGTGAATGACTATCAATTCAACACATGGTTTACGAAACAGAAAGAAACATACGATATTTATGCACCAAAGCGATATGTAGGAGGAAATACTTTTTCTGATGCAGACTGCATCCGTTATGGCAAAGTAGACAGTGTTTCCGAAATTGTTTTTGATAAGAAATCGGAATATTCCTTCAAGGAGGTGTTAACACCCATTACTCAGACACTGTTTTTCTTTACGGAAGATGAGTGCAAGGAAGCCAATCCTCCCCAAAAGGGAGCAATCATCTTTTTGCGAAGCTGTGACCTGCATGCCTTAAAACGACTGGATGACATGTACCTAAAGAATGGTCCTGCGGATTACTACTATAAGAGAATTCGTGACAATATTAAAATTGTTTTGATAGGTTGTAAGCACACCTTTGAAAACTGCTTCTGTGTCAGTATGGGAACGAATATTTCTGATAACTATGACATGAGTGTCAACATAGAGGACGAAGTATATCAGATTAACTGCAAGGATACTGCTTGGAATAGCTTCTTTATGGA
>JAAYQI010000050.1 GCA_012519385.1 Candidatus Epulonipiscium sp.
ACAGGATTTTATCATAATAAGGCAAAAAATATCATTGCTTGCTGCCAAGGCTTGCTCTCCAGATTTGGCGGGGAAGTACCCAGCGATATTGAGGAGCTGACTTCCTTGGCAGGTGTTGGAAGAAAAACTGCAAATGTGGTAAGAGGGCATATTTTTCATATCCCTGCGGTGATTGTGGATACTCATGTTAAGCGGGTTTCTAACCTTTTGGGGTTTACAAAACAGCAAGACCCTGTGAAAATTGAGTTTGAATTAATGAAGTTACTGCCCAAGGAACGGTGGACTGCATTTAATACCCAAGCCATAGCACATGGAAGAAAGATTTGTGTTGCCAGAAAGCCAAAATGCGGGGAGTGCCTATTAAGCCTGTATTGCCCCTCTAGTGGAGTAAAATAAAAAAACAGCGGATTTTGGCAGTGATGATGCCGAGGCTCCGCTGTTTTTAAATGGAATGAATTATTGTTTTAATTTGCTAATTTCTTCTATTAAGTTTGCTTTTAATATACTTAATTTTTCCGACAAGTCCACAGGTACAATATGAGGATTATCCAAGCGTTTATGCTCATCCCATAAGGTATCTTTTTCTTTATTGCAATATGCCTGAATATCCATTACTTTTGGAGATTCATAGACACATTTTCCATCGATAAATATAGGAACCAGCAACTCTCTTATGGTAAAAGAGCCAGCAGGCAATGTCATACGTTTCCATTTTGCACTATCATCAAACAAGGTGAGAGGCTTGGATTCATCAAACACCTCATCATCTAATGCAATTAAGTCTGCCTTGATTTTTCCTGTGGCTTTATCATAGATACGCACTACTTTTTTTATGCCTGGGTTGGTAACTTTTTCTGTATTATTGGAAAGCTTGATTTTTGGGATAAATTCGCCATTTTCTGTGCTTTCTGCTGCTAATTTATATACACCGCCAAAAGCAGGGCAATCATCTGAGGTGATAAGCTTTGTGCCAACGCCCCACAGCCCGATTTTTGCTTCCTGCAGTTTTAAGCTGGCAATGAGATATTCATCCAAGTCACTGGAGGCACTAATGACAGCATCGGGGAAGCCTGCATCTTCCAGCATCTTTTTTGCTTGCTTGGATAAATACGCTAAGTCTCCGCTATCCAAACGAATGCCATAGTTTTTTAATGGAATGCCTGCTTCACGCATTTCGCGGAATACAGTGATGGCATTTGGTACACCAGATTCTAATGTGTTATAAGTATCTACCAATAATGTGCAAGCATTGGGGAAAAGTTTGGCATATTCACGAAAAGCCGTAAGTTCATCAGGAAAACTCATAACCCAACTATGGGCATGGGTACCTTTTACAGGAACATCAAAAAGTTTGCCTGTGAGTACGTTACTGGTGCCGCAGCATCCGCCAATGACTGCCGCTCTTGCACCCAAAGTACCTGCATCGGGGCCTTGGGCACGACGAAGGCCAAACTCCATAATGGGGTCGCCCTGTGCTGCCCAAACTACTCTTGCTGCTTTGGTAGCAATCAAGCTTTGGTGGTTGATGATATTAAGCAGAGCAGTTTCTATCAGCTGTGCTTCCATAATAGGTGCCTTAATACGCATTAAGGGTTCCTGAGGAAATACAACGGTACCTTCGGGAATAGCATAAATTTCACCAGTGAAACGGAAGGTGGATAAATAAGAAATAAAGTCCTTAGAAAATAGTCCAAGGCTTTCCAAATAAGCAATGTCTTCCGAAGAAAAATGTAAATTTGTAATGTATTCTATGGCCTGTTGCAGACCTGCTGCAATGGCGTAGCCGTTATCACAGGGATTTTTGCGGTAGAATAAATCAAATACCACAACCTTGTTTTCTAAGCCTGTGAGGTGATAGCCCTGCATCATGGTAAGCTCATACAAGTCCGTTAACAGGGTTAAGTCATTACTGTTCATAAGGAGCACTCCCTCTTTTCGTTTGGTGGCATATATACATAAGTGTATATACACTTTCGTATGAAGTAACAATTTATTTATAGGTAGATACGGGGTTATTATACACAATCCCGAATCAAATTTCAACTCTCTTTTAGAAAGAAGGGTAAGGCTAAATAAAAACACTGTATACATACAAAAAAAACTTTACAAACCAAGAGAGTCATTGTATAATACATCAATATTGAGGTATACGCTTTTCTTTTTGAAAAGTTGCAAGATAAATTGTATAACACAAACACTGTGATGGGGACAGTAGGATTTTTTTGAACGTAACAGAGAGCCGGAGTTTTGGTGGAAATCCGGTACTAGTAAAAATAATCTGAATATCACTCCGGAGTGGCAGTTCCAACAGCCTTATGGGCTTAGTAGATGCTGACGTTGCCTGCGTTATGGGAAAGTATAATGTTAGTTATACGTTGAGAGAGCATTTTTATGCTAATTCAGGTGGTACCGCGAACCCTTTCGTCCTGTGATATGGATGGAAGGTTTTTTTTATTGCTTGAATCGGAAATAATAAACAGAGAAAAAGGAGGAGTTTACAATGTATAATAAAGTATCCACCAATCTCGATTTTGTTGGGAGAGAGGTAGAGATTCAAAAGTTTTGGGAAAAAAATGAAATTTTTAAAAAAAGCGTGACATTACGGGAAGGTTGCCCTATCTATACGTTTTATGACGGCCCTCCAACTGCCAACGGCAAGCCTCATATCGGCCATATTATTACAAGAGCCGTAAAGGACTTGATTCCTCGTTACAAAACCATGAAGGGGTACAATGTACTGCGTAAAGCAGGCTGGGATACCCATGGACTTCCTGTGGAGCTGGAAGTGGAAAAAATGCTGGGCATCAGCGGTAAGCCACAAATCGAAGAATACGGTGTAGAGCCTTTTATCAAACAATGTAAGGAAAGCGTATGGAAATATGAGTCCGAATGGCGTGAAATGAGCGACCGTGTAGGCTTTTGGGCGGATATGGACCACCCTTATGTAACATATCATAATGACTATATCGAATCGGAATGGTGGGCATTAAAGAAAATCTGGGAGAAAGGCTTATTATACAAGGGTCATAAGGTAGTGCCTTATTGCCCACGCTGTGGTACTGCACTCTCCAGCCATGAGGTGGCACAGGGCTATAAAGATGTAAAAGAAACATCTGCTATTGCAAAGTTTAAAGTAGAAGGCAAAGAAAATGAGTATTTCCTTGCTTGGACCACAACTCCTTGGACACTGCCTTCCAATATCCTTTTAACAGTAAACCCAAAAGAGGACTACTCTAGAGCATCTTATCAGGATATGGTAGTAATCATGGCAAATGCCCTTTTGGATACGGTGCTTGGAGAGGGCAACTATGAGGTTTTGGAAACCGTAAAAGGAAAAGACTTGGAATATATGCGCTATGAGCCGTTATTTGACTTTATTGAGAGTGACCCTAAAGGCTTCTTTGTTACCTGTGATGACTATGTTACATTGACAGACGGTACTGGTATTGTTCACTCTGCTCCTGCTTTTGGTGAGGATGATGCCCGTGTAGGACAAAAATACGATGTGCCTTTCCGTCAGTATGTGGATAGCCAAGGCTTGATGACAGAAGAAGCAGGCCCCTTTGCAGGAAAATTTGTGAAGGATGCAGATGCACTTATTTTAGATTGGATGAAGGAAAAGGGTACTTTGTTTGAAGCTATTCCTTTTGAGCATAACTATCCGTTCTGCTGGAGATGCGATACCCCTTTGATTTACTATGCAAGAAGCACATGGTTTATCAAAATGACAGAAGTTAGAGATAGATTGGTTGCCAATAACCGCACCATCAACTGGTATCCCGATAATATCAAAGAAGGACGTTTTGGAAACTTCTTGGAAAATGTAATTGACTGGGGCTTAAGCCGTGAGCGTTATTGGGGAACTCCTCTGCCTATTTGGGAATGCTCCTGCGGACACAGACACACCATCGGCAGCATTGCAGAGTTAAAAGAAATGTCTCCTGATTGCCCAGAAGAAATTGAACTGCATAAGCCTTTTATTGATGCAGTACACATCACTTGCCCTGAGTGCGGTGGGCTTATGACACGTGTCAGCGAAGTAATTGACTGTTGGTTTGACTCAGGAAGTATGCCTTTTGCACAGCACCATTATCCTTTTGAAAACAAAGAGATGTTTGAGGCAAATTTCCCTGCGGACTTTATCAGTGAAGCGGTAGACCAGACAAGAGGATGGTTCTATACCTTATTGGCAGTTAGCACATTACTCTTTGATTGCTCCAGCTATAAAAACTGTATTGTACTTGGCCACGTGCAGGATAAAAATGGCCAAAAGATGAGTAAGCACAAAGGAAATGTAGTAGACCCTTGGGATGCACTGAATAAACAAGGTGCAGATGCGGTACGTTGGTATTTCTACGCAAACAGTGCGCCATGGCTGCCTAGCCGTTACTATGAGGATGCTGTAAATGAAATGCAGAGAAAGTATATGGGAACATTGTGGAATACCTATGCTTTCTATGTGCTGTATGCAAATATTGACCAGTTTAACCCTATGGAGCATGAGTTGAAGTATGATACGCTTTCTCCAATGGACCAATGGATTTTATCCAAGCTACAAACACTGAATAAATTTGTGGATGATAGCTTGAATGCTTATAAAATTACAGAGCCTGCTCGCGCTATGGCGGATTTTGTGGATGATTTAAGTAACTGGTATGTAAGAAGAAGCAGAGAGCGTTTCTGGGGAAAAGATATGCCACAGGATAAAATCAATGCTTATATGACACTCCATACCGTTTTGGTAACTTTGACAAAACTTACCGCACCATTTACACCTTTTATTGCAGAGGAAATCTACCGTAACTTAGTGGGAAGCGTAGATAAAACTGCACCAGAAAGCGTTCATCTTTGCGATTGGCCTGAGTACCACAGTGAGTGGGTAAATGATGAGCTGGAAAAGAACATGGACTTGGTATTAAAGGTTGTTGTGCAAGGACGTGCAGCTAGAAATGCGGCAAATATCAAAAATAGACAGCCAATTGGCATGATGTATGTAAAAGCGGAAGAAGCATTGCCTGAGATGTATATTGATATTATCGCCGATGAGCTGAATGTAAAAGCAGTTACTTTTACACAGGATGTGGAGAGCTTTACAGCCTATACCTTTAAGCCACAGTTGCGTACCTTGGGCAAAAAATATGGAAAATTAGTGCCTAAAATCGGCGAAGCGTTAAAGACTGTAGAAAGCAGTTCCTTTATGAATACTCTGAAAACAGAAGGAAAAGCAACACTTTTGATTGACGGAGAAGAAGTTGTATTGGAAATGGATGATGTATTGGTAGATACAGCACAAAAAGACGGTTTTGTATCTGCTGCTGACCAAAATGTGACAGTGGTACTGGATAGCAACTTAACTCCAGAACTCATTGAAGAAGGTTTTGTACGTGAAATCATCAGCAAAGTACAGACAATGCGTAAGGAAGCAAACTTTGAAGTAACAGATAAAATTACAGTATATCATGATGGAAACGCAGTCATTGCAGGTATTTTAGAACGCAATGATATCAAAGCCGATGTTTTGGCAGAAGAAGTAGTAGCGAAAAAAGGCGGAAGCTACTCCAAAGAATGGAACATCAACGGAGAAACGGTACTCCTTGGTGTAGAAAAAAGAGCATAAATAAGAAAAGGCTGTTGACAAGAGTCAACAGCCTAAACTATAAACAAAGTCAAAACCTTGAGGGATTCTCCCTCAAACACCAACAAGGGTTTCACCCTTGACCCTTATAAAACCGCAAGGGTATGCGGTTTTAATAAAGTTTTTTGTCTCGCTTTTTTTAAAAAAGTGAGT
>JAAYQI010000051.1 GCA_012519385.1 Candidatus Epulonipiscium sp.
ACAACCATGAGCGCATCCAGTTAAAAACTGGAGAGCCGCCGCTTACGCGACGCCTCTCCACTTAAAACTTCATATTTTCCTACATAGAGGCCTTTTTGTGCTGTCCGCACAATCTGGAGCAGTTCAAATAACCGCATCTGCCTTTATTTTATGATTACATTTATGTTTGGTTTACCCACTTAAATAAAGTCTACATTAATTATAGTTATTTATCTTTTAAAAAGGGAGAAAGAACCTACTCCTCCTTTTGTAATGCAGGAAAAATAGGTTCCTTCAAAAAATGCTTATATGGGATAATATGGATTACTTTGAGTATAGCCAGTTTTCTTACAGTTGGCTTGGGGGAACCAACTGCCTTTTAAAAAGGGATAGTTCATTTTATTTATCTTTTTTACCATAATATGCTGTGAGATACATCTCCCTGATTTCGCTCATCAAAGGATATCTAGGGTTAGATCCTGTACACTGGTCATCAAATGCTTCTTCACACATAATATCTAATTTATCCAAGAAGGCTTTTTCATCAATGCCGTGTTCTTTAATGGATTTTGCGATACCTACAGTTGCTTTTAACTCTTCCACTTTTGCAACCAAGCTATCAAACTTCTCTTGGTCTGTTTTTCCTGGAAGACCTAAGTAAGAAGCAATTTCAGCATATCTGCTTAAAGTATGAGGATATTCATACTGAGGGAATGTTCCCATTTTCTTAGGAACGTCAGTTGCATTGTATTTCATAACTTCTGTAATCAATAATGCATTGGCAACACCGTGCTGAACATGGTGATGAGCGCCCAACTTATGTGCCATGGAGTGACAAACACCTAAGAATGCATTTGCAAACGCAAGGCCTGCGATTGTGGATGCATTTGCCATTTTTTCACGTGCTTCCACGTCATCTCGACCATATTTGTAAGCTCTTGGAAGGTAATCAAATACTAACTTGGTAGCTCTTAAAGCAAGACCATCTGTATAGTCTGTTGCTAACATAGAAGCATATGCCTCTAATGCGTGAGTAAGAGCATCAATACCAGAGGAAGCTGTAAGTCCCTTTGGTTGATCCATCATCATATCCGCATCACTAACTGCTATGGTAGGTAACAATGCATAGTCAGCGATAGAATATTTTGTTTGTGTTCTTTCATCGGTAATGATGGCAAATGGTGTTACCTCAGAGCCAGTACCGGAAGATGTAGCGATACTAACCATGATTGCTTTTTCACCCATTTTAGGGAACACAAACACTCTTTTACGAATATCCATAAAGCGCATTGCCAAGTCAGCAAAGTCTGCTTCAGGATGCTCATACATAATCCACATAATTTTAGCTGCGTCCATTGCAGAACCGCCACCTACTGCGATAATTGCATCTGGCGCAAATGCTTCTAACGCTGCAGCACCTGCTTTTGCACAAGTAAGGGTAGGGTCTGGGGATACATCGAAGAATGTATGATGCGCAATGCCCATTTCATCTAACTGGTCTGTGATTGCTTTTGTATAGCCATTTTTATATAAGAAAGAGTCTGTTACGATAAACGCTTTTTTCCTGTTATATACTGTCTTCAGTTCTTTTAACGCTACACCTAAACAGCCTTTTTTGAAGTATACCTTTTCAGGAGTTCTAAACCACAGCATATTTTCTCTCCTCTCTGCAACAGTCTTGATGTTTAATAACTCCCTAACGCCTACATTCTCGGATACTGCGTTGCCTGCCCATGAACCACAGCCAAGTGTCAAGGATGGGAGTAATCTGAAGTTATAAAGGTCACCAATACCGCCCTGAGAAGAAGGTGTATTAATCAAAATACGGCAAGTCTTCATTGTTTCTTCAAAAATCTTAATTTTATCTGGTGCTTTTACAGGGTCAACATATAGTACGGATGTATGACCGATACCGCCATCAACTACCAATCTTTCCGCAATTCTAACGCCCTCTTCAAAATCACTGGCACGATACATTGCTAAAATAGGAGATAGTTTTTCATGAGCAAATGGCTCAATGGTAACATCCAACTCGCTTACTTCGCCGATTAATATTTTTGCATCTTGAGGACATTCAAATCCTGCAAGTTTTGCAATTTGATATGGGCTACGACCAACGATTTGTGCATTGATATTGCCTGCTGCATTTAAAATAATTTTTCTAACTTTTTCTTTTTCTTCATCATTCAATATGTAGCAGCCTCTGTCAGCAAACTCTTTTTTACACTGCTCATATACTTTATCCAGAATAACTACAGACTGCTCAGAAGCACAAATAGTTCCGTTATCAAATGTTTTGGAATGGATTACGGAGTTAACTGCCATGAGAATATCTGCTGTATCATCAATGAGTGCAGGTGTATTACCGTTACCAACACCAACTGCAGGTTTTCCAGAAGAATATGCGGATTTTACCATGGCTGGACCGCCTGTTGCCAATACCATATCTGCATCTTTCATTACTTCAATAGACATTTCGATAGATGGCTCGTCAATCCATGCTAAAATTCCTTCTGGAGCACCAGCTGCAACCGCTGCATCCAGTACAACCTTAACCGCTGCAATGGTACATTTTTTTGCACCAGGATGAGGGGAGAAAATGATACCATTTCTTGTTTTTAAAGCGATTAATGCTTTGAAAATAGCAGTAGAGGTTGGGTTTGTTGTAGGAACAACAGCCGCAATTACTCCGATTGGTTCATAAATTCTTTTGTAACCAAAAGCAGGGTCTTCCTCTAATACTCCACAGGTTTGTGTGTCCTTATAGGTGTTATATATGTACTCAGAAGCAAAGTGATTTTTAATAACCTTATCTTCCACCACACCCATTTTTGTTTCTTCCACTGCCAATTTTGCCAAAGGGATTCTATTCTTTGTGGCTGCGATAGATGCAGCGAGGAAAATTGCATCTACTTGCTCTTGAGTGTATGTAGCATATTTTTTCTGGGCTGCCCTTACTTCCTCAATTCTGTGCTTTAAAGATGCAACATCGTTTACGATTTCTGGTCTTTCAACTGTTGCTGTAGCCTCTAACCTTTTCTTTTCCGCCATTCAAAATCCTCCTTTATACATCATTAACGTTGGTATCATTTATAATAACGTGCCCCTTTTCGCACGATACTACCATAATTGGAGTTCCATTTTGTTTTTGCGATTTACCCTTGCCATGCGTTTGAGAGATGTTTATATCTTCGACATATTCCTTCAATTTTTCGTTCGATAAAAATTGGCCGATAACTTATACTGTATTTTGTGGATTTTCGTATTGGAATCAAGCCCTTTGTGATGTGCATCCCTGAACTTGTATCCATATTAGCATCTTGTTTGTGCTTAATCAACAAAAATCAAACACATTGATTATACCGTTTTAGCGAATAGTATATATCAAATTTGATATGGTACAATTTTAGAGGTCTTTCCTGCCTTACACAAAAAATACCAATATCTTATTTCAAAAAATCAAGTATTCGTACTCATATTTGTACAATACCAGATGCTGTTTGCCCAAAATATGAATAAAAACTTCTATTTCTCTCCTTCCAAATTGGTAGGTTATTATGTAAAATGTCTATTTCCCTTATTGAAGCTTACCTTATTTTTTTCGTTTCTCAAGCAAAGATATCCCCCTTTTTTTCTTCTGTGATTCTTTGTGTTGTTTATTTTTTTGTGAGAAATGTATTCCGTATTCAATTCGTTTTTTTGCTGCTAAAACATAAAAAAAAGCCATCTATGAAACAGATGGCCTTTTCGTGTTATATAATCTCGAAATCTAATTAAAAATAGCATCCAAACTCTCGAGTCTTTTCTCGCAACATATCCAAAAATTGCTTTTCATGCTTTTTAGGAGTATGGTTTTCCTTAAAAATCATAACGTCTTTCATGTACTTAGCAAATGCGCCGCACCGCAACTGCACCAAGCCATATTGGTCTAAAATATGTTGTGGTATAGGAGATACCCACATATATGTATTAGGAACTCTGGATAATATCTCAAACTGACTTCCTCTTTCATAAATATAGATTACCTTCTTTTGATGCCTCTCTTCTCTGTCATTATCTGATAGGTCTACATAATCTCCCGAGGGAAGGCGCTTATCCCCATGCACAATTTCTATACAACCCTCCAAATCCTCATTGGAACGGATATGCTTGTCTGCAATGATGCTGTTTTTGGAGGTCAAAAGGAGAAAATCAAACTCCAAAATCAAGCGGTACTGTAGTTTCTTTAACTTTAATAAAGATAAATAATATCCTTCGTGCATGGAATTATACCGTATAATACCGATATCATAATGAAAATCCAGTACGTTACGGATAGTTTTCATGGAATTTGTTTCATGATAATGAATACGTATGTTTTCCTCCTCATGCAAAGAGGCAAGATAATCCGCAAACACTTCGGAAATGTAGCTTGCTCGTGGCACAGATAACTTTAAACTAACTCCATGATCTGTTAAATCTGAATAGGCATTGGTTAGGTTATTCACTTGATACTGAATTTCTTTTGCATGAATTAAAAATCGTTGCCCTTCCCTTGTTGTCACCACACCCTTTGGTGTTCTCTGGAAAATGGTAATGTCAAACTCTTTCTCCAACTCCTTTACCGCCCTACTCAAATTAGACTGGGCAACATACAATTTTTTTGCAGCTAAAGAAATAGAACCATATTTGTCTATGGCAATTACATAATTCAAATCCGTAAAATTCATTCTCCACCACTCCCTTTAAGAAAAGTATGAAAGTAACCTCATTATTTTTCTCCGTCTTTAGCATACCTTACCTATGGGATGGAAGCAATAGCTTTTTTTCTAATATAGCAGTACGATTCCATAAAAAAGCAGAACACCATCCAAAGGACAGTATTCTGCTTCTATCATTATTCTTTATGAAAAACTTCCTGGGTAATACGAATACCTGTAGGAGTTGAGGCAAGCCCGCCTAAGGCAGTTTCTCTCAGCTCACAAGGAAGGCTTCTGCCCACACGGTACATGGCTTCCACAACCTCATCAAAAGGAATAATGCTGATGATGCCCGCCATAGCCATATCAGCAGAAATAAACGCATTGGCAGCACCAATGGCATTTCTTTTCACACAAGGAGCCTCCACAAGGCCTGCAATGGGGTCACACACCAAGCCTAAAATATTTTTGATACACATAGACGCCGCATGAAGTACCTGCTCTGGGCTTCCTCCCAGTAATTCTACAATAGCTCCTGCCGCCATAGCAGCTGCCGCACCTGTCTCCGCCTGACATCCGCCTTCTGCACCTGCAACAGTGGCATTTCTGGTAATTATATAACCGATTGCAGCCGCAGTAAATAATCCTTCTACCAATTTTTCATCAGTAAGCTGAAAATCTTCTCCAACAGCTACCAATGTGCCTGGTAAAATACCGCTGGTGCCTGCCGTTGGCGCAGCTACAATCTGCCCCATAGAAGCATTTACCTCCAGCACCGCCATAGCATTAGCCACAGCTTTATTCATGCAAGTACCTGCTACTGTTTTTCCATTTTCATATCGTTGTTTTAGTTTTTTAGCATCACCGCCCACAAGCCCGCTGACAGAACGGATATCTTGCTCCAGCCCATCCTTCACAGCTTGTTTCATTACAGCTAAATTTTTTCCCATTTCTTCTAAAATTGTTTCTTTAGAATGCTGGGTATTTTCTACTTCTCTTTCCACCATAACTTCCCAAATCTTTTTTCCGTTTTTATGACAAAGCTCCACAAGCTCTGCACCATTTGTAAACTGATATGACATAGATAGCCTCCTAAAATTATATATTATAATGCATCCACAAGATATACTTGGCGAATTTCTTCTCCGCTGTTTTTCACCTTTTCAATGGCATCCTCTGATATGGTTTGATCCATTTCAATAATCATAAATGCTTCCTGCCCCTTTGCCTGACGGAATACTCTCATAAAGGCAATATTAATCTGCAATTCGTTCATTACTTGAGAAACCTTAGCAACAACTCCAGGTACATCATGCTGGCGTACAATTAAAGTTGGATATTCTCCTGTAAACTCTACATCCAGTCCGTTAATTTTTGTTACCTTAATATTGCCGCCTCCAATAGAAGCCCCTTGCACCTCGGTTTGCCCGCCAGAGATATCCGTCATCACCATTTTTACGCTGTTAGGATGCGCGTCCCCTAAATTTCCTTCGATAAATTCATACTCCAAGCCTTTTTCCTTAGCAATCTCCATAGAATACCGTAAATTTCTATCTTCAGGCTCCATACCTAAAATTCCTGCCACCAAGGCTTTATCGGTACCATGGCCTCGATAGGTCTGTGCAAAAGAACCATGCAGTATAAAAATAACCTTTTTTACCTCTTTGCCACATATTTTTCTCGCAACCTTCCCCAGTCTTGCGGCACCTGCCGTATGAGAACTGGAAGGTCCTATCATTCTTGGCCCAATCACATCAAAAGCGCTGTAATTTTTCATATACAATCTCCCTCATTTTTATTATTAGTACTGTTCATCGGAAAACGGACTATTGTCCTTATATAAAGGACATTTATCCAAATCTGTATTTGATAGATATATACTAACCCCAATCCCCATTCTTGACAATATCTATTTATAAAAATCTTTCCCAAAAATCTACTGTTTTATTATCCTATATCTGGTGTTTTTATTGACAAAAATAAAATGCAAAAAATTTCTAAATTCTCTCTTATCTTCCTCCATTTTGTGACGATATACCATATGAACACAAAAGTTGAACCATATGGCACCTTATCTAGTGGTTTCTCTGTTCAATTATTGAATATAGTAATCCAAAGGTCATACTTGTGTTCTGTGTTTCAAAAAACAATGTGGTTTCTGTCATGGGCCCTGATAGCAAAACCGCAGTAACTAAAATATTTTAGGAGGGAAAGGACTCCCTCGACACATTCAAGGAGGTAATATTATGAGAATTCAACACAACAT
>JAAYQI010000052.1 GCA_012519385.1 Candidatus Epulonipiscium sp.
TACGTTCATTTAGCGGAGTTTTTGATGGTGACGGGCATATTATCAAAGGATTATATATCAATAGCCCTAGTAGCAATAATTGTGGCTTATTTGGCCATGTCAACTATGGAACTGTAATAAACCTAGGAATTGTGGATGCCTATATCAATGGAGGCTATAATGTCGGTGGTATCTCTGGCGGGATGATTGGTACTGTGGAAAATTGCTTTATCACAGGTAAAATTAATGGTGCATCCTCTGTTGGCGGAATGATAGGTGATTTAAACAGTTCTACTTCTAAAATAATAAATTGCTACAGCGCAGCGTCAGTGTCAGGCAATGAGCAAGTAGGCGGCTTCATCGGGCGCTCTAATATGGGCTGCGTTATCAACTCATATTCTACAGGCGCGATTAGCGGTGAAGACAAAGTTGGTGGCATTATAGGCTTTTTTTATGGTGTATCCGGCAGTGAGGTAAAAAATTGCGCTGCCCTTAACCCGTCCGTCAGGGGTAGTAGCAATGTATCTCGTGTGATTGGGTTATACGAAAACAACGGCGTTATTTCTGGCAACTATGCTTATGCTGGAATGAAAGTGACAATAGGCGGCGTAGTGCAAACCATTACAGATGGCACAGCCAATAACATAAAAGGCTTAGCCAAAACCGCCAACGAACTGCAAAGCATTAGCGGCTTTCCAAGCGTATTTAGCTCTGCCCCATGGACCTATATAGAAAAGAAACTCCCAGGCCTTTGGGATAATGCCATAGATATGCCTATCCATCTACTAGCCACAGACACAAGCCCCTTTGGCGGCGGTGACGGCACCAGCGAAGCACAAGCCTACGAAATCTCTACCGCTGCCCAGCTTGCCAAACTGGCGGAACTGGTAAGCAGTGATAATGAAAGCATCCGTAATGCATACAATAGCAAATATTATAAACTGACAAATGACATTGACCTTTCAGCCTATGGTAAAAACTATGATAATGGAAAAGGCTGGTTACCCATTGGGCGGAAAGCGGGTGCTGAAATTATAGCACCTATTTGGTGGTTCAGGGGCACCTTTGATGGAAATGGCAAGGTAATCACAGGGCTTTATATCAACCGCCCAGATGAGGGCTTTGTTGGCCTTTTTGGATATGCAATGGGGGCCAAAATAATAAACATTGCTGTAGTAGGTGCTAATGTTTACGGAGATTTTTCCGTGGGAGGAATTGCAGGAATAATGTCCAACAATGGAACTATTCAGAATTGCTATGTAAGCGGAACCATCAGCGGCGATAGGTCTGTTGGAGGTATTGTAGGACATTTCAATTCCAACATGCAACAAATAAAAAATTGCCGTAGCGATGCTTCTGTAATCGGTAATAGGGATACCATTGGCGGTATTGTTGCTATCACCTATGGCAAAATAGAAAATTGCTATGCAACAGGGTTGGTCAGCGGTGGTAACAGGGTTGGCGGCATTGCTGGAGAAATGAAAGATATGTATGCATACGTACGCAACTGCGTTGCCTTAAACCCTGCTATCATAGCCACAGGTGAAAATGCAGGGCGTGTGGCAGGCATTTCTTCTGGTCAGCTCATCAACAACTATGCCTTTTCTGGCATGAAAGTAAACGGCACAATCATCACTGGAGGCGGCGGCAATAACAATAACGGTGCAGATTTAAGCATCTCTAAGGCACATACCGCTAGCTTCTGGTCAACAGCAAGTAACTGGGATTTCTTCACTTGGAATTCCTCCCCGTGGGCAATCACAGACAATAAGCTACCCATCCTCACTGCAGTTCCTGCTAGCATCCAGTCTGGCGATAGCGGTGTATACCTTACGGAGCGGGATATGGCATATGCCGATTGCTCCATTGATGAAGACACTTTTACCTATAACGGCAGCCCGCAGATTCCAGCCCTAACTGTCACCTTTGATGGCACGGTTTTGGTTCAGGATGTAGATTATGCCGTTGATATTACTAGCAGCGATGGCTCAGGCACCAGTGCAGGCACAAAGGTTGGTCAAGTAACACTAACTATTTCAGGAAAGGGCAACTTTAAGGGCGAAACGGAGGTAACCTATACCATCTTGCCTAAACTATTACATAACGATATGCTCTCCATTTCAGGGGACTCCTTCGTCTATACTGGTACGCCCCATACTCCTGCTGTTACCATAATTAATGACATACCCCTCATATCAGGCATCGACTATGTTGTGTCCTACTCTGATAATATCAATGCAGGAGAAGCTACCGTAATTGTTACTGGCATAGGCAATTATTCTGGCACACCAAATACAACTTTTACCATCCAAAAAGCGGCAGCTCCCTCCATTACATGGCCCACAGCTACCAATGTTACCTATGGTACAGCATTGTCAGAGTCCACACTATCTGGAGGCTCCACAGAATACGGCAGCTTTGCATGGAAAGCACCGAAAACCATACCAACTGTAACAAACAGCGGCTATGAAGTTGTCTTTACACCAAGTGCAGATACCCTAAATAACTATGAACCTATTGGGGAAACCTCAAAAATATTTCCCATTACGGTAACTCCCAAAGATATTGCCGAGCTTACTGTTAATACCATTGCCCCCATAACCTATACTGGTACGGCACAAACCCCCGTCACTATAAAGCATGGTAGCTTAACTCTTGTCTTGAATAAGGACTATACTGCAACCTACTCCAACAATGTCAATGTAGGAGAAGCCACAGTTGTTATCGAAGGTAAGGGTAATTATATCGGCAGTCAAAGCCTAAACTTTACCATTGCAAAACGCCCTATAACCATTAAGGCAGATAACAAGACTATGATAAGAGGTCGCACATTGCCTGACTTCACCTATACTGTAGATGGCCAGCTTCCTGGAGAGACTGCACTAGTAGGAACTCCTGTCCTTACCTGCACGGCTGATGGAAAAACACTAGGCGACTTCCCCATTACCTTAGATTTGACAGGAGTAAGCTATACCGCAAACTATGAGGCAGCATCCCCCGTGTTTGTAAACGGAACTCTAACAGTAAAAAATCCATCCTCTGACAGTTCTGGGGGAGATTCCTCCTCCATCAGCGGCGGAGCAACCATATCCTCGAAAAAAAAGGAACCTCACCAGCCTGTTACATCCGAAACATCGGTAACTGCAACTCTAGACCAAAATGGGGTAGCCCATGCCAATATTTCGGATAATATCATTACCTTCGCCATCACCAAGGCGCAGGAAAATGCAAAAAAACAGGGAAAAGCAACGAATAGCATTAGCGTAAACCTCAATGTAACGATACCAAAAGGCACAAACTCCCTTAGCCTTACCCTTTCCAACAATGCTATAGATAGCATTGTTAATGCAGGTGTAACAAACCTTACAATCCATAACGGCATAGCTCCTTTGGTTCTGGATAGGGAAGCTTTAAAGGAAATTCAAAAACAAAGTGATGGCACCATCACCATTACCATCCATCCAGTGCAAAATCACTCCCTCTCGAAAAAAGCCAAGAAGCTCATCGGCACAAGGCCAGTGTATGATATAACTGTTACTTCTAGTAAGGATGGCAAAAACAAGAACATTACCTCCTTAGGAAAAGGCAGTGCTACCCTTGCCTTGCCATACACACCTAATGAGAATGAGGCAATAGGTTATTTGTTTGGCGTTTATGTAGATGATAATGGCAATGCAACCCGTATTCCTGACTCTGCCTATGACGCACAGAGCGGTAGCATTCTTATGAATACTACTCACTTTTCTATCTATGGTGTGGGGTATGAATCCCCTTCCGAAAAGTACACCGACGCTGCCACCCATTGGGCGAAAGAAAGCATCGACTATGTGGTAGGTCGGGGGCTATTTAGTGGCACAACAGATGTCACCTTCTCTCCTGATAGCACCATGAATCGGGGAATGCTTATTACTGTTCTTGGTAGGCTCTCTGGGGCAGATGTAAGTTCCTACACCACCAGTAGCTTCGCTGATGTAGCGGTAGGCAAATATTATCAGCCTTATATCCAGTGGGCATACAAAAAGGGTATTATCAGTACCCTCGGTAACGGCAACTTTGAGCCTGAAAGACCCGCCACTCGAGAGGAAATCGCCCTTATGTTGCAAAATTACGCCAATGCAACTAGCTACAAACTGCCTGTTATCCACAAGGCCATCCCCTTTGCGGACGCTTCCAGTATAGGAGATGGTTACAACTGCGCAGTAACAGCTTTGCAGCAAGCAGGTATTATGATAGGTGACACAAGCAATAAATTGAATCCAAAATCCAGTACCACCCGTGCAGAGATTTCCTCTATGCTTCACCGTTATATAAAACTCACCATAGACCCCGCCACAGCACATGGTTGGGCACTCAATGATATGGGACAATACCTCTACTACAAAAACGGCAAAGCCCTCACTGGCACACAGACTATCGACGGTGCCAAATACTTCTTTAATACCGATGGCACCCTAAAAACTGGCTGGGTAAACGATGGCGATAACTGGCGCTATTATAACGGCAAAAAATTACTCACTGGCTGGCAGAGCATAGGCAGTAATTCATCCATTCAGACCTACTATTTTGACACCTATGGCACTATGGTATCTGGCAAGTGGCAACAAATAGACGATACATGGTATTACTTCCATGCCGATGGCTCTCTTGCTAAAAACACTACCATTGATGGTTATAATGTGGATGATACTGGAGCCAGAAAAAACAAATAATTGATAAAAAAACAAGAAAGGAAGGCCAATCATGACTTTCCTTTCTTGTTTTTTGGTATTTGCCTTTTTTCATTTGTCCTTTTACATTCTTCGTTTTACTGTAATGCTTTATCCAGTCGGTCCAACTCTGTAATGGGGTACATCCGCAAAAGCTCCTTATACTGCTCTGTGGTTAACCCTGGTGTATTCACATATAGCTCTATCTTTTTTTCCAAATCCGCCTGTTGAAATTCATTTTTTATGGTTGCAAACTCCAATGTATCCATGATACTCCTCCTTTTTCTTCCATTATCCCCTGCCAACTTATTTTTATACTCTTTTTCATGAGAAATCACTTCTTTTTTATGAAACACCTCTGTCAGGCCCATCAAAAATAAAAAAACACCAAAACACCTTCTAAGTACCTCCGCTTTCATATATACTGCCAAAAAAGCCCCGCAAATCGCCCCCAAAAGCCCAGGAACAATAAGGCTCTTGGCAGTCTTTTTTTCAATATTTCCATTTTTTTGGTGCGTGATTAAGGCAATGACCGCCGTAGGCACAAAATAAATCAAATTTATCCCCTGTGCTTGCTGTTGGTTCATATCCTGCAAAAAAAGCAGTGCGGGAATCAGTATCGTTCCCCCGCCTATGCCCATACCGCTTATTATCCCTGCCAAAAAACCGAATACTGCCACCCAAATCATAGTATCATCCTCACTGCCGCCGCTATCATACACACTCCAAAAATGCGATGAAGCCATATCCCCGACAAACGATTTAATAGCCTTGCACCCACAAATCCACCTACTACTCCTCCTACCGATGCCCATAAGGCACTTTTCCAAAGCACATCTGTTTTCCATAAATAAATACCAATGGATAATAGGGATAAGGGCAAAATAATGGAAATGGCTGTGGCGTGGGCTTTATGCTCCTCTGTATCCAAATAACGCTCCATACACGGCACCACAATGGTTCCGCCGCCTGAGCCAAATAATCCGTTGGCAAAGCCTGTAACCAATCCAATACTCCATGTTTTTCGTCTTTTCTTTTCCATAACCATTCTCCTGACCGCTTTGCTGTGATGACTTTAGTATAAGCAATTCCAAAAAAAATATCCTGCCCTTTCCTATTTACGTTTTAAGGTTTTAAAAAGGCAGATTTTAGGGAACCTCCCATTAAAATCTGCCTTTTTGGCTTCTTAGAATTTATTAGAATTTAAAATCAATTTGCAACCTTTGCGGAATCTACAGTGGTATTTCGTGTTGTTTTATAATTTCCTGTAACGCCTGTTCTTCCATAAATGTCTGTAGCAACATATCTTCCGTCTACCACAGTGTTAGGCATAATGGCTCCACCTCTTGCCGCTAAATCGTTACGCAAGGAATCGTTTGCCGCTCCATTGGTTATGCCGTAATAGTCCCAGTAGCCTGCTCCTTGGGTACCGCCAAGGCCTGTACCTGTGCCATACCCGCCGCTATAGTTGTAGTTGTAATCAAAAGTATCATATCCTTTACGTGTACCGCCTAAGTTGGTGGATACCTTGTTTTGATCGGTACATCCTGTAAGACCCATTGCCGCCGCAAATATAGTGAATAATACTGCATATCTCATCTTTTTCATAGTTACCCTCCTCGAAAAATTGCTTTCATGATTGCTTTCTTATTTTTCGCATCTGACCAAATAACATACTGACAGATGTTTGGGAGATACGTTAAATAAAGCCAATGAAACTTCATTTTTTCGGTAAAATTAGGAATAGTAAACCCAATCCAAATTCGTTATAATAAGCAGTATCCAATCCGAAAGGAGATAACCAAATGAACCAAACCAACCGCAGAAGTGGTATCCTACTGCATCCCACAAGCTTTCCCAATGCATATGGCATTGGAGACTTGGGAAAAAGCGCTTATGATTTTATAAATTTTTTAAAAACAGCAGGGCAAACTCTTTGGCAAACCCTGCCTTTAGGGCCTACAGGTTATGGAGATTCTCCTTATCAAAGCTTTTCTGCCTTTGCGGGAAATCCACTGCTCATAAGCCCTGATATTTTAATGGAAAAAGGATACCTATCCACAGAGGATATTCATAGCTTATCTTCTTCTGCCACAGAAAAAGTAGACTACGGCACACTGATTCCTCAAAAAATGGCTGTGTTACAAAAAGCCGCCACTGCTTTTTTTGCAGATAAAGCTTCTTTAAGTTACCAAAAATTTACTGCCTTTTGCTTGGAGGAA
>JAAYQI010000053.1 GCA_012519385.1 Candidatus Epulonipiscium sp.
TTCTGTTTTAGCATCAGTTTTTGTTTCTGCTTTAGCTTCTGTCGCAGGTGCAGCAGCAGCTGGTGCAGGCGCAGGGCGTTTACCAGAGATGGCTCCCTTAGGGCATTTGTTTGCACAGATGCCACAAGCCTTACACTTGGTATAATCAATAACAGCAAGATTGTCAATTACATGGATTGCATCGAAAGGACAATTCTTTTCACAGATTTTACAAGCGATACAACCAACAGAACAAACGCTCATTACATTTTTACCAACATCTTTGGAAGAACATTGAACTTTAACTTTATTTTTTGCTGGTAAAAGCTCAATGATGTGCTTTGGACAAGCAGAAACACATTTTCCACAAGCAACGCACTTTTCTTTATCAATTACTGCGATGCCATCAACAATCTCAATTGCACCAAAGGCACAAGCTTTTTTACAGCTTCCTAAGCCTAAACAACCGTAAGCACAGCTTTTAGAGCCACCGCCTGCTAATTGGGATGCCATTACGCAGTCATCGATACCAAAGTATTCATATTTATCTTTAGCGGTTTCGCAAGTACCGTTACATTTTACAAAAGCTGCTACGGGGTCACTGGTAGATGCTTCGATACCCATAATAGCACCAATTTTTTCAGCTGCAGCTGCACCACCAACAGGGCAAGCGTTTACAGGAGCAGTTCCTGCAACAATAGCTGCTGCACATCCGCCACAACCGGGGAATCCGCATCCACCACAGTTTGCACCGGGCAATGCTTCTAAAACTTCGCCTAATTTAGGATCTTCTTCTACAGCGAAGATTTTACCCGCATAACCAAGGCCTGCACCAAAAACAAGACCTAAGCCACCAATGCTAACCACTGGGTAAACGATATTCAATAAATCCATTTTTGTCACACTCCTTGTTTTATAATTTGATAAGGCCCTGGAAGCCTAAGAAAGCAATGGACATCAATCCTGCAGCTACAAGAGCCAGAGGGAAGCCATCAAATGCTTTTGGTGTGTCATTATATTCAATTCTTTCACGGATACCTGCAAAGAGGATAATTGCCAATGCAAAACCTGCCGCACCGCCAACGCCGTTTAAGATTGCTTCAAAGAAGTTGTAGTTATTTTGCATATTTACAACCGCAACACCAAGTACCGCACAGTTTGTTGTAATCAAAGGAAGGAATACACCCAATGCTTGATATAAAGCAGGGGAGGATTTCTTCAAGAACATCTCAACAAACTGAACCAATGCTGCAATAACCAAAATAAAGGCAATGTTGTATAAATATGTGATATTTAGTGGTACTAAAATTAAGTTATACACAAAATAGGAAGCTGCACTTGCCAATACGATAACGAAGATTACGGCAACACCCATACCCACTGCTGTTTCTAATTTTTTGGAAACACCAAGGAAGGGGCAGATACCTAAGAACTGTGATAATACATAGTTATTTACAAAAATTCCGGCTAATACCAGTAATATTAAATACATCTAATTTTCCCCTCCTTATGCAGATTTTTTCTTATTTTTCAAGTGGTTTAACAATGCCATCATACAACCCAGTGTGAAGAAAGCTCCAGGAGCCATTACAAAGAGTAATGTATGAGGGAATGCTTCAGGCATTACAGGATAGCTGAATAATGTACCAGAACCAATGAATTCTCTGACTAAACCGATTGCTGCTAAAGCAATGGTGAAGCCTAAACCATTACCAATACCATCAAAAGCAGAATCTAATGGGGAATTCTTAGAAGCAAAACCTTCTGCTCTACCAAGAATAATACAGTTAACAACGATTAATGGGATATAAAGACCCAAGGAATCATTAAGTGCAGGCAAATATGCTTGCAGCATAAACTGAATGATGGTTACGAATGTTGCGATAACTACGATAAAACTAGGAATTCTTACTTTATCGGGAATTACTTTTCTTAATAAAGAAATAAAGATATTAGAGCAGATAAGAACTGCTGCTGTGGAAAGACCCATACCGATACCATTAATTGCAGAGCTTGTTACCGCCAAGGTAGGACACATACCAATAACCTGCACGAAGGTTGGGTTTTCATCAATAATACCATTCTTAATTATTTTAATAGGATTACCCATTAGTTAGCACCTCCGTTCGCTGCAATCCAGTCCAGAGCTTCTGTTGCACCACTAGAAACTGCTCTGGAAGTGATAGTAGCACTTGTAATTGCTTGAATTTCTCCGCCGTCTTTGGTAACGGCTACCTTACCGGACTTTCCAGCAAATTGCTCATAGAAAGAAGGATCTGTTGCCAATGCACCAAGGCCAGGTGTTTCAGCGTGAGATAATACTCTAAGACCTGTGATAACGCCTTCTGCATCAATACCAACCATAGTTACAACAGCACCGCTGAATCCACTAGGGTTAGTGGTAATAACATATCCAAAAAGTTCTCCGTTTGCAGTTGCTTTACTTACTTTGGAGATGGTTCCATCAGGGGCATCACCATTTGCAGTATCCAGCAATGTTTCAAATTCTAAGCCTTCGCCAGGAAGAACTGCTTCCATTGCTGCTTGCTCTGTTTTTGCAGACTGTGCCGCAATGGCTTCTTTAGTGGTTTCGGATACAACACCCAGAAGCATGGCAGCAACCGCTGTAATAATCAATAAGATAGCTGATGGTTTTATGATTTCGTTCATGCTTTTTTCACCTCCGGAGCACCAAAGATTTTTGGTTGTGTATAGCGGTCAATAAGAGGAACGCAAAGGTTCATAATCAAAATAGAGTAGGACACGCCTTCTGGATAACCGCCATAAATTCTGATTAAAGTAGTTAAAAGACCACAGCCAAGTCCCATGATGATTTGGCCCTTTGGTGTAACAGGAGAAGAAGCATAGTCTGTTGCCATAAAGAATGCACCAAGCATCAAACCGCCAATAAACAGTTCGTACAGAGGTAATCTTACGCCGTTTCTTCCGATTAAGGCTGTTAAAATAAATACAGTTGCGATATAAATTACAGGAATTCTCCAGCTGATTACGTGTTTCATAATCAGGTAGATACCGCCAAGGATTAAAGCAATGGCACAAGTTTCACCAATACATCCTGGTACATTACCAGTAAGTGCATTTACCATATCTGCAGAAGTTGGTGTTAAGAAACCACCTTTTAATCCTGCTAAAGGTGTAGCTGTAGCTACTGCATCCACACCAAAGTTGCCTGGTGTTGTCCAGCTTGTCATTGCAGTAGGGTAGGATGCCAATAAAAATGCTCTTGCAGCCAAAGCAGGGTTAATAAAGTTTTGACCCAAGCCGCCAAAAAGCTGTTTTGCGATAATAATTGCAAATGCACTACCTACGATAGGCATCCAAAGAGGAGCTGCCACAGGCATATTCATTGCTAAAAGAAGACCTGTTACTGCTGCACTCAAATCACTGATGGTGATTCTCTTTTTCATCATTTTTTGATACAAGTATTCAAAAACAACTGCGGAAGCTATAGAAATAACTACCAAAAGCAGTGCTCTAATACCAAAGAAGTAAATACCCGCCACAGTCGCAGGAGCAAGCGCAATAAGAACGTCACGCATGATGCTCTGGATGGATTCCTTTGAACGGACGTGAGGGGTAGCCGATACTACGAAATTACTCATTCTAATGTTCCCCCTTCTTATTTGTTTGCCTCAGCTGCTTTTTTTGCTGCTTCTGCTTCTGCTCTTGCTTTAGCAGCAGCGGCAGCTTTTTTGCCAGCCTCAATTTTTTTGGTTGCTCTGATGGACTGCGCTAACTGACGTTTTGCAGGGCATTCATAAGAACAGCTGCCACACTCAATACAGTCTAAACCGTGGTGTTTTACGAAGTTATCGCCTTCACCTCTGAGTGCAAATTGATTCAGCATAAATGGCATCAGAGCCATTGGACAGTGGTCGACGCATTTTCCACAACGGATACAATTACTTTCTGGTGGAATATATGCTTCTTCTTCTGTGAGGCAAAGAAGAGCAGAGGATGTTTTTACAGTAGCAACATCCAAGGTAAACATAGTAGGACCCATCATAGGACCGCCAGCAATGAGTTTTACAGGAGGATTATCCTCTTTAAATCCGCCTGCCAATTCTACAATATCTCTAAAAGTCATACCAAGACGGATTTTGTAGTTTCCAGGGTTTTTCACACCGCCGCCAGTTAAGGTAACGATTCTTCTCATAAGAGGTCTGCCACGGAACAATGCTCTTTCAATGGCAACAACAGTATCTACGTTGTCAACGATACAGCCTGCGCTAGAAGGTAATTGTCCAGATTTTACTTCTCTTTTTGTAATAGCATAGATTAAATGTTTTTCAGAACCCTGTGGGAATTTGGTAACCAAAGGCTGTACTGTGATGTTAGGAATACCTTCACAAGCCTTTGTCATTGCTTCGATTGCTTTGGGTTTATTCATTTCGATACCAATAACACCCTTAGCATTTGGATGGAGTTTCAGCATAACTTGTAAGCCTCTAACTACTTTATCGGATTCTTCCAGCATAATTCTGTAGTCAGTTGTTAAATAAGGTTCACATTCTGCTGCATTAATCAAGATATAATCAATCACTTGATCCTTTGGAGGAGCTAATTTTACATGGGTTGGGAAGCCCGCACCGCCCAAGCCAACAACACCTGCTTCTTTAATGCAGGCTAAAATCTCCTCGTTGGTCATGGTTGTATAGTCATGAACTTGATTCAGACCTTCTACTTCAACCATTTTTCCATCATTTTTTACAACGATAGCTTTTACGGTAGCACCGCCTGGCACAAGCATAGGTCTGATGTCCACAACCTCACCAGAAATGCTTGAGAAAATTGGAGATGACATAAATGCCGGTGATTCAGCAATTTTCTGTCCTACCTTTACGTAGTCACCTACAGCAACCAGCGGTTCGCATGGTGCACCTATGTGCTGAGACATAGGGAAGAAAAGTTCTGAATTTTCTTTTGGAAGTATCACCTTGATAGGCTGCTCTGCGGAAAGAGCTTTGCCATCCGGTGGATGAACTCCACGTTTGAACGTTAAAGCTTGCATATTATCCCCCTCTGTTCTAATAGTTTTGATGGGCAATGAACGGTTGTGTTTCATGCCCTTTGAAGAGCTTCATTTTGTTTCAAAAATAGAGCTGCATAAAATCAACAGCACTATTTTAATACAAAAAGTTACACTGCACAACTGGTTTTATGAAAAAAAAGAAAAATCGTCTATTTTTTCATAAAAACACGGCCTTTCCCCAAGATGACTTTAGAATCTTTTGGTAAACGCCTTAAACTGGTTTTCTCAACAGCTTTGGTTGGAAAAAATCTAAGATTTCTGGTACATTATTATAAAAACGGATATTTCGCATACGAATAATATACCATAGACATAGTTTACTATTATTATTCATAAAAGTAAATGATAATATATTACCATATTACTATAACTTTTTAGGTTGGATTTTTAGGACAAAAGGCAGTCCTATTTATCATAATTGTGAAATGTGGCTTGAATATAGTAGTCCATTGTAAGATATACTGGTTTTTTTCACTATAGCATTGTATACTTTTGATAGAATTCATTTACCTAGGGGGAGGAGGGAATCCATGGATTTATCATTGCATCTTTCACAAAAGCAAATATTATCTCAAAAAATGCAGCTGTCGGCACGTATTTTGCAAATGACGTCTCTTGATTTGTCGGAATATTTGCAGCAGCTTGCCACAGAAAATCCTGTGCTGGAATGGGAAGAAGTAACGGAGCTGTCATCAAACAAAGAGCTTGAGGATATGCGTAAGCGTCTTCAGTGGCTAAAAGATGCAGATGAAAAAAGTAGGAGGCAGTATCAGCAGGAGCATAAAGATGTGGGAGATGAATGGAATTTTGCCTTATCTGAAGGGGAAAGTCTGACGGACTACCTTTTGGCTCAAATCAATTTATTGGTGATTACGCAAACACAGTATGTGGCCCTTCGATATCTTGCTCAGTGTATTAGCCCCAGTGGATACTTGCAGGACTCTATGGTAAACGAAATGGCAAATAAGTTTAGCCTCACAGAAGATGACACCCAAGAGGTATTGAAGCTGTTGCATTCATTAGACCCTGCGGGCATTGGAGCTAGAAATTTGCGAGAGTGCCTATTATTGCAGTTAGATAAGAAAAAAAATAAATCCTTCCTATGTGAAGAAATCATAAAGCATTATTTGGAACAATTAGGAAAAAATCAGCTACAGATAATAGCTAGAAAGCTAAAGGTAACAGTGGATGAGGTGATAGATGCAAAAAAAATTATCCAAAGCCTTAACCCAAAACCAAGCAGTGGCTTTGCTAGTGATCATTATACAGAGTATGTGATTGCAGATATTGCAGTATATTGGCAGGATGGAAAATTGCAAGTCACAGTAAGGAAGGATGGTATGGGAAAGTTTAAAATAAACCCATATTACGAAGATATTTTATCAAATTTATCCGAAACCGAAGCAGGAGAATATATTGCTACAAAAATTCGGCAGGCACAATGGGTGATGCAGTGTGTAGAAAAAAGAAACACTACAGTATTACGGACTGCCGAGGCCATTGTGGCATGGCAGAGAACGTTTTTTACACAACCTGATGGGGCATTAAAACCTATGAGGCTTTTGGATATTGCCCAACAGCTACAGCTTCATGAATCCACAGTCAGCCGTGCCATAAAAGGAAAGTATTTGCAGTGTAGCAGAGGTGTGTTTCCCCTTCATTACTTTTTTACCACAGGTATTGCAACGCAAATGCCAACGAAAACACAAGCTGAAACACAAACACAAATATCCTCTCAAACTGTGAAAGAAAAAATTTCCCGTATCATCGAAACAGAAGATAAGAATGCCCCTTATAGTGATAGAAAAATTACAGAGCTTTTGAATGAAATGGGGATAGAGATTTCCAGACGTACTGTAGCAAAATATCGGGAAGCGATGGGAATTGCAGGTGCCTCAGGGCGAAAAATATTTTTGTAGGAGAGAGAGTATGGATGGTTTTTTTGGTATTCAAATAGAAAAAGGTAGCAAAATACCATTGTATCAGCAGTTAGCCGATGCGATATGCCTTTTGATTGAAAATGGTACATTGCCCCCCAATAGCAAGCTGCCGCCCATACGTACTATGGCGGCAAAGCTTCAAGTAAATAATGTTACGGTAGTTACAGCATATAAATATTTGGAAAACAAAAAGGTAGTCTATTCCCAAGTAGGAAGCGGTACCTATGTTTCCCCTATTCCTGTCAATCAAATTCCAGAGCCTGTGGTTGCGGAAAATGTAAAGGTATTTGAGGAACGGCTTGTGATGGAAAATGCCATTAATTTTGTAAGTACTTCTTTGCCCCATAGTTTATTTCCAGTGAAGGAATTTAAAGAAGCCTTTAACCGAGTGCTAGAGCGGGAGCAGGGAGGAGCCTTTCAGTATCAGCAAAGCATGGGCTATATGCCTTTACGTCAGATATTGTGCGAATATCTAAAAAGCTATCAAATCCACACCAATATGGAGCAAGTGCAGATATTATCGGGAGCACAGCAGGGTATTGATATCATTTCCAAGGCATTGATTCGGTATGGGGATGTGGTATTTGTAGAAAAACCTACCTTTTATGGCGCGGCGGGAGCCTTTTTATCTCATGGGGGCAAAATTGTAGAGGTGGATATGCAAGAAGACGGCATGGATATGGATTTGTTGGAAAATCTCATGAAGGTATATCATCCAAGGTTTTTATATATAATGGCACATTTTCAAACCCCTACAGGGATATCTTATTCTTTGGAGAAAAAGAGAAAGCTTCTGGATTTGGCGGAGCAGTATGATGCTTATGTGGTAGAAGATGATAACTTGTATGACTTTAATTATTCCAAAA
>JAAYQI010000054.1 GCA_012519385.1 Candidatus Epulonipiscium sp.
AAAATGAAAAAAGACCACCTGCCGATGATGGTCTTTCTTCACAAAGAGAAGGTATTTCTTATTGGGATTGCAGTAATAACACTGCATTGTGAAAATATTGGGGAGTTTTCACGATGTTATTATAACACTTATGTTAGTAGATGTCTACAAAAACTTTAATTTTGTCGCCAAAATGTATGAAATCAATCGCAAAATTACTTTGTTTTCTCAACAAATTAACTATATTTTTTGTCAACTCCCCAAATCTGCTAAAACTTTTGACAAATTTTCATCTCCTAACACAAATATTCCTTCCTGCAACCGCTCCTGGTCTTCCTGGGGCAAAGAGGATACTGGTATCTTTGTTAATTCATGTAGGCTAATGCCATTTTTTTCTTCCTCATAAAATACCGCTACAGAACCATCCTGCTGTCCCAAAATATATCTCTCATCGCTGTTTCCGTCCATACTGCGTCTCATAATCACCTTTTTGTCCGAAAAAGAAATAATCTGCCAATCCTCATACAACCGTTTCACATCTTCCAATGTTAAATCCAACAAAAAATATGGCGGCACCTCCTCTTGAACCTTCGTGATGCCATCTTGCGGATAATAATACTGATACACCATTTGCGTATAGGGCTGTATTTTGTTCGTAGTACTAGAAACCTCCTTCTCCTGCGACTCTTTGTCCTGCTGCAAAATCACCTTAGGCTCAGGCTTACTTGTTGACTGTGTAATCTGAGGTACTTTCTCCGCCACATAATTGGCTGTCACAAAAAAACTTATAGCACCGATTACAGTGCAGACAACTGCCAACCAAAGATATCCTTTTTTGCTCATTGCAATCCCTCCAACATAGAATAGAAAATAAAGCCTTTTCTATGCATTGTGACCACAATTAGAAAAAATATACAAAAACACCTCTGATTGCACTTATGCAAAGCAAAGGTGTTTATTATTGTAGGATGAAGTTGTTTTACTTTTCTTCTTCTTGTTTTTTTCCGAATAAACCGCCAAGCCCTTTTTTGCGTTCAGGTGCAGGCACTTCTTCCACTTTGTTGGTTAAGTTAGGTTCCTTTTTACCGTAAATCTCATATTTCATAACTGGAATACGAACGCCTTTATTGGTACCGAATTCAATAATCATGCATTCTGCTGTAATATCTACCACTTTGCCAAACATACCACTATTGGTAACAACCATATCCCCGATTTCAACAGAATTACGCATTTCTGCCAGCTTCATTTCTCTTTTTCTTGTTGGTCTTATAGAAAAAAAGTACATTGCAATAAATAAAACTACACAGTAAAAGATAACTACCATAATAGGGTTTTCCATCATTTTTGCGCCAATGGATGCAGTTGCAGGAGCCGCTTGGCTTGCCGCCGCTTCAGTCCCATCAGATACAATCTTTGTGCTAACATCTAATAAAAAGCTGATTGCGTTCATTTCTTTCTCTCCTCGCCTTAAAAAATTAGTTCTTTTCACTACTCACAATGAAACCATTATATAGAAATTCTGGCATTTCGTCAAGAACAAGCCTAATTTGTGCCATTTCTTTTTTAATTTTGTGAAAAACCTTCCAATTTATTCTTTTTATATTCCGCAAATTTGTCATCATCCAAAGCGGCCCGAATTTCCTCCATCATTGTGTTAAAAAAGTACAAATTATGCAGTACACAAAGGCGCATTGCCAGCATTTCCTTCGCTTTAAATAAATGGCGGATATATGCTTTGGTATATCTTCTGCAAGCGGGGCAGCCGCAACCTTCCTCAATAGGGGTATCATCTGTTTCATATTTTGCATTTAATAGATTCAGTTTTCCTTTATTGGTATACACATGGGCATGGCGTCCGTTACGGGCAGGCAAAACACAGTCAAAAAAATCAACGCCCCGTTCCACTGCCTCCAAAATATTCTCAGGTGTTCCCACACCCATTAAATACGTAGGTTTATCCACAGGCAGATACGGCACAACTTCCTCCAAGATGTGATACATCTGTTCATGGGTCTCGCCCACAGCAAGGCCCCCAATGGCGTAGCCATCCAAATCCATCTCACGTATTCTCTTGGCGTGTTCAATGCGAATATCATCATAAATCGCCCCTTGATTGATGCCAAAAAGCATCTGCCTAGGGTTAATAGTGTCTTCCAAGGAATTAAGACGTGCCATTTCTTTTTTACACCGCTCAAGCCATCTAGTGGTACGCTCCACAGATGCCTGTACGTAGTTTCTTTCCGCTGGAATACCAATGCACTCATCAAATGCCATAGCAATGGTAGATGCCAAATTGGATTGTATCTGCATACTTTCTTCTGGCCCCATAAATATCTTTCTGCCATCAATGTGGGAGGAAAAATATACCCCTTCCTCGGTGATCTTACGCAGTGAAGTCAGCGAAAATACTTGAAATCCGCCAGAATCCGTTAATATAGGCTTATCCCACACCATAAACCGATGCAGTCCACCCATTTGTTTCACAATTTTATCCCCCGGACGCAAATGCAAATGATATGTGTTAGAAAGCTCTACTTGACATTTAATTTGTTCCAAATCTTCACTTGATACCGCTCCTTTAATAGCAGCAGCCGTACCCACATTCATAAAAACGGGAGTTTGAATCACACCATGAGGGGTGTGGAACTCTCCTCGTTTTGCCCTTCCGTTGGTTTTGATTAATTTATACATTTTAATCCTCTTTCTTTCATTGATAAAAACGCAACTTATTTTTCTAACGTTTTATTATACATAGATTTTTTTATAGATTCAAGCCTGTACTTCTTTATTTATGGAAAATGAATTAGAGTAAGGGAAGTTGCATGGGGATATCATTTTTAATTTTATCCGCATCTTGTAGAAAATGTCCTGCAGTGGGTATTTTTTTTGCCCGATAATGTTCTCCATCTTCACAGATAAACTGTGATGCAGGATATACTCTTGTTATCACGCTGTTTTTCTTTAGCGTAAACACCTGAACACCAACGGCATTTTTAGTAGTATGGATGGGTAATAGGCTTGTATGAACCAATGTGGCTTTATCATAATTACGAATCAATACAAAATCTTCGTCCTCCTCTATCTTTGTTAGAAATACCAGCTTATGCTTAGAGGAATATGCATTCACCAGTTTTTTTCGGTTTATCTTTGTTTCATAACTTTTTAAAGGAACCTTTGCCATTTTTCCATTTTCAAAAGCAAATATCATATAACCGCTGTAATCTGTTGTGGCTGTCATATATCGTATGGTTTCATTTGCCTGCATTCCCAATAAGTTATATAAGTACTCGCCCATAGAGCTAGCCTTGGTATCCGCCACATCATTTGCTTTTAGCTTGTATACATTGCATTGGTCGGAGAAAAATAACAGCTCTGCACGGTTGGTGGTTTCTATCTCGGATAGTATCACATCATCTTCCTTCAATTTCTGCTTTCCTGCGGAGCGTAATGAAATAAGAGGAATTTTTTTAAAGTAATTTTGCTCTGTTAAGAATAAGCGAATTCCATAGTCCTCCACATATTCCTTGGAAGGTATTTCCTCAATGCTTTCTTCCAATATAATTTCCGTTTTTCTTGGAATGCCATATTTTTTTGAAACCTGCTTTAACTGGCTACAAATAAGCTGTTTTATTTTTTCTTCGCTTTCCAATATTTCTGTCAACTCTTGTATTTCCTTCTTCAATGCTTCCAGTTCTTCAGTTCTTCGTAAAATATACTCTTGGTTGATGTTACGCAGCTTAATTTCGGCAATATATTCTCCCTGCTTTTCATCAATAGCAAAGCCCTCCATCAAATTAGGGACTACTCGCTCCTCCTCCTTGGTATGGCGGATGATGGAAATAGCTTTATCAATATCCAAAAGAATGGTGGCAAGCCCTGTCAAAAGATGGTGCTTCTCGGTTTTTTTACGGATGTCATAGGCAAGCTGTCCTTTGATGGATTTTATGCGAAATAGCATCCACTGCTTCAATATGCCCTTCACGCCTAATGTCATAGGGCGACCGTCAATCAAAAGATTAAAGTTACAGCTAAAGGTATCACTCAGAGGTGTCATTGCATATAACCGATTCATCAATAAAGATACATTGGTATTCTTTTTCACATCAATGGCAATTTTTAAGCCGTTTAAATCTGTTTCATCCCGAACATCGGTAATATCTTTTATCCTACCTGCTTTTACCGCTAGAATAATTTTGTCAATAATGGTTTCAATATTGGTGGTATATGGTATTTCATAAATTTCTATACAATTATTTTTCTCGTCATAACGATATTTTCCACGCAGTCTAAAGCTTCCCCGTCCTGTTTCATAAATAGCCCTTAACTCCTTAGGGTTATACACCAGCTCTCCCCCTGTGGAAAAATCAGGTGCTTTCAGATATTTTTCGATTTCTACGTTTTCATCTTGAATAAACCGAATGGTGGCTTCACATAACTCCTTTAAATTAAAACTACATATTGAGCTTGCCATACCTACCGCAATACCTAGATTGGGGTTTGCTAAAATATTGGGGAAGGTAGTGGGTAGTAATAGCGGCTCTTTCATAGAGCCATCATAGTTATCAATAAATGTAACGGTTTCCTTATCAATATCGGCAAAAATCTCTTGGCAAACTGCCGCCAGTTTTACCTCTGTATACCTAGGTGCGGCATAAGCCATATCACGAGAATACTGCTTACCAAAATTTCCCTTAGAGTCCACAAAGGGTAATAATAATGCACCATTACCCTCTGTTAAACGCACCAATGTTTCATAAATAGCACCATCCCCATGAGGGTTTAGTTTCATGGTTTGACCCACCACATTGGAGGACTTGGTTCTATCTCCCTTTAACAAGTTCATCAAATACATGGTGTATAATAATTTTCTATGAGAAGGCTTAAAGCCATCAATCTCAGGGATTGCTCTGGATACAATTACGCTCATGGCATAAGGCATATAGTTTTTTTCCAATGTTTCTGTTATTTTTTCTTCATGGATATAAATGGGCTTTTGCACAAGCTCACCCTTATCTTTCTTCTTCGCCATTTTCATTCACCCCCTTTATCAATTAATGTCACTCAAATCCAGATATTTGTACCCTTGTGTTTCTATAAATTCTTTCCGTCCTTTTAAATTTTCACCTAAAAGCAGTTCAAATTTTTCTTGTGTTAAACGAATTTCATCTGGCGTTACCAAAATAAGCCTGCGTGTCTGAGGATTCATGGTGGTTTCCCACATCATTTCAGGTTGATTTTCACCCAAACCTTTGGAACGGTTGATTTTATATTTGCCTTTTAAATTGGCAAGGATGCTCGCCTTTTCTGCATCAGAATACGCAAAATACGTCTGTTTTCCTGAAATAATTTCATATAAAGGAGATTCTGCAATAAATATTTTTTTCTCCATAATTAATGTGGGCACCAAACGATACAGCATAGTTAATAGTAATGTTCTAATTTGAAAACCATCTACATCGGCATCGGTACAGAGTATCACCTTACTCCAGCGTAATTGACTTAAATCAAAAGCATTTAACCCATAGTTATGCTTTGTTTTCAGCTCCACTCCACACCCAAGTACCTTCAGTAAATCTGTAATAATATCGTTTTGAAAAATTTTATTATAATCTGCTTTTAAGCAGTTCAAAATCTTACCACGAATGGGAATAATCGCTTGAAACTCGGCATCTCGCCCCAGTTTACAAGCGCCCAAAGCAGAATCACCCTCCACAATGTAAAGCTCCCTGCGTTGGATATCCTTGGTACGGCAGTTCACAAACTTATCCACACGATTATTCATATCCAGTGTACCTGTCAGCTTTTTGCGGATATTGATTCTTGTTTTTTCTGCTGTTTCTCTACTTCTTTTATTTGCCAATATCTGAGCGGCAATTTTATCCGCCTCCATTTTATTTTCAATAAAATAGATTTCCAACTGCTCTTTGAGATACTCTGTCATTGCTTCTTGTATAAATTTATTGGTAATGGCTTTTTTGGTCTGATTTTCATAACTGGTAATGGTAGAAAAGGAATTTATTACCAATATTAAGCTGTCCTCAATATCAGAAAAAGTAATTTTCTTTTCCTCTTTTTTATATTGATTTGCGTTTTTAATATATTTATCAATGGCAAAAACAAAAGCACTTTTAACCGCCTTATCGGGCGAGCCACCATATTCCAGAAAGCTAGAATTATGATAATATTCCAATACATTGACTTCATTATGAAAGCAAAATGCCACTTCAAACTTCAGCTTATATTCGGGTTTATCTTCTCTATCCCGCCCTTTGGTCTCTGTCTGTAAGTAATGGATGTCTGTTAAGCCTTTTCCGCCGCTCAGTTCCTCCAGATAGTCCTTGATACCATTTTCATAGCAATAAGTAAAAGATGTTTCACTTTCTTCATCATATAAGTAAAATGTTAAGCCTGCATTGACAATGGCTTGTTTTTTAGCTATCTCTTGAAAATAAGAAAGAGGAATGGCAATATCTGTAAATACATCACGGTCTGGTAGCCATGTAATCTCCGTACCTGTTGGCATTTGGGGGGCTTCTTCTTTTTTCATCCCGCCCACATTTTCACCTTTTTCAAAATGCAGACTATAACGATAATCATCTCTATAAATCACCGCATCCATATAGCGAGAGGAATATTGGGTAGCACAAGTACCTAGTCCGTTGAGGCCTAAGCTAAATTCATAGTTTTCGCCAGAATTATTTTGATATTTTCCCCCTGCATACAGCTCACAAAAAACAAGCTCCCAGTTATAACATCCTTCCTTTGGGTTATAATCCACAGGAATCCCACGTCCAAAGTCTTTAATCGTAATGGAATAATCCTTATGCCGTATGATTTCTATACGATTTCCATGTCCTTCTCTTGCTTCATCAATGGAGTTTGATAATATCTCAAAAACAGAATGTTGGCAGCCTTCCAGCCCATCTGAGCCAAAAATAACTCCAGGGCGAAGACGAACTCTATCTGCACCTTTTAAAGAAGTAATACTTTCGTTATTATATGATAATTCATTGCTTTTTTTACTCATACATACACCTGCTTCTATAATTTAAAAGTTCTACCTTTCAGTGAACTTACCCATACTAAAGGTACAGGAGTTCTCAATGGGTGTCAAGAAAAATTTCATGATATCATTATGCAAAACTCCCCAATTCTATCCCCAAAAGCCAAAAAATATAGTCCCAAACATAAAAACACCCTACAAATTTT
>JAAYQI010000055.1 GCA_012519385.1 Candidatus Epulonipiscium sp.
AATAGGTATCTTCTCCTGTTTTCATATATTTCAGCATAATCTCACGAAATAGACTGGATACATAATAAACCGTCATACTTCCTGTACCCTTCCAGCCCCCCGCTTTGTGCTGCTTGGAGGTCAATCCTAAAATAGGAATCTCTGTTTTCTTCTTTTCCACGTGTGCCTCAATATTTTTTACATACATCAGCTCATATCTGCTTCCGTCAATCATCGCAAAGCAAGTTCCCATAGCGCCGCTTATGGTGTCTTTGGCCCTCAAATACTTCATATTTTTTACTCCTTTCTCCCTCTTATGCAACTTCAACCTTCATGTATAGCTTCTCCATAGCATCTGTAGGCTTTACGCTTTCAAAAATCACCACATCTCGCTTTCCAGTGCCTTGAGTCACAGTAATATCTTCCGCCACAAAATCCTCAATGGCCTCTATAGATTGCAGTTGCTCATGATAGCGGATAATTTCCGTTTTTAATAAATTTCTTCCGTTGGCATTGTTGCTTTCCTTGCCCAAGTAATATTTGCTAAAAATACCTGCAATATCATTGGCAATGGAGTCTAATACTCGAATCACCCTGTTACTAGAAAAATCTCCATTTTTAGAAGACTCGTAAGATACAAAGGTGTTGATATCGCTTAATACCCGTACTTCACCGTTTTCCTCGTAAAACATAAAAGAGCCGCTTTCTATGCCTTTTTCAAATTGAGATTTTTTATATTTTGCCTTCACCGTATATTCCCCGTTATACACTCGGTTCGTGAGGCTTTGGTTCACTTCCGCTCCTGCACAAGCACCAGCAGTCCAGTATACCAATGCAGCTTTTTCTTCTTCTGTCTCGTTTGCAATAGAAATAATGCCTTCAAAATCCCCATTGGGATAGTCCTGCATTACCGTTACAAACTTCACTCCTTCTTCATTTCTCATTCTTCTGGTAAAAGCATCCATCAGCCTTTTTGTCACACTATCTTCTCCAGCATATGCCAATACTTGAAAGCTTTCCTTTTCCGCTTCCTCCAAAAATAAGCTGTAAGCACTTCCCGTAACGGCTAAATTAGTACCACCTGTTAATGTGATTCCCGCAGTCACAGTCAGCTCTCCTGTACCAGAAAAAGTAACATATGCGTTTTCCTTTAATTCTTCTGCACACGTCACAGTTTGGCTGTCTACAACTTCCTCTCCCAATACTGTCTGCACATCAAATGCATCCTCTTGGTCCACATTTTTCCGAATCAAAATCTGAATATCATTTCCTCGTATTCCACCATATCTTGCCTTTATTGTCAAAGAGTCTAGGGTGGCTTTTGCCTTTTCACCGCTATTCAAACGATAAATCTTAGCAGTTTTTCCATATAAAAATAACTCTCGAAGTGGCTTCATTTTTTCATGGCTGTAGCTGTATCCAAAAATCTCCATAGCCTCTTTTTGGAAATCTCCCGCTTCCACCGTCATCATGCCGTCACTTCCCCAGTCTAACTCCAGTGGAATACATACCGTTCCTCTTTCTCCCAATCCTCCCAATGCTCTGGGTTTAGAAACAAAGTTAATATATGCCCCAGGCAAAACTTTGTTTTGTACCAAAAATGTTCCTCCACCTAATGCCATTTATTCATTCTCCCTTCCATTTATTGACTTGTTTAAGTATTTTTCCATTTCCCTTTTGGCTTCTTCCTTTGTATAAAGCCTGTCCTCCTTTAAAACAGCATTCCATAAATCCCTTGTGTATCCCATGGTTTTGCTGTCTACCACTTGATTTTTTTCAAACCTCTCCATTTTCTCCAAAGCCTACCGCCTTCCTTCCGTTCAGGGTCAGTGTACCCATGGTTTCATATTCCTTTTTCCGAATTACATGCACTTGATATTCCACCGTAAAAAACACCTGTCCGTCCTTTATCTCGTACTTCATACTACAAGGAGCAAAACTCTCCCCATCCTGCTCAATCATAAAAAGTGCATCATACATTCTCTCTGCTGTTTCCTGTAACTCCATCCGAATCTCATTTCCCTCTTTGGGAAAATATCCTATGGCAAAACTGTAGCTTTCTATGTTTCGTTCTCCCAAAAGCTTTGTCTGCCATACCTTTGATAATTCCACCGTAAAACAAGGTTTTTTTGCCTTTCCCAGTTGCTTCTCTCCATAAATAGGTAAGTCAAATTCCCTCTTCAGTGACGCAATCACAGCTTCTCGTAGCAAGCGAGATATTCCTTTTTTCTCCACTTTCGTCATACCTCCCTCACTGCACATAATCCAATTTCGTTGTGCCCCATATAGCTCACAGCATAGCCCGTAGCCCAAAATATAAGTGGTGCCTGTCCTTCTTCCATCCATACCGTAATCTTATCCCCAGGTATAATCTCCCTGTCTTTGCCATACATAAGGATAGCTTCTGCATTTTGCTCCAAAACCAATGTGTTTTTTTGCCATTGCTTTTGAGGTTGATATTGCAACCGACACGGAATATCCCGTGTCGGTGCTTTTTCTATTTTTCTTTCTTCTCCCCAAGAGGTAATTTCTTCTGCGTAGCTTGTCACATCACATCTATGTAAGAAAAAACTATTTTCCGCCTTTTGCAAAGCCCTTTGGTATCGTTTGCTGATTTTCGCCATAAAAACACCCTCCTCACTAAAGGCCAATTCTTCTGTAGCGATTTAATTCGTAAGAAAACTGTTCCAACAGCTCTTTTTCCGAAGCATATCCGTAAGCACCTTCTTGAAACGTCACAGAAATCGCCCCTTCTTGTATCGATTTGATGTTTTCCTCTTTTCCCTTCCAAAGTGCTGCCGCAATACTAGCGCAAACTCCGTAAAGCTCATGAGGAATTTCAGTAATGTAGCAGTATGCCTTCACCATTTCCATACTTCTGTCCACAAAGAAAAGTAGAACATCTTCTTTTTCCTCGTCCTCCACCAAAACCTTTACCTTTTCTAAAATAGCCGCTTTTTCCATTTTCTCCTCCATACCATTGCTATGGTTATGCCTTGTCAATAGAAACACGAATTCCTTCCATGCCATTGTCAGGAATCCAAATGTCATGGTATTTTCTGTAATCAATCTTCCATGCATTGGCATTTTGATTCGTAAGCGGGTCAAAAATTCTAGTCACATCTGTTTTAGATACTGCAATGGGTACATGTCTAACCGCAAGAATCCAGTTGATATTTTGAGCATCCTCTGTGGGAGCAAATCCGCCCTCTTTCATTCCTTCGCTCACTCCGTCATAAAATTGGTAAGCAGTTTTTAATCTTGCTGAAGGCACTCGTATAATAGGGCTTCCATCAATACTTCTCACTCGTAATGTTGCATTTCCCTGTTTAAATTCACCGTAGTCAATAATGTTGTTTCCACCCTTTGCCATATCCAGCATACCTGCAATCTTCGCAGACATAGTCACAACAATTTCACCACTGTCGCCAACAGCATCCTTCAAATCCGTAATTTCCTCCATAAGCTTGCTTAAAACAGTGCTTGCAGTAGGAGTATATTCAGTCACCTTGCCTGCTTCTGCTGCTAGTGAGGCAATTTTGCTGTAGCGATAAGCGTCAATTTCAGGAATCACCTTTGTTCTTTGAAATTCACCCATAACATTTCCAGCAACAGCGGCAAAATTTGTTTCATCCACATCAATGGCATCTAATTGAAATGTTCTTCCCCTGTCCTGTGTTAATTGCTTGCTTTCGTAGCATAGCGTCACCGCACCTTGTGCAAATCCTGCATCTCTGTCATAATTCCCCAGCCCATTCAAGGAAATTTTAGGAATCTTCACAGTGCTGCCGCCGCTGTATTGCACTTGCCCTGCATTTGCTTCCATCCAACCACTGGTAGCCCCCTCTAATAATTGACCATCCAGTGCCTCCATAAAAATACTTGCATATTCCATTGTGTTTACGCTCATTGTTTCTTCCTCCTTATCTTCTTAATAATGCATCTTTAAACTTTTTAGCAGTTTCTTCTTTTTTGTCTTTGCTTGCACCACTTCGAAAACCCGTACCTTGAATTTTTTTCTCCACTTTTTCAAATAAGTAGGGTACTTCTTGCCTTACCTTGTCTAAATCTAAGCCAACCAAGCTTCCGTCCTCTCTTATTTGAACATTGTCCATATCAATTAATGCTAAAATGGCTCTTTCATTTTTTCCGCCCGCCATGCGGATGGCATATCCTATTGCAATCATTTTCAGCTTTTCATCGTACTCCTGCTGTAATTCTTCACGCTCACTGTCTGTTAATTGACTGTTCTCCGTTTTTTCCTTTTCTAATTCCTGTAAAATCAAAACTGCATTTTCTTCTGTCATATTTCCCAGTTCCATCAATCGTTCTTTTGTCATTTCTTTTCCTCCTCTTTTTGTAATCCCAGTCGTCTTTCCGTCAGAATCTGCTCCATTTCCGCATTCACATCATCCACAAAAGGGTGTCTGCCCAATAAGGTTTTTTCGCTGACCATTCCCTTAGAAAGAGCAATAATCTCCGTTGTTTCCTTGTCATCTTGAATACTGCTTAAATTCAAAGATATCTCAATTTTCTTCCAATTAAAATCCGTACCCAGCTTTCTGTTTCTGTCCTCCGTCACATATCGGAAAAACTCTTTGATTGCTCTTTTCACCTCTGGCACAATTCCGTTAATCTTCAAGTGAAACATAGCATATTGAAATTTCAACGATACCCCACTGGGAGCCTTCCCAAGCTCTTCGCTGTCTGTGTCTACACCCATGCCAAAATGAAAAATATCCTTTCGTAACATTTTCATCCATTGCAGTCTGCCTTCCACAGGTAAAGTAATTTGCTTGGCTTCTACCTTTCCGCTAGGGTCGTTAATATGCACCGCTTTATTGACCTGTAGCTTTTTGGCAATGGCATTGGCGGCCTCCCCACCATATCCTTCAATCACCCAGTAAAGCTCCACCAAATCCAATAAATTGTTCGTCCCTTCGCTGGAAAGTAAATCATACGCATCCACCAATCCTTTGATTAACTCCAAGTCCGTAATCTCTCTGCTGTTGTTTCTCAGGGGAATAAAAGGAACTCGCCCCCACCCGTGTTCTAATACCTTCGTGGGTTTTTCGTCTACCAATGTCACATCCAACCAGTGAGGGAAAGGGTTATTGTCGCCCTCCATTTTTTTAAATGCACCTCGGCGGTCTTGTTGATAATATGTAACATTTTCTTTACTCCATCTCTCAACCACCAGTCGTTCTTCTTCCTTGCCATTTTCTAAAACAGTAATATTGTAATACCGAATGACCTCTTGTAACTCCTCGTTGTTTTGATTTTCAAAAATCGGTATGATCTGTTCCGCAGGTACAATGCAGTAGCATAGCCTTCCATCTTCATCATAATAAATGTGTAAATACTCTATTCCCTTGTTAGAGGCTCCAATCACCCAGTCATGCAGCACTCGGTTAAACCTCTCGTCAGCCACTTCCAAAAGCATGGCTTCATATTGTTTTAGTTCTTCTTCTTCCATTGCGCCTTTCACCGTAATGTTAGGCTCTCTGCCCACTAAGTAGGCAGCCTTTTGTGCCACTAATATGTGATGAAAAGGGTTCACACAATGATGATTGCTGCGGTTTGGGTTAGAAAACTGTACTATTCCATCATCCTCTGTACCATCTTCTCGGTGATATGTTTCTGATACCGCCTTCACCCGAAAATCCTTGTATACTACATCCTGCTCACATTGATAGTACCTTTCCCCTTCCCGCATCTTCCTCTTTTTTTCGCTTATGGCGTCTGCTTCCAGTAAGTTTTTAAGCCATTGGTACTCGTCATGCTCTTTCTGCCCATTTTGTAGCTTTTCTTTTATCCATTCCATTGTTTGAATCAACACACCTTCTTCCCTCCCTATCGAATCCGAAGCCTTCTCATATCTCCCTCTCTGGAATATCGCACCGCATCAATGGAATGATTGTCCTTGTCAGGAAACTTGGCTCTAAAACCTCCCTGAGCATCCTTTTCCAATTCATACTTTGCAAATTCTCTGGCAGTATGAGGGCATCGTATGGGGTCAATAATAATTTCCTCCAAATCCTGAAGCCACTTTATTCCATAGTCCACGCTGTCAGGACCTTTTTTAGCAGGTATTATCCGCATACCATATTCGGCAAATTCCGCGATTGATTTCGGTTCAGCACTGTCTGCAATAATTTCTTTGTTTTCTTTATTTTCCTGCATAATCAGTTGTGCAGCTTTTCTGTTGGTCATCCCTCTCTCGTGAATCTCAAAAAAGATATAAAGCCTTCTTTTTTTGCTGTCATAATGGTTCACCGTATAATGTAGCGGGTCTACTGCATATCCCCAGTCAAGTCCTCTGGAAATGTTTGTAAAATTCTTTTCTTCCTCCAAAGATATCTGTCGTATGGTAACATTGGTAAATACTTCTCCTCCGCTTCCCACAACCTCTCCAAGATATTCGTGGCGGTATGCCGTAGCATTTACTTTTTTCATGTACTCCGCTTCAATAAAAAACTGCTCTCCTAACCAGTTTGGTGGTACTCCTAGATAAGTGCTGTGATGCACCAGCATGTCTTTTCTTTCCTGCATCACTTCTAGATTCACCCAGTTTTTTTGACTTTTGGGTGGGTTGTATGTATAAAATACAAAAAACTGCTTTCCCCCTCGCATGAGAGATTGATTTATGGAGCGTATCTCTGCCGCCCCCGAAAATTCATCCACTTCTTCATACCAAATATACTTTGCATACCCGTGGCCAAATTTGATTGATTTCAGCTTCTGAGGGTTATCCGCTCCACGAAATAAAATCCGCTGTCCAGTTTTCTTGTATACCAGCTCGGGGATAGACCCCTTTGCCTCCCAGTATTCTCCTACTCCCAGTGCTTGAATGGCCCATTTCAACTGCTCAAAAACGCTGTCCTTTAAATTTACGGCAACCTTTCTCAGTACCACTGCGTTGGCATTTTTATCAGCCAACAATCCTAAAATAATCTCAATCGATACAAAAGAAGATTTTGTACTGCCTCTGCCACCCTTTAACCAGTAGTGGGTGTGTCCCCCCTGCAAAATATCACTGTGTACCGAATAAAAATCCTTGCCTACTATTTCAGAAAGAGTGATTTTCTTTTGTTTCACTGCCTTCCCTCCTGTTGCCCTGCATAGTAGCTATGTCGTCCATAATCACTATCTTTGTGTCATTTTCTTCCTCTGCTCCTTGAAATAGCTTCATTCTCTTTCCAAGTAACTCAGCGGCCTTCATACGGTTTTTGATAATGGAATCTTTTGTTTCCTCATATTCATCTCCACGCATAATACTTGTCAAAAACTTCAGTATTTCCTCATTGTCCGCCACATCTGCTTCCTTGCACCTTTGTGTCTGTTGCGCCGTACCTCTTTCAGATAAATAGGCTTTAATCTTTTCCTTTTTCAGTAGCTCTAGTCCATAAGCCCCTTTTGCATATCCTGCTTCTTCCGCCGCTTGGCTGGGCGTTTTTCCTTCCATAACCAAACGGGAAAATTCCAGTTCTTTTTGATTAAAACCTTCACCTATCTTTTGTTTCATAATTCCCCTCCTTTCTTTTTCCATTTCCAAAATAGAAACCTGCCTTTCCGTGAGAGCAGTTTTTTATTTCGGCATCCTTATTGTGCCTTCATAAAACTCTAAAATAGTCTCATCCTCCTAAAAACCCTTCTTCCTCCATGTCAACTAGCTTCTCCAGAGCCTTCTCGTTCAGCCGAAAACATTGTGCACGACTCATATGTATTTTTAAGGAAATGTAGTCGTATCCATAACCCTTCTCATATCGTAAATGAAGAAATTCCTGCTCCTCCGTATCTAACCTAGCTATCATTTTGTCCATATTGCTTTTTTTCGTAAGCACTTCCTCTATGGCAGCTTGAATATTTCTTATTTCTTGCTGATATTCCATTACTATTTTTTCAAACGCTATGCTGTATTCTTTCTGCACCTCTTCCGCTATTGATACTTCTTGAGCCAACTGTTTTGCATCTTCCAGCATTCTGTTCATCTTCCGTATTTCTTCATGCTTTCTCTTGCATAAATCTAAGGCGCCACCCCAGTTCCATAGCTTTAGTTTCATTTGTCCCCTTTTTGTCTTGGCTAATTCTTTCAAATACTCCTGTCTTGACTCCTCTGTCATTTCCCTTGTTCTCTCCTTTTGTTACTTTTCTTCCTTCACATTTCTAAATTCCATAAAATACTCCTTGGCAAATTCCTCCAGACACTCCCTGTGAATCCCTTCTCCCCCAATGCGGTAATATACCTCTCCCATATAAATCTGCCCGTGGCAAACAATGCATTTTTCCACTTCATTCTGTAGCTGAAATTCCCCTTTTGTACTGTTCATTCCGCCCTCCCACTGTTAATTTTTTTCACATTTTATGTAGCGTTCTTTGCTTTTCACATTGTCATTTACCATCTGCTTCCATTTTAAGAATAGTAGCATAGCACCTAATCTCATGTCAATTTTGTTCACAATAAAGGATATCTTTCATAAACAAGTTGATTTTTTTCACATTCATGTTATACTATTGTCATCCTAGAGCCCAGAATCTAAGAACCCTGTGGCTTCTTATTTCTTGCTTTGCAAGAATAATTTCCAAATTATGAAGGAGAACCATTATGTTTCAAAAAGTTCTATTCAAAACACAACTGGAAAAACTGATGAACCATTGTACCACAACAGAATTTTCTGAAAAAACAGGATTTAATCGTACCTATCTTTCAAAATATCTCAATTTGAAATTAGATAGGCCGCCATCACCTCATTTGTTAAAATCCATTGCAGGTTCGGCAGCTTCTTATGAGGAGTTGATGTTTTCGTGCGGATACTTAAGCTCCACCTCAAATGTCAAACAACACTTGATAAAAATTCCAGTTTTGACTCCAGCCCTGCTCAAAAATTCCCCATCTTCTGTAACAGATATGGAAGAATATGAGTATATGGATATGCGGCATTTGTCCCCCGACCACTCGTACTTTTATTTTAAAGTGGAGGGCGATGCCATGATAAATGCTCGTATTTATCATGGAGATTTGGCTTTTGTTCGTAGACAAACCGATGTAGCAAGCGGTGATATTGCTGTAGTTTCCATAGCACAAAGGGATGTCGTGCTCACACGCATTATCAAAAAAGAAAACATTGTTGTTCTACAATGGGAGAATCCTTCGCACCCTCCTCATATCTTGTCTGAGGAAGAACAAAATCAGCTTCAAGTCATAGGAAAAGTTCTCCATGTAAAATTTGTTGTTTCACAATAGCTATTCTATTCTTGTCGCTTTGCAAGGAATAATGTCATGATTTCATATCTTAAAGGTATTGTCGTCCATATAGACGAAAAGGAAGTAATTTTAGAAAATTCAGGTATCGGATATCGTATTTTTGTTTCAGAGGCAACAGCGGCGGCCTTGCTCCCAAAAGGGGAACAGCGCCAGCTATTCACTTATATGAATGTAAAGGAAGATGATATTTCCTTGTATGGCTTTTGTACACATTCAGAGCTTCAGCTTTTTCATAAATTAATCACTGTTTCAGGTGTAGGGCCAAAGGGCGGGTTAAATCTGCTGTCGCACCTATCTCCCAACGAACTCATTACCGCCATTTTAACAGAAGACGTAAAATCTCTGTGTAAAGTGCCTGGAGTCGGTAAAAAAATGGCTCAACGGCTTATTTTAGAGCTAAAAGATAAATTTTCATTGGAAGATACCGATGTAGCAACCTTTATGGACACCACACCATCAGAGGATACTTCCGCCATTTCTCCTAAATTCGAGGCACTAGAGGCCCTCGTTGCTCTAGGCTATAGCCGTAGCGAAGCCATAAAAGCCTTAGAAAAAATTTACATAGATACAATGTCCACACAACAATTACTGAAAGCCGCCTTAAAACAGTTGGCCTTCTAACTAAAAAATGCGATGAAAGGTGAGTATTTTGGAAAATAAACGAATTATAACCACAGCCTTCCATGAAGAGGATAAGGAAGTTGAGCCACAGTTACGTCCTTCTCTGTTAGATGAGTATATCGGTCAGGATGCCGTGAAAAAAAACATGAGAATATTTATAAATGCTGCAAAACAAAGAAATGAAACATTAGACCACGTTTTGCTTTATGGCCCTCCTGGTCTAGGAAAAACCACTCTCTCCAATATTATTGCGAAAGAAATGGATGTGCATATTAAAACCACTTCTGGCCCAGCCATTGAGCGCCCAGGAGATATGGCAGCAATTTTAAATAACTTAAATGAAGGAGATATTCTTTTTATCGACGAAATCCATCGGCTTAACCGTATGATTGAAGAAATTCTGTACCCCGCCATGGAAGATTTCGCCATAGATATTGTCATCGGTAAAGGTGCAGGTGCAAGATCCGTACGTCTGGATTTACCACGGTTTACCTTAATCGGCGCCACCACTAGAATCGGCCTTCTTACCGCTCCCCTGCGGGATAGATTCGGCGTCATTAATCGCTTGGAGCCTTATACCGTTGCTCAGTTAAAAACCATTTTGTGCCGCTCTGCTTCTGTTCTTAACGTAGAGATAGAGGAAGCGGGAGCCATGGAAATTGCTCGCCGCTCCCGAGGAACTCCTAGAATTGCCAATAGACTTCTGCGTCGAGTACGTGATTTTGCTCAAGTAGAGTATTGCGGTGTTATCACAGAAAAAATTGCTATCACCGCCTTAGATGCTTTAGAAGTAGATAAAATGGGGCTAGATATCACAGATAGAAAGCTGCTTTTTACCATGATACAAAAATTTATGGGAAAACCCGTAGGCTTGGATACCTTGGCGGCCTCCATTAATGAAGAACCGGATACCATTGAGGATGTCTATGAACCCTATCTGCTGCAGCTAGGCTATATTCAAAGAACACCCAGAGGAAGAATTGTGACAGAGAGAGGGTATGCACATTTTGGTCTGCCCTATCTTGTAGAATAGGAGGAAATTATGAATATTGAATTAAAAGAATTGATACAGACAGTAAAAGATGAGCTGCTTTGCTATGAAAATATGGAGCCTGCTGCTGCCCAGTGGGAAAAAGAATTTTTAGCTTGGCTCAACTTGCCAGAAAACAAAAAAAATATCATCCGTAAAGGCAATTCCCAATACTTTAAAATCAAAGACGAAGAAGAAATATTTGAAATTGCCAATTCTTATATTGACGCAATGGAAGAAAACACAATAAAAAACTATTGGAAATCCTTTTAAATAATTCATTATAATTCATTGTAAAAAATAATGCGGTAAAGAAGATTTTAGTTGCCAGTCTTCTTTACCGCATTATTTTTTCGCAAAACACAATATTGCATAAAAAATATCGGAATAAATTGCAATTTGTCGAAACTTTTTACTATTCGCAAAATAATTATTTAACGTAAGTATCATCTGTTTTGGCATTACTTTTTTTCATTAACTAGTGTTTTGCATAAAAATAAATGTCGCTAATAATATTTTATATGCATTTTTTATATTATTTTGCGATGCAAACCACAAATTAACCTATTTTATTGAAAAAAAGTCTTGATTTTTTCTCAATTTGCGAATAAAATAGATAACAAAGCAATGACCTGCTCAAGGAGTTCGAGGGATTTTAAAATATTATACAAAAAAGGAGGGTTTACATTTATTTCTTTATACTTTTTAAACAATATGCAATTATATCATTATCATTTTAAATCTTAAGCCTCCGATAGCTCATTTGCTTTAATTTTAGTGTTAGTGTAAGTAAAAAAAGGGGGAAAGACAAATGGAAGCTTTTAACAATTTTGTTAGTGCAGTCAATGGTGTAGTTTGGGGTCCTCCCATGCTTATATTATTGGTAGGAACACACTTATTCTTAACTTTCCGTACAAAATTTATTCAGGTACATACCATCAGAGCAATTAAACTTTCCGTTACACCCGATAAAGAAGCAACTGGAGACGTTAGCTCCTTCGGCGCTCTCGCAACAGCTCTTGCTGCAACAATCGGTACAGGAAATATCGTAGGTGTTGCTACAGCGATTTCCTTAGGTGGCCCCGGTGCTGTACTGTGGTGCTGGTTAACAGGTTTATTCGGTATGGCAACCAAATACGGCGAAGGTCTTTTAGCTGTTAAGTACAGAGTTAAAACATCAGACGGCACAATGCTTGGTGGACCTATGTACGCTCTTGAAAACGGTTTAAAACAAAAATGGCTTGGTGTATTATTCGCAATCTTTACAGGTGTTGCATGTTTCGGTATCGGTAACATGACACAGGCTAACTCCATCGCTACTATGGTTGAAGCTAACTTCAAAGTAGCTCCTTGGATTTCAGGTATCATTTTAACAATCGGTACTGGTGCAGTTATTCTTGGTGGTGTAAAATCTATCGCTAAGGTTTGTGAGAAATTAGTACCTTTAATGGCTGGTTTCTATATTCTTGGTTGTATCATTATTATGTTTATGAATGGTTCTTACTTAATTCCTGCATTCAAAGCAATTTGCTCTAGTGCATTTTCAGCAAAAGCAATGGGCGGCGGTTTTGTAGGTTCCACATTAATGACAGCTCTTCGTTATGGTGTATCCAGAGGTTTGTTTACAAATGAGTCTGGTTTAGGTTCTGCACCTATCGCTGACGCTGCTGCACAAACAAGAAACCCTGTTAGACAGGCGTTAGTGTCTATGTCTGGTGTATTCTGGGATACAATCGTTATCTGTGCTATGACAGGTCTTGTATTGGTATCTTCCATTATGAAAAACCCAGATAAATTCTTCGTTGATGGAAAATCTTTAACAGGTGGTTTATTAACAACTCAAGCATTTGATACTATTCCAGTAGTTGGACCTATCGTTTTAACAATCGGTTTAATTACATTTGCTTGGTCTACAATTCTTGGTTGGTCTTACTACGGCGAAAGAGCATGGGAATATCTTGTTGGTAAAAAATGTATCAAACCTTTCCGTATTGCTTGGACATTAGTAGTATTCGTTGGTTCCGTTGTAGCTCTTGAAATCGTATGGAACGTTGCCGACATGATGAACGCATTAATGGCATTCCCTAACTTAATTGCATTATTAGGTTTAAGTGGTGTTATCGTTTCTGAAACACAGAAATACCTCTGGGATGATAACATGGATGGTTTCAGCACAGATGAATTAAAGGTAATCGATAATAAATAATCACTTTTATTCACCAAAAAAGCTAGTGTATTTCTACACTAGCTTTTTTTAAAGAAAATTATCGTTTATTTCGACAAATCTAATTTCATATAAATTGAAGTATCCATAGGACTGTTATTATAAGATTCAATCTCATAAAACCCTAGTTTTCTGTATAAAGATATTGCTCCGCTTAAAAAAGGAAGCGTATCTAAAAGCATATTTTGATAGCCTATTTTTTTCGCATCACAAATAATCGTTTCAACTAGACGTTGGGCAATTTTATTTCCTCGAAATTCAGGCCTAACGTATAATCTTTTCATCTCACAATTTTGACCATCGATTTTCTTTAATCCAACGCATCCAGCAATTTTATTACCCATTTTCGCCATATATAATCTACCGTCTGGTAATCCGTATTTGTCTGTCAAGTGTTCCAATTCTTCATTATAATTTTGCAACTTTAAATACTGGGCAAAACTCGCATCGTTCTCCACTAGCATATTGGTATATTCTAAAAACAACTCTCTTATCTCATTGCAATAATCATATGCAAGTACAATTTCCATTCTCAATGCCCCCTTTGTATATTTAATTCCCTTGATAAATAAATCCACTGAGTATTATTTTAAGTATAACATAACCAATCAGCTCAAAAAACAGAATGAAATACATTTACTTCAGTCCAATAACTATCCTGCTAAAGGATGGTAGGCACATTAACTTCATTAACTATTGTATCTTATTCTCCAACCAGAACTGATTTTCTCATCCATCAAAAACAACTAAAAAAAACAGGACAGGGCTTTTGCCTGTCCTGTTTTTTTACTGTGTGCGAGAAGATTCGAACTCCCGGCCTTCTGATCCGTAGTCAGACGCTCTATCCAGCTGAGCTACGCACACATACTGATTTATCATTGACACGAATTATATTCTACATCATATCCGCCTATTTGTCAATACAAATTTCCTATGCTTTTTGCAGTTTTTGCAGAATTATATCTTTGTTTATTCATACATAATCTCTTTTTAAAAATCAGCAGGCATAGATAGAAATCTTCTTCAACTCTATGCCTCGCTCACCTTCCCCTGCATCTGCTGCTACTGCCATTTGCCGTTCTACCCTATTTCTGCGGCATGGGATATATGGTGTATACTACCTGCTTGTGTTGGTATCTGTATCACCATATCCACATCATCCCCATAGTAGTATTCCAATATTTCTTGCATCCGATATCCTTCTTCCGCCAATAATACTGCTCCCCATTGTAGCACACCATTATTGGTTACATCAAGGGGCGTATGAATAGGTTCCCAACTCCCCCTTCGTACCAAATAGCTGTATGTTAGTTCCTCTGCTATTTTTTCCAAGTTGTCATATACAACTCCATCTTTCCTAAAAGGTAAATCCAGTTCTATGTCATTGGTGATATCAAAATCAAATCCTTGCTTCCGATACCATTTTTCATGTACCCTATTTAAAGCAAAATTATGAATGGCATACATAATTGCACGAAGTGCCCCCTCAGGCCATGTAGGATAGCTTACCCTTGAAGCAACGCATTTTATATAGTCTGATATAAAAATTATTAAATTTTCCGCATCTTCCTCAGGTTTGCCCAAATGAACCACAATTTTATTTGGGATAAAAAGCCGTTGTCCTCCGCTTATGGTTATCATGTCTTTCCGTCACCTCGTTACAAAGTAGTTTCACCATTCATAGCGTTTTCTTCCACAGTTTCTGCAGGTGCTTCCTCAGTAATCTCCTCCGTAGAAGGCTCAGGTACTTCTTCAGGAGGTTGCTCAGTAGGTTCAGCTGCTCCGCCTTGAATATTTTCATATAAGGAAGCAATAATACTCCAAGTAATCGGCCCAACCCAACCCTTAGGTTCAGACCCAAATTCCTCTCGAAATTCTCTCTGAACCGCAATCACCGCAGCTTCCGTTTCATCATCAAAAATGCCTGTCAAGTTCACCCTGGGTATGGATGGATATTCTTGTGAGATTCTAAGCAAGTATTCCTGCATTTGCCTAACATTTCTGTCCCCCATACCTCTGGATAATACATATCCAGGATAAATAGCTTGATTCACCAAGCATCCTTCTGGAATAAATTCCATTATTTCTTTATATACTCTATCCAGTAATCCCCATGTCTGTATTCCTACCACGCCATCTTCTATTAAGTTAAATTTTCTATCCAAAGCCCTTATCGCTTCTGTCGTTGCAGTGTCAAAAACTCCAGTAATCTCAACAGGAGGAATGTCAGGATAATAGCAGCTAAATACCTTGAGATAGTATTGGACTATCCTTACCCATAATCCTGTATCTCCCTCTTGTAATGCTACTCTAAACCGACTGGTGACTTCTTCAGGTCGAATACCCTCCGAAATCAGGTCTCCTAATCCTTTCACTTCATTATAAACTCTCTTTATTCCATACCAAGTAGCATTTCCTACAATACCATCTACTGGAAGATTAAAGATTTCCTGAAACCTTTTAACAGCAGCTTCTGTTTCCACTCCAAAAATACCACTTTGATCTGTTACAATAGGTGGTATTGAGGGATAACTCTTTGCAATACGATTTAATTCATTTTGTATAATAGTAACATCTCTTCCAAAACTGCCCAATTTTAGTGGATATAATGGATAAGACTCATAATTTGCCATTACAGGTACATCTCTTAATAAATTAATATTATTTCCAAAGAAATGTCGCAAAATATTAAAAGTAGAAACTCCACGTCGTGCTAGGGCCACCGATTCCCATTGAGATAATCCTTCACATTGTATTTCTACCCCATCGCAATATTGTGCCGCTATTGGCTCAATAAATCCATCCCGCACCAAAAAACTGTTAAACATCTCATCCACATATCGGTCTATATTGTCAAAAATATAGCTGTCCTCTTCATACTTTGGGTCTATCCCGACATTTGTGATATCAAAATCATACCCTTGGCTTCGATACCATTCCGTATAAACTCTATTCAGTACTAAAGTGATAATAGAAATGATATTTGCCCTAATGGCACTTTCAGGCCATGTGGGATAGATTTCTCTTGATACAACCGCCTTAATATAATCTAGAAAAGGTACAACTACTCGTTCCGCTGGTTCATCCGCCCTTCCCATATGCACAATTATATTTTCAGGAATAAATGGCTCATACGGCCGGCTAATCACAACCAATTCAATCACCTCATCTCAAAATATTAGGGTTAATATTGGGATCTAACTCTGGTTGATAGGTAGGTAATAGAGTATAGTCCAATTCCATTACCACTGGCTGTATGGATGTGATTCCCTCAAATATAGGAATATCGTAAATATCTTTGGTTACAAAATTCGGCGCACTTATCGTCGCATTATATTTTGCATAAACCTCACCATCGCTGGGCGTACGAGATAGCTCTGCGCTTACAGTAGGCAAAGCCAATGCCTCCGTTTTTCCATCGGAGTTGGTGGTCAACACTTTAGAAATATAGTGTTCTCCTCCTATATTCTTGCTGATTGTTATTTTTGCATTCGGTATGGGAATTTTCCCCTGTAAAGGTGATTCTTGTGTTACTTGAAATACAAGATAGCCCGTTTTAGGATGCTCGTCTAAATATTGTTCTAGCAAATCAAAAAAAGGCGAATCTTGCAGCACTTGTTCAGAAGCAGCTATATCCTTATTTTTTTTATTTTGTAACATTTATTTACCTCCTTAGAAAAATGCCGTTAAAATATTATTCGTTTAACTCATTATATTAGAATTTGAAATACTTTATGTGACCGTATTCCATTCATAGTAAAAATATAGCCCCCCTCCCCTCCTCTTTTCTCCTGTGTCTATGCTATTTGTATTACATCCCTTTTACCATAACCACTTCCTTTATAGGAAATTTCCATTTCATACTTTTTCGTTCCATAAAAAAATACCCTCTTTCCTTATATCAAAGAGAGGGTATTTCATCCGCACCGTATTTTTTTATTTTTAATATTCAAGGCAAAGCTCATAAAAATCATAGTCATAACTTTGCGCATCAATATCAATAGAAGCCAAAAGCTCATCCACTCCTTCTTCCATCAATACATGATAGGCATTTCTGTACGCATCAATTTCAGCCTGCTTTTTCATCAAAAAACTAACCACTTCAAAAACAGAATGTTTGCTGCCATCTTTAAATTCCACTGGCTCCTGCTGGTTATTTTGTAGTTTTTCTTGTAGCACATCCAGCGTCAAACCGCATTTTTCTTCCATATCTTTGATCTCTTGTAAAACCTTCTTCCCCATCGCCACTAGCTTTGCAAAGTCAGCATGGGTAGCTTTTACACAGCGTATGGTTTTTATTTTTCCGTCGGGAGTTAAATTTTTCATTTCCTTTCCTCCTTTTCTCTCATGCTCCTTTTATTCAAAGATACGAGATTTTTCAAGGCAAGTCAATGCTTTTTTCTCCATCATACCATTTTATTCATTTCCTTTTTTAGTCGGCCAATAATCTTTTTTTCCAATCTAGAAATATACGATTGAGAAATCCCCAATAAATCCGCAACCTCCTTCTGAGTTTTTTCTGCTGTTTCAGGTAAAATTCCAAACCTCATTTGTACAATTTTTCTCTCACGGCTGCTTAATTTATCCATTGCCTTATTCAGCAAATTTTTGTCCACTTCATCTTCAATATCTTTGTATATAATATCCGCATCCGTACCTAAAATATCCGAAAGCAGAAGCTCGTTTCCTTCCCAGTCCACATTCAAAGGCTCATCAATAGAAACCTCGGATTTTGTTTTGCTATTTCTTCGTAAATACATCAAAATTTCATTTTCTATGCATCTTGAGGCATAGGTTGCTAGCTTAATCTTTTTATCTGGTTTAAATGTATTAATTGCCTTAATTAGGCCTATAGTACCAATAGAAATCAAGTCTTCCACATTGATTCCCGTATTCTCAAACTTTCTTGCTATGTAAACAACCAATCGAAGATTTCTTTCAATCAATATAGATTTTACCTTAACGTCATCTTCTCCTCCCAACTGGTCTAATAATACCTGTTCTTCCTCAGGTTTCAACGGCGGGGGGAAAA
>JAAYQI010000056.1 GCA_012519385.1 Candidatus Epulonipiscium sp.
AACGCTTTTTGGTACCATCATTCATTCCTTCTGCCAAAAATTCAATATAACGCCCTGTTCCAATGGCAACACAAGAAACAGAATCCTCTGCCACAATAGCATTAATACCTGTTTTTTCTTTAATCAACTTGTCCAAACCATATAGCAAGCTGCCGCCGCCAGTCATAACAATTCCTCTGTCTGAAATGTCCGCCGCCAACTCCGGAGGTGTCTGTTCTAAAACATTATGCACCGCTTCGCAGATGGCTAAGACAGATTCCTGCAATGCCTCATGCATTTCTTCCGAGGTTACGGTAATATTCTTAGGTAACCCAGTAATTAGGTTTCTTCCACGTACATCCAATGTAACAGGTATTGTTCTGGCATAGGCGGTACCTATATTTACTTTCAAATCCTCTGCGGTTCTTTCACCAATCAGCACATTATGCTTTTTACGCATATACCGAATAATTGCCTCATCAAAATTATCTCCTGCAATTTTTAATGAGGTACTAACTACCGTTCCTCCTAATGAAATCACAGCGATATCTGTGGTTCCTCCTCCGATATCCACTACCATGCTTCCGCATGCTCTGGAAATATCAATTCCCGAACCAATAGCAGCAGCAATGGGTTCTTCTATAATATGAACTCTTCTTGCACCTGCTTGCCTTGTGGCATCTTCTACAGCTCTTTGCTCTACCTCTGTTACACTACTGGGAACACACACAGCAATGGTAGGTTTTACAAAGGAATGTTTTCCGATTGCCTTTTCAATAAAATATTTTAACATTTTTTCAGTAATTTCATAATTGGAAATTACGCCATCCCTCAAGGGGCGGATTGCTACGATATTTCCAGGTGTTCTGCCCAGCATTCTTCTAGCTTCCTCACCTACCGCAAGTATCGTATTGGTGTCTTTATCTATAGCAACCACAGAAGGCTCTTTAATCACAATCCCCTGTCCTTTAATATACACAAGTACTGTTGCAGTCCCCAGGTCAATTCCTATTGTTTCTCCAAAGCCCATAAAATTAAACACGGCCATTCTCCTTTTTTACTTTCATTTGTTAGTATCCCTAAGCAATATTTTAATATTTTTATTTTCATTCATCAATCATAAATTATTATATCGAACCTTTGGAAAGAAAGAAAGTCCTTTTATACTTTTTAAGAAAAATTTGCACTTTTTACACCTAAAATTTAAAGCATTGTACTTTTTTGCCATAGAGTAAGACGCTGATTGCCATATGCTTCAGGTATCAGCGCCTTACTTTTTTGTAAATGACATTATGATATTCTTATTATTTCAATCCTTCCAAAATAACATCCACGGCCTTTTGCAGCTGTGTATCCTCTTCCTCTGGAACTCGTATGCTATATTTATATTCTTCTGGCAGTTCCATAATATAATCAGGGGTAATTCCTTCGCCTTGGATGCATACCCCCTTAGGAGTATAATATTTTTGTATTGTTATTTTTAATGCCGAACCATCACTTAAAGGAAATAGTCCCTGCACCAATCCCTTTCCAAAGGTTTGGGTGCCTACCAATTTTCCTACGTTCATATCCTGCACCGCTCCAGCCAAAACCTCAGATGCACTGGCGCTATAACCATTTACTAAAAGAATCAAAGGTACTTCAATATGTTTTTCGTCAGATAAAGAATCTTTTCTTTCTCCAGACTTATCCACAGTGTATACAATGGTTCCTTTAGGTACCAATTCATCGGCAATTTTTACTGCTATATCCAATAGCCCTCCTGGATTGTTTCTCACATCCAGTATAAGCCCCTTCATTCCCTGTGCAGTTAACTCATCATATGCTTTTTTAAACTGATCATAGGAGTTCGCATGAAAACCCGATAATTTAAT
>JAAYQI010000057.1 GCA_012519385.1 Candidatus Epulonipiscium sp.
ATCATAATCAGGGTTGAAATTGTGGTTCTGAGCAAGGCTGCGAATCTTATCCACTGCTTTCTCCATGGAGTTGTGGGCTGAAACATGATCTATTATACCGCGATATACATAAACGGCTATGAACATTTCAGGAGTATAGGAGTAGACTTCCTCCGACGGTCCGCCAGGTTCATCTTGCTGAAACACCTTAGCATCGTCACATTCAGGGTCAAACCCATAGTTCTTGATAATGCCGTAGAGTTCAGTCTTTGCTTCTTCTATGGAGTTATGGACTGAAGCATGGTCTATTATGCCACCATACGTGCAAACGGCTATGAACATTGGTATTCCTCCTTTATCTTACCGCTTTAGATGGATTATTTCTTTTATTTTGTCTACTCCACACTCATAGAATATCTTAACAGTATAGGCGATGGTAAACGCCAACTTAGGGTCTTCCTCTATTTCAGTAATGACCCAGTGAACTACTTCATTGCCATATTCATCGAGTATGGTCAAATCGTCGTCGCTAATTTCCACACTTCCTTTGACTTTACTTAGCCGAACGTTATCAGCCATTTATATCGCCTCCATCCAATACTGCAACTGCAGACTGTTTTTTATGCAATATAGGCAGGAATTATTCCTGCCCGTTAGAAAGCAAAACATCTGCCGTTATTTCTTTCTTAAGTATCCCGGCAACATAGATAGTATTTTGTTGTAAAATTTTCTGCCCTTCTGGAGTCTTTAACCACTCCAAAATTTTAGGATACAAGGTTGAGGTTGTTGAATTACCATTTTTTTGAGAACTGATAATTTCTTTCATTTTGTTTTTTATCGTTATACGTCGTGCATTTTTTTCAACCCGTTCCGTAAAAGACGGAATAAAGGGGAGCATTTTTTCTACAGAAGGGAAACCTTTGTTTCCACACTCTATTAAAAATCCGGCATCAGCCGGCGTTCCCTTACCAAGGGCTTCGCTCCATTCCTGTCCCCTTGCCCACCATTCTTTATCAGAAATTTCTCTGGGCTTATCTGTATTATCCCAGTAAGGATAAAAAATGACCCCTGGAACAGCTTCCCATATGTTTTTGAAATCTTTTTGTTCTGTATAAAGCAGGCAATAAATTTTTTTGCGCGATATAACTGGAATAAAGCAAACTGAACAACTAAAATCTAGGGGGCTTCTAGAATTCGTTCTTTTTGCCTCTTCCTGTTTTTCTATTAATTTGAAATATGCCTGGACAAGTACCGGAGAGCTACGTTTGTGCTCTTGCAGTCCTATTTTAATAGAGTCTATTATATCGGTTGCAATAACAGCAATTGCTTTATTAAAAAGCTCTTCCGAAGCCATGTTTATCTGTGTTTTAAACCCTTGTACTATCTGATATAATTCATTGAGTTCCATAAACGGTAAATAGTAACCATTATAGATTTTTATGCTCATACTTTTAAAAAGGAGTATTTCCTCCTGTTTAAAACACCTCCTGGACATAAAAAAAAAATACATTAAATAGCATTTGCTTGTTGCAGGTCCCGCAGCCAGTCGGCACAGCGGTACTCTCGGCAGCCGGGCGGACGGTACTTCCGTGGCAGCAGGCACCCGACATCATAGCGCCAGTACTGGCAGTAGCCAGGGTCGCCGCCAAGGATGTACACTTCGGTATGTGCTGATCTGTCCTCATCGAACAACAAGTCGTATGGATCGAAGAGTGGTTCGATTCCGCAACTGGCAGCACCGGAATCTTCAAAGGCTTCAAACCAGTTTTCGAACCATTCATCGACCCAGGTCCAGCCGCTGGGATAGCTGCCGCCCTTTTCTATCGGAAGATAGATGGCGCAGCACTTCCCCCTACAGGCCCGGCAACGTTCCGGGTCATAATATTCTTTTGTTGCGTACATTGTTTTAACTGTTTTTCTCCTTTTTTTTTACTCGCTGAAGTTTAGTTAAACGAAGGTTAATCCTCTACCTTTAACTAGGGTGTCGTGCAAGCTTTTAACCAGGATTTCATAACTGCCGTCAGGCACACCACAATGGGTGTGTTGATCGTCGATGTATAAGGTAAGGGTATTTTCTCCCCAATCTTCCTGGAAACGGATGGCATGTCCCTGGTTAACAAGCTCGACAATTTTCTCAATAATCTCTCGTTCCAAGCGGATTTCCTCCTTGATCTGTGTAGTAAGCAAATTTGGGTTATCGTAGATATTGCCGATAACCTCCAAGTCATCAGCATATTTGTACAGAGGCATTTCTTTAAACTTGCTGTTACTTATAGGTATACAGTAGAAGAAACCTGCCTTTGTATTGTTCCACACTACTTTTCCGACGCACTTATGCTTATGGCTATAGCATATATCGCCATCGTATATTTCTGTACCGTGTTTGCCGTAGAAACCCGTATACTGCCCAACTGTGTCATAGTCAACTTGAAAATACTCCCCGAAATCCTGTATATAGTCCTTATTTCTTATTGCCCGAATATTGAGGATGTCCCAACAGCCGTGGAAATTGAAGTGGCGGTCCCACCCCAGTTATGGCATAATGGGTGTGGGAAAAAAC
>JAAYQI010000058.1 GCA_012519385.1 Candidatus Epulonipiscium sp.
CCTAAAATCACATGAGCAATGACTTCAATTCCTTTGTTATGTAGAGCAAAAACTCCTTGTTCAAACACAGAAGTAGGGTAACCGCGGTTGATTTTTTTGGCAGTTTCTTCATTACTAGTCTGCAAGCCAAGCTCTACCCAGAGAGTGGTTTTTTGCTGTAATTGGGCAAGAAGGACTATGATATCTTCCCCAAGGCAATCGGGACGAGTGGCGATGGATAACCCTACTACATGGGGGAAGGAGAGAGCCTCCTCATAGTGTTGTTGCAATAGGGCAACCGGTGCATAGGTATTGGTATAGGCTTGAAAATAGGGCATGAAGCTAGCCTGCGGCCATTTTTTAAAAATCAAGTCTTTTCCATATTCTAACTGTTCTGAAATGGAATAGTTACTGCCTTGAGTAAAATCACCAGAACCTCTGGGGCTACAAAAGGTGCATCCGCCAGTAGAAATGGTGCCATCTCTGTTGGGGCAACTAAAACCTGCATCTATCGGTAGCTTGGCAACCTTTGTTCCAAATTTTTGTTTTAAGTAGTAATTTAAAGAATAGTAAGGTTTTCCGTCGGGGTACATAAATACTCCTTTCTCTTATCAGGGTAAAACAATGCCATGGCTTCCAAGAAACCATGGCAGGAGATTAACAATAGTTTTTTTGCCGCAGATTTTCGCAGGTATCCACCAGATGCTCCCATTGGGAAGCATCTTCCATATGCAGCATTAACAATAAAAAATCTACTTTACAGCTTTCTATAAAACCTTTGCGTAAGGCTTCCATTTTTTCCGACTGTTCTTCTTCATAAGCCTCTAAAAACAGAGAAAAGCTATCATGGGTCAAAGCAAAAGGAATGCAATCTTCTATTTCTTCCAACATGGCTTCGATGGTGTTATTATTTTTACATGGAAGCCCTGCGAGATAACAATAAAAAGAATGACTATCAAAAAATACAACGTTTTCCAACGATGAAAAGTCAAAATCGTTCAATGTATTTTTGATACAAGTAAGATAATGGCAGAGTTTATCATGGGATATTCTTTTTTCCATAAAATCCTCCTTTCATAACAAAAGTGTTATGCTGACAGGATTAATATGCTCTGCTTTTTATCAAAATACATTGTAAATTACTAGCAGTAAATTTGTTTAAACAGTAGTTTCTATTAGTTTTTTCAATTCTGAAAGCAAAAAGGTATTGCTATGAGGACGCAAAACACAAAAACGCAAATAGCTTTTATCCAAAAAAGTAAAGCTAGAAGCATCCCGAATCAATAATCGTTTTACAATTAAGTTTTCAAAAATTTCTGCTGCGGAAATATGGTCAGATACTAATCGGATTAATATAAAATTAGAGCCAGAAGGATATACCTTGCTGTTTTTCCAAGTGGACAGCTCTTGTATCATTCTTTTTTTCTCAGTAGAAATTAATTCTTTTGTTTTTGCCATAAACTCCGTATCGGTAAACAAATACTCTCCTGCAAATGCCGCAAGGCTATTGACACTCCAAGGGTCCTGTACTGTTTTTAGCTTTTGCAAAAAGTGGGAATTACTGGAGATACCATATCCAAGGCGAAGCCCAGGAGCAGCAAAAAACTTGGAAATACCACGGATGATAAATAAGTTTTCATATTTTTCTACTAGAGGGATGGAGCAAACCTCCTCCATAGTATCACAAAATTCTATATAGGTTTCGTCAATCATAACGGCGATATCATTTCTTTTGCAATGTGCCAATATTACCTCCATTTGGCTTGTGGTGATGATACTACCTGTGGGGTTATTGGGATTGCAGGCAATAAATAAGCCGACATCTTGGGTGAGAGAATCCAAAAGCCCTTCCACATCTAATTGAAAATTATCTTCTTCTTTTAAAGGAAAGTAAGAAAAGGTACTTCCGCAAAGCTGTGCTTCTCTTTCATATTCTGAATAGGCTGGCCCCATAATCAGGGTTTTTCGAGCGTTAATGGTTTTGATAAATGCTGAAATTAACTCCGAAGAACCATTGCCTACCACAATATGCTCCATTGCCGCACCTGTATATTGGGAAATTGCATGGCGTAGAGCAGTATAATGTTTATCTGGATAGGTTGATACAATATGAAGATTTTCTGCAAGTTTATTTTGCACTGATTCGGGAAAACCAAGAGGGTTGATGTTTCCGCTGAAATCCAATATCTGTTCTTTTGGAATGCCATATTTTTGCTGAATACTATCTAAATCTCCGCCGTGCTGATGCATGAGTTGACTATTCATAATAATGCCTTCCTTTCTAAAAAGTATCTAAAATATCATTTAAAAACATCATTAAAGTATAAATGCATGATGTAGTTCACTTTTGCTTAAAATAAATCATCTGTCATATCCTCCTTAGAAATCCATTTGCTTTGCTTTATGATACGAGGATAGATTACATGAGGATTTGAGAAGCTAATGGAAATTAGCTCTAACATCAAGCTAGAATTCCTATCATTGCTAGGGATAAAGGTGATGATATCCTTTTCCTTTAGGTGCAAGTTTTCCAGTAGAGTTTGTTCTGCTTTATTGACAGATTTTTTTGAGTGTGCAGGACGGTATATGACTGGAAAATTATTTTTATCTTTCACAATTACAGTATAGTCTTCCGCAGAATCAATGGAAAATGCAGCACTAATATCTCGGCACATTTCAGCTAGAGAAATGGCGGAGCTGATTTCCATGGTTCGCCAGTAACGTTTATCCTGAGCAAATTTTATTTTAAATGTATAAATCATATGTTGCGCCAGAGAGGAAGTAATATTTTCTTCAATGGCTTGTGTATTTAAATTATAAGATAATGCCGCCATGATATCAGTAAAGGTTAATGAGGCGGGAAGCTCTTGTATGTTTTTTTGTTTTGCGGCATTGGCATATAGTGCTTCTCCAAGAGGAGACAAATCGTAATAGGTACATGGAGTGAAAAGCTCCATAGACACATCAGACTGCACTACAAGCATATTTGCCAAGTTATTAATGGTTCGTACAAAACGGTAAGGAGTGCAGTGTAACGGCTGAATGATGCGAAAATACGTACCAAAGGGTATTAAAAACCACTTGTCTAACACAATGCTTAGAAAAAATAAGGAAGAAAGTATGGAGGATTCTTCCTTTGAAACATTTTGTGTAGCAGAATGGTTCCAAACAGTTTCGATATCCACATTCACATAAGAATATAAATCAATAAAAATGTGGTCAATATCCTTTCCTGTGGAAAGATAAGTACGAAAAGTATCCGCCGTAAGAAATTCTTCCTCCATATGCATAAACAAGTTAAATTTATCAGCGGTAATGGAAAGCCCTGCATCAATGGCTTCCAACAATATTTTTTTTGTATCTCCTTCAAAAAAAGTATGCCCTTTTGGTGTACTTTGTATTTTATTAATATACAAGGAGGGGAGTTCTTGTATAAGCTGCAGTTCCCAAGCCAAGAGCATTAAATATTCCAGATAAAAGGTATCTTGCTGAGAAAGGAGGGGAAGCAAGTTGTTTTTATCCTCCTCAAAAAAGAAGCCATCTTCATCTACTGATATATCTGGCGTGCAGTATTCCACCAGCTTCTGCAAATCCATCAGCAAAGGATGCTGCTGTAAGGAATAGGAGAGCAGGCGATAGGAAAATTTTGGAGCTGCAGTATGATTTTTATTTACTGCTATGGTGTATGCATATACTGTTTGCGGTTCTCCCTTTTTTTGAATATCAAAAGATATGATATTTGCGGGGGTAAGTACAGTTTCTTGCAGTAAAGAAGTAGTATACCATTTATGAAACATGGTAGGCACCAAGGCAAGCAAATCTTTTTTACAAGATGGAATCATGTGGTGATATATTTTAATAAAATCTTTTTCAAAAAGTTGTAGCAAAGAAATATGTTTTGATTGTGCTAAGGCTGTTTTTTTCATATTTAA
>JAAYQI010000059.1 GCA_012519385.1 Candidatus Epulonipiscium sp.
CGTTTTTTCCACAAACTAAATACAGAGGATATTCTCCCCTGTACTATAATAATCTTATTATTTCTTGTCTGGAAAATGAAGTTTTTCCAACTCCATAAATTTATTACAGCACTCATTTTTTATTTTTTGAAGTGCCAATATCCATAAATTCACAATAGGATCTGGAATTGTACTAAAATACACTTTATTGATTTCAAATAATGTAGTTAAAGAATTGGTTGCAGGAGTAACAATACCAGAGTCTACTGGACCTATTGGAATATCAACAAAATCTCCTTCTAGCGATAATCTTGAGAATGTTCCTTGAGAGGAAGCATGAACTAATTTATTCGATAATTTATATTCGGCTTTCCAAGGCTGCAGATTGACTTTACATTCCTTTTCAATATCATTAAATGTATAATGTTTTTTGGAATTAGACATAAATTTCCCAGCCCAATCATACCAATCCCCATTGTATTCTATATACGCCTTTGCACATTCATCACCTTGATCTGATATAAAATGTGCAAGCACACATATTTCATACATAGTTCTAAAACGAGCATATGCTCCATCTGCATATCCGTTTCTCAATAAAACAAGTATTTCATTACCAATTTGTATAGCTCTCCCCTGCAAGCAAGTAAGCACTTTAAAAACTACTATTCCTTTCGTGGAATGATCAACCGTATAGTACTGATCTAAATAATTTAATAGAGAATTTCTAAATTCTGATATACTATCAAGATAAAAACTATATAAATCAAATCCTTCTCCCCATATTTGTTCCATATGGTTATAGTTTTTATCATTTTCTTGTTTCTTCTCTATATGATATGTACTCATATAGTTTGCTATGGTACCTGTAATGGTCCCCAAAAATTCTTTTAGAAAAGCATCATATTTTTTATCAAACTCACCATTTTTATAAAATTCTTCTTTTTGCTTTTCAGTTAATTTTCGACTTTCTATTTCTTCGTTTAACGAAACATTAAAATTTTTCCATTCATCAAAAAATAAAATTTTACCGTTCAAAATATCACCTTCATCAAAGCAATACGATATCTTTCATATTTCAACGTCCACCTGAAGCATAGTTTCCCATATGGATATCTATAACTTCCCTCACAGGTTGAATCAAGGCTTCCTCGTACTGGCATTTCCACTGTATCTGACTGCTCATTCTTCCGTTTACCATACCATCAACCGTTTCTCCATCTTGGATTGGATTATTATTTTCCAAAATATAGGAAGCAACATTATATGCGTGGTTTACAATCCAGTTTGGATCTACATCATGAAAATGATACTGAAGATCTGGCAAATACAATGTATTCATGCCAACTGTATCAATGAGCATATCCTCCGTTCCCTCTATATTGAAAAAACGCACATTGACACCAAAACGAATGAAGCGGTCATATCCAGAAATTTGATTATTTCTTACATCTTCAGCCAAAAACAATTTACCGCTGTTTTGAAAATAGAAAGCCTCGCATGTTGGAAACAGTTCCGCAAGAGCCTCCGTAAAATCCATATCCAAATCAGCTCGTTCCTGAGCAGCCAATGCACCTGCCAACATATCCGTTGCCATCACCTGATACTGACATTCCTCAAAAATACGATCTCTGTCATTTTGACAGTCCCACATTTGGCTTTTCAAAAACGCATCAAAGCTTTTGCCTTCAAAGCTGGAACATCCCATGAGAAAAAGCTGCACAGGAGATTTCCCATCTTGAAACTCAGCTATATGTCCCAAAGCAGCAACGCCTGCCATTTTTTCATCACAGCAAAAGCAATCAACTTTACCAATATGACGCTTCATAGTGTCCAATATTTGTTCTTGCTTCGGCATTTCAACCTGTTCTTTGAATAACATTTGTATGATAAAAGGACCGCCAGGACGAGAACCTTTCTTATCATCTAAATTCTGCTGAAAAACTTCTCCACTCATTTCTTTTCCTTCTTTCTCTCAGAGAATAACTTAAAACGGAACTCCAACTCTTGTTGAACGAACTCTTTCGGTAAATTACGAGGATTGGCAATCAAATACCATGTTCGATAAGTTCGTTTTTCTATATCCTGCTCCTGAAGATAAAGTTGATAGGCAGCTTCATCTTCTTCATTCCATGTATCATATCGTTTTTTTGCCATCATAAAACGCTCTACAATGGCATCCAATTCTTCTACGGTACGACTTGCAGCCCAAACATGGTTCACATCGCTGCCATGAGAGAAATAGAAGATTTGTTTTCCCATCCAATGGCGCACCTTTTGCTCCGGCGTTCCACGCAATTCCGTCTGATGTCGGTACTCTGCCAGCTGCTCAGCCGTTCCATACCGTTCCACCATCTGCTCTCGCACATGGATATACCAGCTGTAATCCTCCGCCTCTGTGAAGGGAGTGCAGACCAGCTGTAATGCCTCTGTGGGGTCTACTTCAAAGTGGTCAATAAAGTCGAGGTAGTGGGCTTTAATCAGAGGCAGAAAGGTGTCCAATAGCCCAATGTCCAGCCGCAGATCCTCTGTCAGCATCCGAAAGAACGAACCGCCTGTTGTTGGTTTTATTTTGAAAGAGTAGAGCCTATCATCTCCCTGCTTTATGATACAGGTGAAACCCACCTCCACATTTCCATGACCGATTTCATAGTCAATGTAGTTGTAGTGACTCCGATCAAACCATATATGATATGTCAGTCCATTTTTCATCCTCTTTTTGAAGTCGCCCTTTTTCAGACGCTTCCATCCCTTTTCCTCCAGACCAAGACCATTCCACAGGTAGTCTAAGGCTTCATGAAATATATCTACCGGACGTTTTTGTTCCACCCTATCCACCTCCAAACGAATCTTCAATAATCTAGCAAAATGGGCACCTGATGCTTCTCCGCAAACTGTATTGCTTGCCAGAACATAGAAAAGGCAAACTTCGCAAGTGATTCCGTGCTATACTGGGTATGTTCTGGAATATCCGCTTTGCTATATTGACCATCCAAATCGATCGAACCATCAACTGGATACCCCTCTGTATCAAGCCAACTTAGAATCGTGTTCTCATCAGCCTGCCATGCTAGAGCATTCAATCGTTCTAGCTCTTTTTTTAAGCCGCCCATAGTACCAATGGCAGCTACATTTTCTGTTGGCAAAGGTGCTTGAAATAGAAAAGCATCTGAGATAGGAATCCATAATGTTGCACCTAGAAACAAAGACCATATTCGTTCCTTGTCTTCTGAAAGGCGGGCAATGATGGGATGCTCCATGAAGTCCCAATCTTTCTCCACTTTATCAGGTACAGGTTCTTCGTATGAATGGCAAGCGGCTACCAACAACATAGCACCAAAAGCATCCCAGTCTGGTTTATCAGTATAATAAGGCTTTTCGTTATCTTCCGTCCATGGTGTATAAGGCTTATGTCCCGGTGCTGTAATTGCTGCCAGAATCTGATCACGCCAGTTTTCCACAATTTCCTGTACTTCAGCAGGACTCATTTCTTCCTCATCATCAACTTCCGCACCATCTGGTGTGATTTTTTGAAAGGCATAGCCGTTTTCTTCTGCCCATTGTTGAACAGCACTTTTCCAGTTATGCGCATAATATCGGGTCAATGTCCCTGCATAAATGTCTAATCCCATATTGCTCCCTCCTTAATTGCTTTGAATTCTTTTATAAAATTTAAACTACTTTTATAACTATTTCTCTACTTATCAAAGCAGCTCCAAAGTACAGTCATGCCCAGAATTATTTGTATCTAAAATGATTTCTGTAATTGCATTTACATTTTCACTTCCTAAATCACGCAGGCTCTTTTCATAAAACAGCCATTTTATGTGTATTGGTTCTCCATATGAATGTTGTCCAAATCCTCCTCGAAGTACATCATTAAAGGCGTTCAGATTTTGTCCGATCCTCCAATGCAGACCACAAGTAAACACACGCTCCACCTCATCATAGAAGCCTCTCACAGTTGAAAATCGTCTACCATCAATGATAAATTCCTTTCGCACCTTCCGTAGCCTCCTCTTAAAGCTTCCCGCATGGTATGATTGCTTCTTTATAGCAGGAAATAACTTTTTCTAACCATTCATCAGAGTAATGCAACATAATACTGTCTGCAATCAACCCAAAGTCATCAGCAATGTATCCTGCTAAATCATCACACTCTGTTTTTTCGTAAACTGTAATATATGCTTTTTTCTCGATTTCTCTGGTATCTACCATATCCTTCAAATAGCAGATACCATTTTCAATCTTCTCTACTGGGAAAAAATCTGCTTCTGCAGGCTGTTTCTTTTTTCTTTTTTTACGAACAGACACTCTTTCTTCCTCATCAAACTCCTCTGGCAAATCACCAATA
>JAAYQI010000060.1 GCA_012519385.1 Candidatus Epulonipiscium sp.
CCTAGGACTTACATTATATGCCCTGTTTGCTTTATTCCCTTTAATATGGATGGTTATGTGTTCTTTTAAATCCGATGCTCAGATGTATAATACAATTTTTAAATTTACACCTGTATTGGATAATTATAGAGCAGTATTAATAGGTACAGATTATTTTAAGGCATTTTTTCAAAACCTCATTGTTTCGGGAGGTGCAGTTTTACTGACCGTCATTGCAGGTGTACCGGCGGCATATGCTTTGGCAAGATATGATTTTAAGAAAAAAGAAGATATTGCATTCCAAATTCTTTCCTTTAAATTTGCTCCAGAGATTATGGTTATTCTTCCAGTGTTCCTTATTTTTCAAAAGATACATTTGTATGATACTTATTTGGGATTGATTTGGGTATATCAGTTGATTACAATGCCGCTTTTAATCTGGGTTGTAAGAGGATATTTTGAAGATATCAGTGTTGAGGTGGAGCAGGCTGCTCAGTTGGATGGGTATAAATGGTTTGATGTATTTTTCAAAACATTATTGCCACTGATTAAGCCAGGATTGGTTGCATCGGGTCTTCTTGCTTTTATCTTCGCATGGAACTCATTTACATTCCCACTGGTACTGAGCGGATTTAAAATTCAAACCATTACAATCACTTCCCTTCGCTATATTGCCAGTGATACAGTACACTACGGACAAGTTGCTGTGGCTGCCGTAATTGCGGTATTGCCTGAGATTATTGCTTGTCTCTTTATCCAAAAGCACTTGGTTCGTGGATTAAGTTTCGGTGCTGTAAAAGGTTAACAAAAGAGAATATAGAATAGGGGTGACAAAATGGCACAGATAGAATTAGTAAATATCACAAAAAAATACGGAAAAAAAGTTGCCTTGGATAATGTCAGCTTAAAAGTAAAGGATAATGAATTTTTTGTTCTTTTTGGCCCTGCTGGTGCAGGTAAAACTACTTTGCTAAAAACCATTGCGGGTGTTGAATTTCCACAAGAAGGCTTGGTAAAGATTGGTGATAAAATTGTAAACCAAGTGGAGCCAATGTACCGTAATGTATCCATGGTATTTGAAAATTATGCTTTATATCCTCATCTTACTGTATATGATAACATTGCTTCCCCTATGAGAAGCAAGCTGTATAAAAAAGATGAAGATTATATTAGAAAAGAAGTAGAACGTGTTACAAAGATGATGAAGATTGACCATCTTTGGGAAAGAAGACCAAGCCAGCTTTCCAATGGACAAAGACAGCGTGTGGCCATTGGCCGTTGCTTGGTGCGAAATCCAAATGTATTTTTGATGGACGAACCTTTGGCACACTTGGATGCAAAACTGCGACACTTCATGCGTGGTGAATTAAAGGAAATGCAGAGTTCTTTTAATTCTACTACAATTTATGTAACCCACGATTATATGGAAGCGATGTCTTTGGCAGACAGAATCGCTGTTTTAAACGAAGGAAAGATTGTGCAGATTGGTACTTCACAAGAAATGTATTATACACCTTGCAATGAATTTGTTGCCAAGTTATTTGGAGAGCCTGAAATTAACATTTTCCGTGCGGAAATGGTTTCTGATGGCGAAAAAGCTGTGCTACACGCATTTGAATGTGATGGAGGCGCAGGTGTAGATTTAATAGTAGAAGAAGACGCTACAGCAGATTTAAAGGTTAGCGGTAAAAAATGCTTTGATGTGGGAATCCGTGGCTTAGATGTTAAGTTTTCTTTTAAGAACCAAGGAGAAGGCTGGCTGAAAGGAACGGTATATGCCAATGAGCCAATCGGCAACAAGGTAATTATGACAGTAGCCGTAGGAGAGGAACATATTCGCTTGATTGCTCCAAATGATACAAGAGCAACACTAGACCAAGATGTGTATGTTTGGTTTAATATGAAAAATGCAATCTTCTTTGATTGCGAAACAGAAGAATTTGTGACAAGAAGCAATATGCAGCGTTATACTACCAAAGAACCATTGGCAGCAAGGGGGTGAAAAAATGGCTCAATTAGTTTTAAAAAATATTTATAAACGTTATGACAACGGTGAGAAAAAATGGTTCCAAAAGAAAAAAGAAAATGACTTCGCAGTAAAAAATTTATCCTTTACTTGTGAAGACGGCGAATTTGTAGGAATATTAGGACCATCTGGCTGCGGAAAATCTACTACATTGCGTATGATAGCAGGCTTGGAGGAAATTACAAGTGGAGATGCTTATATTGGGAACGTACGCATTAATGATTTGATGCCCAAAGACAGAAATATTGGGTTGGCATTTGAGGATTATGCACTGTATCCTCCGTTGACGGTATACGAAAATCTTGCTTTTAATATGAGAGCAAAGAAAAAAAGCGACGCAGAGATTAAAGCCGCTATTGACTATGTTGCTCCATTTTTAAAGATAGATGATTTGCTGGATATGAAACCTCCTGCACTTTCTGGAGGACAGAAACAGCGTGTAAACATTGCCAGAGCCATTGTACGACGCCCTGGATTATTGTTGCTGGATGAGCCGCTAAGCCACTTGGATGGTAAAATGCGTCAAAGTCTGCGACAGGAAATTAAGCGTATGCATCATGAAATCAAATGTACTACTATCATTGTAACCCATGACCAGATGGAGGCAATGTCTTTGGCTGACCGTATTATTATCATGAAAGACGGTGAGCTTCAGCAGATGGGTACACCTCTTGAGGTATACGATGACCCTGTAAATGAGTTTGTAGCCGGCTTTATCGGAGAACCACCAATGAACTTATTGGCTTCTACCATACGGAAAAATGCAGATAAATTCTTCTTTACCTTTGAAGGTAGTGAATTACAGGTGGCGGTACCTGTGAAATACAATACAGTTGTAAAAGATGGTATGAAAGTAACATTGGGTGTACGTCCTGTAGACGTTATGATTTCTAAAACAAAGGTGGAAGGCACAGAAATTCCTGTTGCGTTATATGAGAACCTTGGAGATGAAAAAAGAATTGGTGTGCGAGTTGGAGATATGCTTTTGAGCATGACTACCAGCGAAGACGTATACTATGAAAAGGGACAGATGGTTCAATTAGTATTCCATGGGGAAAGAACCCACCTTTTTGATCCTGCTACAGGAGAAAGAATTAGAGGGTAATACATTTATGCTGTGTATGCCGAACAAACCATGCATAAATGATAGTCATACAGTAAACTATGAAAAAAGAAGAAGGATTTCAAAAGAGAAAGGATGATTGACATGAGTAAAGTTCCAGAAACAATGAAAGCATTGGTAGCCTATGGAAAAGGTGACTATCGCTTGGAAATGAATTATCCTACACCAAAATGCGGACCTGATGATATAATTATCAAAACTGAGGCCTGCGGTATCTGTGCAGGTGACTTAAAATGCCAGCATGGTGCGGCAATGTTCTGGGGGGATGAAACACAGCCATCTTGGGTAAAACCTCCTTTTATACCAGGACATGAGTTCTTGGGTGTTATTGCTGAAGTAGGCGAGAATGTAAAAAATCATAAAGTAGGTGACAGAG
>JAAYQI010000061.1 GCA_012519385.1 Candidatus Epulonipiscium sp.
AATCTTACAGGTACTAAAACTGTTCCACTCTTTGTAATAGGCATAGTATCCATGAAAACAGTTTCACCATTCACAGAAGCTTTAGATGTACCTTGCCACATAGTGACAACTGTTTCACTCTTTTTTACAGTGATTTGTTTTGTAGCTGAATCGTAGTTTGTTTGACATCCCATTGCATCTGCAATAGCTCTCAGAGGTACGAGAAGTCTATCATTAACAATTTCACTAGAGACTGTCGATGTTACAGGTATTCCGTTGTAAGACAGATTAAATCCTTTTGCATAAGCACTTTGAGATGTAGTCATCAACGCTAAAACACAGAAGGCTACCGCTGATGCCTTGATAAATTTCTTCATTCTAATTATCCCCTTTCTTTTTAAGCATATTTAAGCACATCTTTTTCTTTGTATCCAACTTTTATACCTACAATCAACACAGCAATATCCCCTTCCCATGGCACATATTCCCTACTGCTGGAATATACTGCTAACAAGAAAAGTCTCTGGGAGAATCTTCATGAAAAGAAAATGTAATTTAAATCGGTGCAAAAGAAACATTTCATGTATACAGAAAAAAACATTGGGACTTGTTTTGTTTTCTGTTGGCAGTGGTATGTTGGTTGTTATCATCATTCCCTGGTGGGGATTTCTTGCGGCCATAATACTCCTTGCAACAGGAGCTTATTTGCTTTTTTCTGATTGTTGCTAAATATATTTATTATAAACCGCAAGAAACAAGAAATCTGGCTACTCTTTCGTTTGTATCACAAACAAATAGCCTTCTTTAATTTTAACTTCAACCTCATCTCCTAGCATCACATTGCTGACAGCGATCAAATCATCATCAATCGTCAGCCTTTTGTCGTGCAAAGGATATTTCATGCCGCAAAGCGTGATGCCGCTTACTTCCATGGATAGAGGTATAATAGAAATCAAATCTCCTGCTTTACCATAAAATTTTGTTGGCTTATCAATTACTTCAATACAGTTATGTTCATTAATTAAGCGGCCTCTCACTTGTTTTTTTAATAGGCGCAGCAATAGATGAGCATTGGCTAAGGTATGGTCAAACCGGCTGCCAATTCCTCCAAATATAATAATATCATCTGCTCCTAGTTCCACAGCAAAATTTAATCCAAGCTGCATATCTGTTTCATCTTTTTGTGTGGGAAACTGCTGTATCTTTATCCCAAGCTCTTGATAGTATTGAAAAACTTCGCTTTTCACAGAATCGAAATCACCCAGAATATAATTAGGTATGATATTTAATTGCTTGGTGTGATTCATTCCTCCATCGCAACAAATTATGATATCATCCGGCATAATATATTGTCTGCATATGGAATAATCTTTAATTTCAGCACTTCCAAATAAAACAGCTCTCATTTTTGCTGATGCTCCTCAAAAATTTTTATAAAATCCTTCACACGCTTAGCCATATCTTCCGCACCAAATACTGCAGAACCCGCAACGATTACATTTGCCCCTGCTTGAATCACTGCAGAAACATTATCAAGCCCGATTCCTCCATCTACTTCAATATCAAATGCCAATTTCTTTTCCTCACGGATATGAGCTAAGGTTTTAATTTTATCCATCTGATCTTCCATAAACTTTTGCCCGCCAAAACCAGGCTCCACTGTCATCACCAATACCATATCAATATCAGCCAAATATGGTTCAATAGCAGATACAGGAGTTTTGGGTTTTAAAGTAATTGCTGCTTTTGCACCGCTAGATTTAATTTTTTGGATAACTCCACTAGGGTCATCTGTTGCCTCCACATGAAAATTAATAATATCTGCACCTGCTGCTCTAAATTCATCAACGTATTTTTCAGGATTCACAATCATAAGATGCACATCAAAAATCATATTGGATGCTTTTCTGATACTTTTTATAACAGGAATTCCAAAAGAAATATTGGGTACGAAAACTCCGTCCATAACATCTAAATGAAGGTATGGTGTGCCCGCATTTTCTAAAATTGTAAGCTGTTCACCTACTTTTGCAAAATCAGCTGATAACAAAGATGGTGATAAAGATATATTCATTTTTTATTTTCTCCTTTCAAATTCCTGCACTAATTCTTGGTATAATACGGTGTAGCGTTGATATCGTTCTTGTCCAATGGATACACCAATCTCTTTTTTGATTGCACAATCCGGCTCATGAATATGACAGCACCCTGTGTAATAGCATTGATTTAAAAATGGAGCAAATTCGGGGAAATAGTACTGCAAATCTTTTGGTGCAATGTGGGAAAGCTGTAAGGAAGTAAACCCAGGAGAGTCCACAATATAGCTTTGGTGTTCCACTTGTATCAATTCTGCGTGCCTGGTTGTGTGCCGCCCTCTTTGTATTTTGCGGCTAATCTCTCCTGTGGTTAATTGAAGTGCGGGAAACATACCATTGATTAAGCTGGATTTCCCTACTCCAGATGGTCCTGCAAAAACAGAAATTTTATGTTCCAGCATACGGCATAATTCTTCTAAGCCTATTTTTTTCTCCACACTGGTACAGACAACAGGATATCCGATGGTTTTATAGAGGTTGGCTATTCTTTCATAATTTTTTTCTAAGTCTTGATCTATTTTATTGATACAGATTACAATATCAAGCCCCTGTTCCTCTGCCAGAATTAAAAAACGATCTAGTAAATCAATATTGATATTTGGATTTTTGGCAGCAAATACAATGACTGCTTGATTTACATTGGCAACTTTGGGTCGTATCAACTCTGTTTTTCTGTCATAAATAGTATCCAAACTTCCTTTTTTATCTAATGCATCCAGTACAGTAATCTCCACATTATCTCCTACCGTTGGCACAATACCTTCTTTGCGAAAAATACCACGCGCACGGCATTCAAAAATACCTTCCTCTGTGTCTACATAATAAAATCCGCCTATCCCTTTTAAAATTACTCCTTTGATCATTTAATATCCACCTTCTAATATCCACCCTCTGAAAAATTAACGCTTTCACTCCACTGCTGGGCTCCATCAATGTAACACTCTACTTTTGCCGTACCTGAACCCGTAACACTTACAATAAATGGGAACTCACTGGCATCTTTCGCAGAATTCATTACCACTGTAGTGCCGTCGCTTCCTTTTTTAATAATTTTAACTTGAAGTGTGCCTTCTGCACCAGATGGGGCACTAACGCTAAACATTCTTGTGCTAGAAGCCTCGTTTTCTGCTGGCGGTGTAGAAGATTGATTATCTGATGAAGTAGTATCCGTATTTTCTGTTGCAGGTGTTTCCTCTTTTGCAGGAGGTCCTGAGCTTATCACAAGCCCTACAACGCTTCCCTTAGCAAGTTCTTGTCCTGCGGGTACCGTTTGGGTAATGACATTGCCTTTTGGAACTTGGCTACTTTCTGCTGGTGTCACACTTCCAATAACAAATCCCAATGCCGTTAAGGAACTCTTGGCCTGTGCCTCAGGCAATCCTTCTACATTAGGAACAGCGATAGGTTTAGACTCTGCACCTTTACTTACCATAATCTGAATGGCACTTTCAGCAGTAATTTTTGAGCCAGAAGATGGACTTTGGTCCACTACTGTTCCAACAGCAATCTCATCATCGAACACATACTCAACTTTTACCTTAGCGCCTACTAAATTTTCTATTCTTTCAATAGCGGCCTTCTCGCTTTTACCAATTACATTGGGCATATCTTCAGAAGAAAGCCCAAGGCTTATTTTAACACCTATTTCGGTGCCTTTTTTTACCTTTTTGCCCTCGGGAACAGACTGATCAATAACATAGTTTTCGGCATAGAATTTACTATAATCCTCGCCCTCTTTTACCAATTTTAAACCAAGCTCTTCAGCAACAGACTCCGCATAGGTGAAGGTTTGCCCTTCGAAAGAAGGAACAGAAACCTCCTTACTGCCACCAAACAATGCGCCTGTACCACCCAATAAATGTATTCCAAACGCACTGATTCCAAATATAATAATCAGTGCAGTAATGATTGCAGCAATAATTACTTTTCTCTCTTGGCTTTTTTCTATTTCACTGCTATATTCGCTTTCCAATTTTGGATTTCTTCTTTTGGCCATAGGTTTTGTCTCACCGCCTGATTTTTGGAATGGATTGGCCTCATACTCTTTTTCAAAGCTGTCATCTTTAGATACTTTGATTTTATTTAAAAAGTTTTCTTTTTTTTCATTTGCAGATATTGATTTAGGCAAGTTATCTGTCTTAGCTTTTTGTGTGGAAGCAACTGCTATGGCTGGTTCAATTTTGGATTTTGGCTTTTTTGCTCCTACATTTGATATGAAGTCCAGTTCCTTTTTCTCTGTTGTTTCCTCATTGGCTTTTGCAGTAGAGGCCTCTTGTAAAAAGCTTCCATTCGAATCTGTTCTTGCTTTTAATAAATCATCTAACATTAAATCGATATTGGGATATCTTTCATCTGCTTTTTTTTGTGTTGCTTTACGAATAATGCCCTCTAAACTTTTAGAAACATTGGGGTTAAATTGTCTAATATCAGGCAATTCATCATTGATATGCTTTAACGCAATGGCTACGGAATTATTTCCCTGAAAGGGTACTTGCCCTGCCACCATTTCGAACATGGTAATTCCCAAGGAATAAATATCGCTTTTTTCATCCACATATCCGCCTCTTGCCTGCTCAGGAGAGAAATAATGAACAGAGCCTGCGGCATTTGCCGTTGTGGTCATGGTGGAAGCTGTAGCAGCACGAGCAATACCAAAATCCGTAACCTTGATGATACCGTCTGTCCCTACCAAAATATTTTGCGGTTTAATATCCCTATGTACGATATGGTTTTTATGGGCATGAGAAAGAGCAGATGCCATTTGAATTGCCACATTGATGGTAGATTTTGTATCAAAAGGTGCTTTTTCTTTGATTGCTTTTTTTAGAGTATCTCCATGCACATATTCCATAACAATATAATAAATGGAACCATCCTGCCCTACATCATATACTCTGACAATATTGGGATGAGATAATCTGGCTGCAGAACAAGCCTCAGAACGAAATCTGGAAATAAAATCTTCATCTCCCACATATTCTTCTCTTAATACCTTAATTGTTACATATCTCTCTAATTTCTTGTCCTTACCAAGAAATACAATCGCCATTCCGCCGGAACCGATTTTTTCAATAATTTCGTAGCGCTCACTTAAAACCATGCCGTTTTCCAGCATTCTTGTACACCTCCTAGCGTTCTATCAAAACTAACGATATATTGTCAAACCCGCCTTTTTCATTGGCTAAGTTTATCATTTTGTCAACTTTTTGCTGCAAATCAATTTCTTCTTTTAGTATGGATTCAATCTCAAGGTTTGTCAGCATATTGGAAAGGCCATCAGAGCAAAGCAGTATAAAATCGCCCTCTTTCACATCAACAATGACAGAATCAGGCTCAACCGTTTCCCGTATACCAATGGCACGGGTAATTAAATTACGCTTTGGATGCACTGCGGCTTCCTCCAGTGAAATATTTCCAGTACGAACCAGTTCCATCACATAAGAATGATCTGTTGTGAGCTGTGTAATCGGTTCTTCTCCGTGCAGTAAGTAGACACGACTGTCTCCAACGTATACAATATACAATTTATTATTCTCGTCAATAGCTGCTACAATAAATGTAGTGCCCATCTGCCAAAAATCAGGTGATTCTTGGGATTTTTCATATACCTTTTGGTTGACATAGGCAACACCCTCCACCAAGGTATCTAGAATTTCCCTATTGGCATCTGTTCCAACTTTTCTTTTTTGTTCCAGATACTCCAAAAAGGATTTAACAGCAGTAGAACTGGCAACTTCTCCTGCGTTACAGCCGCCCATACCATCCGCCACAATGTATACATTGTACTTAGAATCTTTTGATTTTGGGAAATATATGGCATCCTCATTATTTGTTCGACACATCCCAACTACACTTTTACCTAATGCTCGCATTTTGCACCCCCTGCGTCAAGTTATTTCGGGCTTTGGTTTAGCATACCCTCTCCTTAATTGACCGCAAGCAGCATGAATATCGCTGCCTAGTTTTCTGCGTATTGTTGTTTCTACTCCGTGTTGCTGCAATATGGCAGCAAACTTTTCCACTCTTTCTTGACTGCTTTTTATATAGTTACGTTCCTTTACGGAATTTACAGGTATTAAATTTACGTGGCATAGCATATGCCTTAACTTTGTAGATAATTCTTTGGCACAATCTTCCGTATCATTTACTCCTTGTATTAATGCATATTCAAAGGTGATACGGCGATTTGTTTTTTCAATATATGCTCTGCACGCTGCCAACAATTCCTCCATGGAATATTTTTTAGAAATAGGCATAATCTGATTTCGTATGCTATCATTTGGCGCATGGAGAGAAACGGCAAGGGTAATTTGCAGGTTTTCCTCCGCCAGCTGATACATTTTTTCCACCAAACCACAAGTGGATAAGGTGATATGCCTTTGCCCAATCTGTAACCCCATAGGATGATTGATGAGCCGTATAAAATTCAGTACGTTTTCATAGTTGTCCAGAGGTTCTCCACTACCCATAAGTACAACACCAGAAATACGTTCCCCAATATCCTTTTGAATTTCATATACTTGAGAAAGCATCTCACTTGCTGTTAAATTTCTTTCTACGCCATCTAGCGTGGAAGCACAGAAAGTACAGCCCATTCGGCATCCTGCTTGGGTTGAAATGCAGACTGTATTTCCATATCCATATCGCATTAAGACACTTTCAATGATAGAACCGTTTCCTAATTCAAAAAGATATTTTATAGTGCCATCCACTTGGGATACAAGCTTTTTTACTTGCTTTGCGTTTAAAATAACCGCTTTTTCATCAAGTTTCGCCTGTAATGCTTTGGATAAGTTCGTCATTTCATCAAAACGAGTACATTGTTTTCCATGTAGCCAACTAAAAATCTGCTTCCCTCGAAAAGGAGCTTCCTTCATATCGGTAAGCAGTGCTTGTATTTCTTCTAAAGAGATAGATTTTATGTCGTAGCGTTTCATACTCTTAATCCTTTCTTCTCATACGGGCAATAAAAAATCCATCCGTATTATGTTTATGAGGAAATAGTCGAAGCCAACCCTCTGGGTCAACATCCGCTTTTAAAGTGCCAGGTACCAATTCCCTGCAATCTTCCAAATAATATTCCTTATGCTGCGATAAAAACCACTCAATATTTTTCTGATTTTCTTTTTTACAAATGGTGCAGGTGCTGTACACTAAAATGCCATCTTTTTTTACATAGCTTGCCGCCTGCTCTAATATCTCTCTTTGGATGAGTATCAGCTGGTCCATATCGGTGCCATCTTTTTTAAATCGAATATCAGGTTTTTTTCGTATCAGCCCCAAGCCTGAGCAAGGTGCGTCCACCAATACTTTATCAAAAGCCTCTATGCAATCAGGGTCTTTTAAAGAAGCATCGGCACATTGGGCTTTTATGATAGAAAGTCCAAGTCTATTAGCACCTTCTTGTATCAATTTTACTTTATGCTCATGAATATCTCTGGCCATTAATTTGCCTTGATTTTGCATTTTTTCTGCAATTAAAAAACTTTTTCCACCAGGTGCAGCACAGATATCCAAAATCTTTTCATTGGGTTTTGGGTCTAAAATTTCTACCGCAACCATAGAGCTTTCATCCTGCACATGGAAACTACCTTCTTCAAACCAAGAAAGTGAGGCAATATCTGCTGTTTTTGATAGATGCAGTGCATCCTTGCAGTGATTTCCTCTCTTAACAGCGACACCGTGGTTTTCTAGCTCCTTTTGTAGCTGGGAAGCTGAAATCTTTAGAGTATTTACTGCAATGGTAACATCGGGTGCTGTATTATTTTTTTTGCATAGTTCTTCCACAAATTCTTCATCAAATTCATGTAACCACATACGTAGTATCCAAATCGGATGAGAATAAAGTATCGACAGTTTTTCCGCATAAGTGAAATTTTCCGATAAAACTGGTAAATTTTCTTTATTGCGAATAATGTTTCTCAAAACACCGTTGGTAAATCCCGTTAGTTTTCCAAGCCCCTTTTCTTTTATTAAATTCACAGCTTCATCACAAGCCGCAGAATCAGGAACTTTCATAAAATAGATTTGGTATACAGCACTTCTTAGTACTGCCAATATCCAAGGCTTCATTTTTTCAGGCTTTACCGTAGAAACATCGTTAATAATTGCATCAATATAAAGTATATTTCTTAGAGTTCCATTTACCACCTCAGTAACAAAACCTTTGTCTTTTTGGGGCATTGCACCATTTTGACGTAATAAACGTTTTAGTGTGATGTTGCTGTAACCGCCATTTTGCAATATATCTAAAAGAGCTTGTGCAGCAACTTCTCTGGGATTAATTTGTATCATATCATAACCTTTCCGCTAAGGAACTTTGTCCATTTTTCTCTTTATTTTTCCTTCCCTGCAAACTTTTATACAATATACAATAGTAAGAATCTCTAACTCTATATTTTACAGGATGAGTAGATTTCCCGCAACAGTTTTCGTCATATCTTTCAATATTTGCGTAAAAAAAACAAAAGACGAATTTATTTTCATAAAAATCGTCTTTTTGTTGTAAAAAATTTCATTAATCACGGTTTCGGCCTAATCCCAACAGTGCCAATAGACGTAGGAAGTTTGCAATAGCCACAGCCGCTGCTGCCACATAGGTAAGTGCAGCTGCCTTTAGCACCTTTTTAGCTCCGCCCAATTCGTCATCATCTAAAAAGTTATAATCTCCTAGCATTTGTACCGCACGGTTAGAAGCATCAAATTCTACAGGTAACGTTACAATGGTAAATAGCATAGCAACACCAAATAATAGTACACCTAACTGCATCATCATATATCCTGTATTGCTGGTAAATAACATTCCCAGAAAAATCAACGGGATAGAAAGTTTTGAACCTAAATTGGTAATGGGTACCATCCAGCTGCGTAATCTTAAAAACGCATATCCTGTATCATCTTGAATGGCATGGCCAGTTTCATGTGCCGCTACTCCTAAGGCAGCTACTGAGGTACTGCCATATACACTTTGGGATAATCTTAATACCTTGGATGACGGATCATAATGGTCTGTCAAGTGTCCGCCTACCATTTCAACAGAAACATCATAAATACCTGCACGGTTTAGTAGCTCTCTTGCAACATCCGCCCCTGTATAGCCTTTTCTGTTAGGTACCTTAGAAAATTTTTTATAAGTAGAATTTACCCAATACTGGGCATACAGTGTTAAAGCCATTGCAATAATAAAAAATTCAAAATACATAAATAATCCCTCCAAACAATCTTTTTCGTCTTTTATTTACATACGAAAAGGTTGTTATGTTGTCTGATAATTTACTGCAAGATGGTTCCAATCTCCAAGTGATGCCCTCTCAAATAGGCATCGGCAGGCATACGCTTTCCGCCCCTTGCCTGTACTTCTGTAACCAGTATTCCACCGTCAGCAGTTTTTACAACAAAGCCTCTTTTTTCGATGGATACAATCGTGCCGTTTGCAATGCTACTATCTGATATACTTACAGGCTCAGCCTTCCATATCTTTAGCACCTCATCTTGATAAATTGTGTAAGCATTGGGGGCAGGATCTAAGCCCTTTATCAAGCATATAATTTCCCTAGAAGTTGTATTCCAGTTAATATGCCCTGTCTCTTTGGTAATCATGGGGGCATAGGTTGCCTTATCATGCTCTTGCTCTATACGCTGAAGAGTTCCCTTCTCTAAGCCTTCCAATGTTTCAATTAAAAGCTCGGCGCCTAGCACTTTCATTTTATCGTATAAGGAGCCATAGGTATCCTCCTCGGTAATGGGTAGTACTGATTTTAGAAGCATATCCCCACTATCCAGCCCCTTTGCCATATACATGGTGGTAATGCCTGTTTCCTTCTCGCCATTAATGATGGACCACTGCATAGGAGCTGCGCCCCTATATTGAGGTAACAAAGAGCCATGAACATTAATGCATCCATATTTTGGTGTGTTTAATATTTCTTCTGGCAATATCTGCCCAAATGCTACTACGGCAATTACATCTGGCTCATATGCCTTTATTTTTTCTATCATTTCTTCATTGCGGATTTTTTCAGGTTGCAGCACTTCAATACCATATTTTATTGCAGCTTCTTTTACAGGAGAAAACTGCATTTTTTTTCCGCGTCCCTTTGGCTTATCAGGCTGTGTTATAACTGCAAGTACTTCATGATGCTGTACTAACTTCTCCAAAGAAGGAACAGCAAATTCGGGAGTTCCCATAAATATTACTTTCATTCTTTTTCCTCCTGTGCATTGGAATCAGTTTTTATTCTTCATCTTCCATCTGCTCTAATGCCTTATCAATATAGAGAATACCATCTAAGTGGTCTGTTTCGTGGCATAAAGCAACAGCCAATAAATCGGTGCCTTCCACAACGATTGGTTCACCATGACGGTTTAGTGCCTCTACCTTAACGTAAGAGGGACGGTCTACCTCTGCACTAAAGCCAGGGATACTAAGGCAACCTTCCTCACCGATTTGAGAGCCTTTTGTTTCTACAATTACAGGGTTGATTAATTCCAATAAGCCATTTCCTACATCAATAACTACAACCCTTTTCAAAACACCTACTTGAGGTGCTGCCAGTCCAACTCCATTTGCATCATACATTGTTTCCGCCATATCGTCTAGCAAGGTAATAATGTGAGGTGTAATTTCCTTCACAGGTTTACATACCTTTCTTAAAACATCATCTGTACTCAGACGAATTGCTCTTTTTGCCATTTTTCTTTCCTCCGTTTAAATATCTGTCAATAGTTATAGTATATTATACAAGCGAAGAAACCATGTCGAGTAAGCACAAAAGGAAACCATGATTTTCTTTGCTTGTGCTTGAACGGCATATTGCATACGAAATGACTGAGAACCCGCAGGGTTCGAGGTTCTACGCTTCTGACTGTTGTTATTATATCATATTTTTTTATTTATAAAAGCATATTTTAAAATTACCCCTTTGTCAAATATCCTCACAACATATTAAAACAAAATTCTTTCAGCTTTCCAAATATTATTGCACATTTCACCAAGGATGCTATAATTATTTCTTAAATACCAAAGTTAGGAGTGAATCTATTGCAATATAATGAAGCAATTTCATATATCAATCAAATTACACCTTTGGGTTTTCGATTAGGGCTGGAGCGTATACAAGCATTACTGGACGCCATAGGAAATCCCGAAAAAAAATTACGCTGTATTCACGTAGCTGGCACCAATGGCAAAGGCTCTGCTTGTGCCATGTTAAAGTCTATTCTAACAGAAGCGGGATATAGAACTGCTGTCTATACCTCGCCACATTTAGAAGATTATACAGAACGCTTTGAAGTAAATGGTGTTCCCATCACAAAAGAAGAATTTGCACAAGAGGTAGCTTATTTGATTCCTTTTTGTAAAACCCTTGAAGAAGATGTTGTAGGACACCCAACTGTGTTTGAACTTCTGACTGCCGTAGCTTTTCATTATTTTGCAGCGCAACAGGTAGACATTGTACTTTTGGAAGTGGGTTTGGGTGGCCGTTTTGATGCAACCAACGTAATCGAAGCTCCCCTGTTAAGTCTTATTATGTCTATCGGTATGGACCATATGGATTATTTAGGTAATACCATTGAAGAAATTGCTTCGGAAAAAGGCGGTATTATAAAAGAAAATTCGCCCACAGTGTTGTATTCTCAAAGTGATGTAGTATATAATAAAATTGCGGAAATTTGTAAAAACAAAAGTTCCCATCTATATTATGTCAAAAAAAATCACATAAAAGTTTTGAAACAGGATTTGAGTCAAACTGTTTTTTCTGTAACCAATGAGTTTTTTTCCTACCCTAACATCACGCTTTCCCTACTGGGCACTTATCAAATTGAAAACTGCTGTGCTGTTTTGTTGGCTTGCCATGTGCTTCAATCACAAGGGATTTCTATTACAGAAAAAGCTATTTTAAATGGTATCAAAAACGCTTGCTGGAACGGTAGAATGGAATTGATTCAAAAAAATCCTACTGTCATTATAGATGGTGCCCATAACGTAGATGGCATTGAGATGCTTGTGACATCCATAATTCATTATTTTTCATCAAAAAACATTACCTTGCTTCTTGGAGTATTGGAAGATAAGGAATATAATAAAATGGTACAGGCAATACTTCCCTATGTAAAAACCATAGTATTAACTGAGCCGCATAATGAAAGAAAACTTTCCGTAGCACAGTTGGAAAAAGAATTATCCCATTGGCAAGGAAATGTTTATAAAAATCCCGATATAGGTCAGGCATATTCCCTTGCGCTACAGTTAACACCGCCTGAGGATGTGCTGATTTGCTGCGGTTCTCTTTATATGATAGGAAAACTTAGAACATATCTTTCAGATATAGGAGGGAATCATTTTGATTAATTTTAAAGAAGAATTGGAAAAATATCAACCTATGCTAGAGCTGGATTCGCTGGAAAGTTCTATTCGTTCTAGTGAAATTCAAGATATTTTAGATATTTTGCAGCATATCTCAAAAAATACAACTAACGCCTATAGAAATAACGAAGCGTAACCGTAGCTAAGGAGTAGATTGGGATGAAGTGTTTAAATTGTGGTTATCACATAAGCCATGGATATCTCTGCCCTCAATGCGGCGTGGATGTTTATGTCTATCAAAAAATTAGAAATTCTTCCATACGTTTGTATAACTGTGGTTTAAAGCAAGCAAAAGCACAAAATCTTTCTGGTGCAATCCAATCGTTAGAGCAAAGTGTTTTATTTGATAAAGACAATATTCAAGCAAGAAATTTATTGGGCTTGGTTTATTGTGAAGTTGGGCAAATAGCAGATGCATTAAAGCATTGGATAATCAGTTCCTCCATTCAGCCAGAAAATAACCCTTCTGTAGGCTATATGGAAATTCTGCAAAAAAATCCACGCACCATGGAAAAATGGAATGATGCTGTTCGTGCTTATAACGAAGCCATTGGGTATTTGCATCAAGGCAGTGAGGATTTGGCTGTTATTCAGCTGAAAAGAGCAATGGATTCTAACAAAAACTTTATTGCCGCACAAAATCTTATGACTCTATGCTGTATCCAAGAAAATAATCTGGACCGTGCTAGGCATTTTATTGAGTCTGTGCTAAAAAGGGATATTGCCAATCCCCTAGCACTGCATTATGCAGAAAGCATCAATTTTTCTGTTTCAGAAAAAAATGCTAAGCCGCAAAAAAAGAAATCTAAGGAATTGAAAAAAACAGACCCTAGCGTAGCAACCGCCCCTTATAAGCGGTATGATAAAAAACAAAACTCCGGCGGAAAAAGCCAGCTTTTTTCTTTTTTGTTAGGATGCGTCTGTACTGTGATAGTTGTATTTACATTAGTTGTGCCTGCATTAGATGAGCAAAAAAATACAAAAATACAAGAATTACAAAAAAAGGTTTCTGGACAAGAAACCTCCCCCAACAGTACCTCACAGGAGTTAGAGGAATTAAATGCCCAAATTGCGGCTCTAAAAGAAGAAAACGAGAGTTACCGTATTCAATTAGATTTGCAAAAAAATATTACTGCTATGCAAACAGCACAAAGTTTTATGGATGATGATAATTATGAGGATGCCGCCGCAACTTTACTGGCGATAGATACTACAGGTTTTTCCGAGGAAGAAAAAGCCCAGTATCAGCAAATGAAAGAACTTGCTTTCCCAAAAGCGGCAAATAAGCTCTATACCAAGGGAAAGAGTGCTTATATCAATCATAATTATTCGGAAGCACAGAATTATTTAGAAAATTCCTTAAAATATACTGTCAATGATGATTTTATTGATGATGCTCTCTATTATTTAGGAAAAATAGCGGAATCCAATTCTGATATAGAAACTGCAAAGCAGTATTATTCCCGAATTGTGGAGAATCACCCAGATTCCAACCAATATGCAAACGCAAAAAATAGTTTACAGCAATTAACGGAATAAAAGACAGTCTTTCTCACTTGGGAACACTTTTCTGTGACAATGGTTAAGTGTTCCCAAGGAAAAAAATATTTCTTAATGAAAATAAGGTGAATTTATGAAAAAAGATTATATCTCTACATATACAAAGATACATTTTACACCCACATCACCTCGTGAAGAAGATATCAATATTGAAGATATTGCTCATGCCTTATCTTTTTTATGCCGTGCCAATGGGCATATCAAGCATTTTTATTCTGTTGCACAGCATAGTATCCAGTGTTGTTTGGAGGCAAATGCAAGGGGCTATTCTAAGCGTGTTCAGTTGGCATGCCTGCTTCATGATGGCAGTGAGGCATATATTTCTGATATCACTAGACCCGTAAAGCAGTTTCTGGCAGAATATAAAACCATTGAAAAACGGCTGCAACAAGCGATTTTTCGTACATATTTCAAAAAGGAACTGACTTCTGAAGAATTGTCTCTTGTTAGAGAAATTGATGACCATGTTTTATATTTTGAGTTTTATGCTTTGGCGGGCGAGTATCTTCCTATACAAAAGGCATATTTAATGTATCCTGCAAACTATAGTCAAAAAGCATTTGAAGAAGTAAAGAAACACTTTTTAACTTTGTTTCATACGCTCCACTCCCAATTATCTCAATGATAATAACGATACAAAAGATTATGATAAGGAGGAATATTATGGGGAAAATACCAAATAGAGCCGAAGCATGGGAATTGCTCATAAAATATAACAAAGACCCATTTCATTTGCGCCATGCACAAGTGGTCGAAGGTGTTATGCGTTATTTTGCAAAAGAGCTAGGATATGGGGAGGAAGAAGATTTTTGGGGAGTTGTCGGACTACTCCATGACCTTGATTTTGAACAATATCCAGACCAACACTGCATAAAATCACAGGAGCTTATGAGAGAAGAAGGCTTGGACGAATCTATTATTCGTGCAACAGCCAGCCACGGCTATAACATCGTTGTCGATATCAAACCTGAGCATGAAATGGAAAAAATACTCTATGCAACTGATGAATTAACAGGGCTTATTGGTGCAACTGCTCTTATGCGCCCTTCTAAGAGCGTAAGCGATTTGGAGTTGAGTTCTGTGAAGAAAAAGTTTAAATCAGCAAGTTTTGCAGCAGGATGTTCCAGAGAGGTCATAAAAAATGGTGCCGAAATGCTTGGTTGGGAGTTAGATGATTTAATCCAAAGAACCATTTTAGCCATGAGACAAGACCCACAAAACTAAACCAGAACGCACTCAAATAATAAAAGCATATCATTTTTTTGATATGCTTTTTGTATGCCAATTTATTTTTCCTTTTTCTCATCTTGTGCGTGAGAAGAACATTGGTCGCTCCATTGGCAGCCACCGCATCCTCCTTGACAGCCACTACCTGCGCTTTTTTTATATCTTGCTATTTGTCTCCAAACAACTAATGCTAATATCATAATCGCTATGATAGCTGTTACAATATCAATCCATTCCATAGGCTCACCTCTTTTGTAGGTCATAGTTTAAGTACGGATATTATTTGTTTTTATCTGCACTTTTGCTTTATTCGGTATTTTTTGCTAATGATATTTATACCCTGTATGATTATTCTATATGTAAAACAGATAATTATTCTAATGAAACATTTACTTGTAGTTGAATCCCATCTACATTAAATTCTGCACATATGATATCACTTTGATTCATAGTGACTTCAATATTTTCTCCATACATCAATGCTGGTACAGATATATCTGTTTGAATGCCTATTTCAGAAAAATGAATACTTGCATTAGCAGAAAGCATATTGGAAAGTTCAGAAACCGCACTTTCTGCCATCTCGTCAAATTCAGGAACCGGCATTCCCATCATCATAGTAGAGGCTATCTGCTTCGCACCTTCCATGTCAATTACATAGACAACATTACCCTTTTTTTCTCCAACGAACCCTACCGTCAGAACCACTCCAGAGGCAATAATCTTGTTCGCTTTTAACTGTAATCCAGTACGAACTACTTGCTGAAACCCAAGCTGGGGCATAATATCTAATACTGCTTGAATAAAAGGATTAATGAATTTTACATCCATTGCACATCCTCCTTTTTAAAACCAATATTCATGAATATTTCTCCCAATTCTGTTTGAATGAGGAAGGAACTGCTTTCAATTCCTCCAATGCTAACTGTTAAGTCATTTCCATGAAAAATCATAGGCGGAGAAACCCGTAGCCCCAGGGAGCGGTTTAGTCCGTTTAACAAAGAACAAGAATTTCCCGATATAACATTAGCAAATTCACTTAAAAAAAGTACTGCATCTTCCACGGTAACATTATCTTCTTTCAGCATTTTTTTTGTAAAAGCCAATGCTGTATTATCTGATAAATCAATGATAAATCTACCACTGTGTCTGCCGATAATTCCCACTGCTATGGAAATACCAGAGGATTTTATTGAGGTGGGGTCCTCAATATTTGCATTGTTAAACTGTACAGTGTAGCCAAGAGAGCGCTTAAAGTAGTTAAACATAGATTCTTTAAATGCTTCTTGATAATTTTGCTGTAGCAATTCGTAAAGCATATCCCCTAAAAATAACCTTTCGATAGCAGAACCTAGTTCCTCTTCTTCCACTGGTTTTTGCAAATATGTTTTCATACCAGCTTCTTTTGCTTTTTTTATAATTTCTGCATCCATCATGGAGCTAATTGCAATAATCTTTGCTTCTTTCACATGAGCTAAAATGGATTTTGCACATTCAATGCCATCGCCATCAGGTAATGTCATATCCATTGTAATTAAATCTGGTTTATGTTCTTTTGCCATTTCAATAGCTTCACTAACATTTTTGGCAATAGCTACTAC
>JAAYQI010000062.1 GCA_012519385.1 Candidatus Epulonipiscium sp.
AGTATGATTGTTGGTATCTTTATCTACAAAGAAATTGACATTAAGGGACTTCTGGATATTACAAAAAATGCTTGTGAAACAACAGCAGCTATCTTAATCGTGATTGGATGTGCGGCTGCGTTCTCCAAGGTATTGACATTAGGTCGTATTCCTATTGCGGTTGCAAATGGTTTAACCGCTTTAACAGACAATAAATTCTTAATTTTGTTATTAATCAACGCTGTATTATTGATTGTTGGTTGTTTCATGGAAACATTATGTGCAATTATGATTTTAGCACCTATCTTCCTGCCTGTTATCAAGGAATTGGGTGTAAATGTAACTCACTTCGGTATTATCATGGTTGTAAACTTGGCGATTGGATTTATCACACCTCCATTGGGTGTTAACTTGTTCGTCGCCTCGAGGGTTGGGGAAGCGTCACTGGATGAGGTTATCAAAGGTATTGTACCTTTCTTAATCATTATGATTGGTATTCTGTTAGTATTGACGTTTATCCCATCCATATCATTATTCCTGCCTAACTTACTTAGCTGATAAAATTCATGTCGCAATAATTTTAGATAGCTTACAAGTTTTGTACTTACCCCTTTCATAACTTTTAAGATAAAGCAAAAACCCCTTCTTGCATTTGCAAGGAGGGGTTTTTGCGATTCATAGATTTTATGTTGCATACATAAAAATGGAAGAAAGTATTATGGTAGGAAGTGAGTAAAGCATGGAGAATACAGCAGCAATTTATTGCCGTCTTTCCAAAGAGGATGAACAAAAAAAGAAAATGGAGGAAAGCGAAAGTATTCTAAACCAAAGATTGCTGTTATATCAATATGCCAAAGAAAAGGGATGGAATGTGGTTAAGGAATATGTGGATGAAGATTATTCGGGTTTGGATGCTGCAAGGCCAGGGTTTATTGCTATGCTTAAAGCAGCACAAAGGGGTGAATTTCAGATTATTCTTTGCAAATCACAGTCACGGTTTACAAGGGATATGGAGCTTGTGGAAAAATATATCCATACGCTTTTTCCTTTATGGGGCATCCGTTTTGTGGGAGTAACAGATGCTGTGGATACGCAGGTGAAGGGAAATAAAAAAGCAAGACAAATCAGCGGCTTAATCAACGAATGGTATTGTGAGGATTTATCGGAAAACATTCGCAGTGTTTTTCTGGAAAAAATGAAACAAGGGCAGTATTTGGCTCCCTTTGCACCCTATGGATATCAAAAAAGCCCTAATAATCCTCACAAGCTGATTCCTGATGAAGAAGCCGCAAAGGTGGTACAAAGAATTTTTCTTTCGTATGCAAAGGGGATATCGGTAAGAGAGATTCAAAAAGAGCTGGATGCAGAAAAAATATTGCCCCCCACTCGATATAAAATAGAGAAAGGCCTATCCTTTTATCATCCAAAGTTACAATATAAAGAGGAATATACTTGGAGTACCAATACCCTCCGCCAAATTTTAAAAAACAGAGTATATATTGGGGACTTGGTGCAGGCAAAGCAAAAAAAGGTAAGCTATAAAAGTAAAAAGGTAATACAAAATCCGCAAAAGGATTGGATTGTGGTTCCTAATTGTCATGATGCTATTATTGAGAAGGAAGTCTTTTTATTGGTACAGGAAAGAATGCTGCAAAGACAAAAGAAAAAAAGAACCGATTGCTAAAAACCCGTCACATGGGTACCATGCCCATTGTCATCGTAAGGATGGGTTTTTCCCTCAATAAAATCACGAAAGGCAACAATGCGGTTGTTTGGAATTAAAAAGTCATCCACAGGAGAAATACCCGTATCCAGTATGGCGATGCCGATTCCCTTACCGGTATATTCGGGTATATGATTATGGATTTTATTTGAGGCGGTATTCATGCAGGCTTCAATTTTAGAGGGCTCATTTATATAAGAAGGGGTAACCCGAAAAAACATATGAAAAACTCCCTTATCGTTTTCTATTAAAATATGAAGGACAGACAGGTTTTGCTCATCTTTTTTCACTTTTCTTTTGGAAGGGTTATTTTTATGCAAGTTAGAGCATATCTTTTTTAAGAACCAATAAAGGGGTGTTTACTATGGCAGGGGGGAAAGAGGATTTTTTTCCTGATAAAGAAAAGGGGAAAAACATTTCTGCAATGTCACAAAAGGATGACGGTATGGATATGGATTTTATGAAAATGGCAGACACCATAAAAATGTTTCAGACAATGATGAGTGTTGCCGAAAACAATAAATTGCCCAAAAACTCTGCTCCCGAACCAGAAGAAGAGGATGATGCATTGCCTTTTAACATGAACCGCCGTGAACGTATATTGCAGGCAGCAATTCCTTTTTTAGATCAGGAGTATCAAAGGAATTTATATATTGTGGTACGCCTATTGGAGATGAAAAGAGTATTGGGGCAGGAGAGTGTGATGCTAGAAAGCCGCAGCCGAAAGGTGGATGATAGCCATATTAGGCAAAGAAAGCTGCTAAATGCGGTGCGTCCCTATCTAAGTGGTGAGGAAAAAGCAAGAGTGGATTGGATGGTTAAAATAATGGATATGAAAACTATTTTGGAACGGAAGGAAGATGAAACATGAAGGAAAACATATTTGATTTGCCAGAGCTGGCGTGCTTAGGAGAAGAAAAAATAGCTTTTTTGAAGGAAATGACAAGAAAAAGCAAAGGAAAATCTCCCATTGAAATGATGGGTTTGTTTGAAGAATATCGTAACCAATTTAGTCAAGGTGGAGGGATTACTCCACAGGAAAAAAAGGCAATATTAATGGCTTTGCGAGAAAGTTTAGATGAATCTGAACGAAAAAAGTTTGATTATGTGATTCGGATGTTATTTTCATAAAAAAATAGTTGAAACTAGAAAAAAATGTAGGTTTTATTCCATTTGGCAGGAAAACGGTATATAGTATTGCTATATGCCGTTTTTTGTTGTTTCATTGTTGGAAATAACCTATAATATATAATTGTAGCAAACTTTAGCATGTTTTAAATTTATTTTAAAGAAAGAGGGAAAATGGGATGAAAAAATGTATTGCAGTTTGTGCTGCAATTATTATGAGCACTACCTCAACTGCATGGGGGATGGAAAGCCAGTGGAGCATTAACGGAGTTATGAAGGCACAAAACGCCAATACTTCGGTGAACAGAAATCCTTATAATATCGCCAAAGTACAGGGAGTGGGCGAAGGTAATACCATAAAGCTTTTGAGTGCGGATGGAGAAATACAGATTCCTTTGTCTGCACCTTTATATCAGTTATCCTCTGCTTATTATGATACGCTGTGTCAAAAAGATGGAGTTTGGGGCATAGAACGAAGGATAGGGATAATGAAATTTGATGGGAGCGAAGACTGGAAATTGGTGGAGAGCCCTGCATATCGTAATAACAATACCACTATTTTTCAGTGTTCTTCTAAGAAAGATGCCTTGCTATGGGATGGAGTAAGTACACATTTTGATGTATTTCATAAAAGCGAGCAACGAAAAAATCGATATGACGGAATTTCCTTTGGCCAAGACCTGTCGCAAATTTATATGAGAATTATGAATGTGCGTCAGGTGAAAACAGTGGAACAGTTGAAACAGTATTTAAAAGCACAATATGATGCAGGAAATCCTGTTACATTTTATTACATATTATCCGACAAAAAGTGGGAACCCTTCGACGAAACCATACAACAAAAGTTGAATTCTGCAAATTGGGAATCTATTGGGTTTTTTGACAAAAATATAGAAAAACTGTCTAAAAAGTCATCGATTGTAGAAAGTGATATATTTGGGAAAAAAGAGATGAAAAATGACGTTATGCGGAAGTTTTTATCCTCTGTGGTTGGAGTACGCATCTATGGCAGTGAGGCTTCTGAGGAATTTTATGTGGAGGGGATTTATCCCAAAACAGGCAGTATGGAAATTGTCATTAAAAGCACAAAAGGAGAAGCATTATATGGAGATATTTCTTTTGAGGGGTATTCCTATTTATCTTCAAAACCCATAGATATTTTGTTACAGCCAAAAGTAGAAGCAAAGCATTTTATACGGATGCAGCTAGATTTATCTAAAATAGAAGTGCCACAGGAGCCAGTGGGTGGATTTACTGAGAAAGATACAAAAATTCCATCTCGGTACAACGTGAAGGAAGAATTGGTAGTGCCTGAGTCTATTCCTGAGGTAGAAGGAATGGAATTAAGCTATTACTGGCAAAATGCAGTGCTTTACGGTGATTCCAAAATGGATGCACAAAGTTGGAAGGATGCTGCAGAAAAAATAAAGTGGATTTCCGTAAAAAAAGATGCAGGAGAAGGTAAGGAAAAGAAGGTTTTGTTACTGGGAGATAGCTTGGTAAATCAAGACAAATATCCACAGTATTTAGCGGAACTTTTTTCAAAGGATAAGCTGAATGTGAAGCTGTTGGGCACAAGAGGAGAAGAATTTGCCAAGCACGAAGGGCGCGGGGGTTGGTCCGCGTATGATTATTGTAATGTAACATCAAAATATGGATTTACCAATCCATTTCTTAAAAATGGAAAATTTGATTTTGCTTATTATATGAAGCAAAACGATTGGGATAACGTGGATACTGTGGTGATACAGCTAGGTATCAATGATTTAAACTTGGTTGGCCACAATAGCCATGAGGAGATATTTGGCTATTATAACGATATAATAGAAAGTATTCATAAATATGATAAAAACATTCAAATTTTATTGAATGAGCCACCGCTTTTATTTGAGCAGGAAACAACGCAATATGCTAAGGACACTCGATTGGCCTTTATAAAAGATATGCAGAAACAATATGGCAATAGGGAAGCGGAAGGCATTTTCTTAGTGCCACTATATCTTACGGTGGATTCGGCTATGGGATATCAATGGGCAGAGCAGGATATCAATGAATTAAGCCAAAACCATAAGCTTATTGTAACGGATACTACCCATCCCAACAACAAAGGGTATCAAAGCATTGCAAACATGACATATGCCTATATCAAGTACGTGGTGTCCTTAGATAAATAACGAAACAGGATGGCACCAATGAGGTACGGGAAGGTGACCCTTTGGAAATATTCACGGATAGAGAAGGGGAAATTATCTTGAAGAAATATTCTCCTATAGGGGAGTTAGGGGCATTTGCAAAAGAATATGCAGAATCTCTTGCACAAACGGCAGGGCACATTACTTGTATTGTGGATAAAGACCAAATTATTGCTGTATCAGGCGGAGGGAAAAAGGAATTGTTTGAAAAGCACATCAGCCCCGAAATGGAGCGTTGCCTAAGCCAACGTACTACTGTAGTGGCAAATCGCAGCGACAGCAACTATGTTCCTATTTTGGAAGATGATTCGGCAGATAGCTATAATCATCAGTTAATAACCCCAATTATTTCCGAAGGGGATGTAATGGGTGCTATCATCTTTTTATCCCAAGATAAAAAAATGGGCGAAATTGAAGGAAAACTAGCCCAAACAGCGGCAGGATTTTTAGGAAAGCAAATGGAACAATAGGATTTTGTAAATATGAATATTAACAAAGAAGTCAGCGAAGTCAAAGATATTTGATAAGCTGATTTCTTTGTTTTTAAAGGTAGTGATAATGTGGATTGGCATACCTTTCATGAAAAAGAAATCTTGATTTTTTCAAAAAAAATTGATATACTATTAAAAATGTCTGTGCATGGCTTTCATATGGGCAGACATTTATATTTTTTTGTTATTTGGTGTAAAAACGAAATATTTTACTATGGAGACGTATCGAAGCGGTCATAACGAGCCTGACTCGAAATC
>JAAYQI010000005.1 GCA_012519385.1 Candidatus Epulonipiscium sp.
CAACCATGAGCGCATCCAGTTAAAAACTGGAGAGCCGCCGCTTACGCGACGCCTCTCCACTTAAAACTTCATATTTTCCTACATAGAGGCCTTTTTGTGCTGTCCGCACAATCTGGAGCAGTTCAATGTATGATAGGCCTTTTTTGTTATCTGTAATCAACTGGGTTTTGATAGCTACCATTTAACAGGATTTCATAATGCACATGAACACCACTGGAGTATCCTGTGGAGCCTGCATATGCTATAACATCTCCTTTTTTTACGGAATCACCTACGGCACAGCCAAGACTTGCGTTATGAGCATACAGAGTTTCATAGCCATTATTGTGGCTGATTTTTACGTAATAACCATAGCTTGGGCTAAACTCCGCTTCTGTCACAACACCGCTTGCAGTGGCATGAACGGGTGTGTTATAAGAGGTAGCAAGGTCAATGCCTTTATGCACTCTGCCATCACTAATAGAGGAATCTCCTGTAGGGTTAAAGGAGGTTGTTAACCTGCCAGAAACAGGGTATCCTGAGGGGGCAGAGGAGATAGCAGATAGGGTTTGGGTTACATCATCTGCTACGTCAATAAACTCTATTTCCATATCTGAAACTTGCTTGTCCAAACGGTCTAACCCTGTGGAAAGAGAGGAAACTCTTGAATATGCCGTTTGCACCAGTGTGGTAAAAGTAGGAGTGTTTTCGGAAGGGTTTTGTATACTGGCTACCATAGTATTACAGACAGCCGAGGTATTTGCTTCCGATAGTGTATCTAACTGTTGGTGAAGCTCCTTTTTTATATGCTCCAGTTCGGAAATTTTATTTTCGATTTCTGTTGCTTTATTTTGAATTTCAGAAATACTTTCTTTGTACTCTTCATTTTCCTGCTCTAAGCGAGTAGCTTTTTCTGCTAGAATCTCTTTATCCCTCTCTGCTTCAAGAAGCTTATGAGAGGAGGTTATGAGGTTTACTTTTGCTTTATAGTAGGACTGTATACAGAATAAGCTTCCCAATGAAATCAATAAAGTAACGCTACAAATGACAATGGCATGATGTTTTTTTACGGTTACAGATGTTTTTTCACCATTTGGAAAATGTTTTGCTAAAAAATGAGAAATTTTTTGTGAAATGAAATTGTAACTTTGTTTTACAAAATTTTGCACTGTTTTCATGACATCTCCTTTTTGTTTGTGAATAACCAAAGTTATTATAAAAGGATTTCTCATTTTTGTAAAGAACAATTTAAAATTGTTTACAATTTATTAATAAATACCAACAAGTATACAAATTACTTTCTAAAATAATTTATACATGATATAATGATATCAATCGAAAGCGGAGAACCTCAAACTTTGCGGGTTCTTGGTCATTTGATACACAAATATGCCATTTTAAGCACAAGCTATGAAATAAGTTTTCGCTTTGTGCTTACTTGTCATGTCCTCTCTGTGTATAGGAATAAATATCCTGTAAATAACGAGCAGTGGAAAAAAAGAAACTGAAAAATTTACTTTTTGATTGCAGGGGTTAATTTATGGTTATCTTTTTCTATAAGACGATAGCCTACTATGACAAGTGATGCATAGTAGCAATAAGGCTATACTGCTTATGTTGGGAATAAAAATACCTTTTGCTGAAATACTGCAAGGAGGATATCGTATGCTAAAAAAGGCAATGTTTTTTCTAAAATGTGGGGAAACGGGGCTTTTTGTTTTTCGAAAAGGTTTTGATTTTCTGCGTAAAAAAAGAAAAAAATCCTTGAAAGAGTTATCAGTACTACCCAAGCCAAAGCCGTTGGCTTCTACAAGAAATTTTTCAAATTTCAAAAGGCAACTTACAGCTAGAGTAAAATGGATTGGGCGAATGTTAATAATACTGGCAAAACGATTTTTTTAAAATGAAGGAGGAACATCATGTCAGAGGAAAAGAAAGAAGAGTTAGAGCAGAAAGAACCATCTGAGGTATCAGAAGAAATGGTGAGCATAGAGGAATCTGCTGAGAAAGATTCAGAAGAAGATAACACAGAACCTAATATACAGCCAAATGAGATGGAGAATGCACCACAGGCTATATTGGAGGAGGAGACAGCTCCCCGAAAAAAAGCGAAGCCTGCATACACCATTTTACTTATAGCTCTTTTGGCTCTGGGATTGTTTTGGAGGGGCGGAATGCTACCTTCGGGAGGTAACAAAGTAGCCATGCCTGTTGCCTATGCAAAAGGGGATGCATTATATCTATATGATTTGAAAAATGAACCTTATCAAATCACAGATAAGCTATCAGCGGGCGGCAACTACCACTATTATTATTCTGCATGGGGTGTGAACTGCACAGAAGATGCAAAAATGCTTTATTATTGCTCTGATGTGGACAAGAATGGCACATTTCGCTTATACCGCAAAGAATTATCTAGCCCTGAGCAAGAGGGTGTATTGATTGATGAAAAGGTAATGGATTATCAAGTAAGCAAAAACGGAGAGGTATGTGCCTACTTAGTTCAAGATGAACAAGGAGGGACAAATCTTACAGTATATAATGGACAAAAGCATCTCATAACCAAGGAGATTCCTTTGCTACAGGATGCTTATTTATTGAGCCAGAATGGAAAGTATATTGCTTACCAAAAACAAGTGGGTCAGAACGAAATGAACCTTTATGTAAACACCATTGGTACTGAAGGGGAAACTCTTTTAGGGGAAGGCTTGCAAATGACAGCATTTGCAAAAAATGCAGACTGCATTTACTATGTAGTTACTAAAGGCAAAAGTTATAATATTTACACATATTCCTTTGGTCAAAAAGCAACGCTGATTGCAGAAAAGGCAACTGCCATGGAGCTTTTGGAAAATGGCAAGGATTTGATGTATTGCACACAATCAGATTCTAAAATCAAGTGCAAAGATATTATTGTGAATGATACAGCACAGGCTGAAGGGGAAAAAAAAGCAAGTAAGAATCCTTTATACACATCGCTGGAAAATCAAGAGTGGGACAGCCCTATGCAAAACTGCTATGTATGGTCTGATGGAAAGGTGACCGAAGTAGCAAAGGAAATTCTGCAAGCGACAGTGGTAAAGGATAAAAGCGGATTTGTGTTATACAGCACCATTGATACCTCCAGTATCAATCCTGTGAAGGTTTCCGAAATTCAATCGGAGGATGAAGCACGCTATGCTTATTTTAGCAGTTTGGCAGCCGCACCAAGGTTAACTTATCTGGTAAGACCAGGGGATACCGCAGCCCCTGTGGAAAAAACCAATATTGATTCAGATGGATTTTTGGTTTCACCCAATATGGAAAAGGTTGCATTCCAAGAGGTGGATGCTCAAACAGGAAGCACCAAACTATTTACTGCAAGTTTAGGCAAAAGCAAAACATTGTCAGATTATCAAGAACTTGCAGCAGGAGCACAAACCCCTTCTTATACTGGAAGCGGCGAATCTTTATATTATATAACGGACTTAGTGGGCGGAGTAGGCAAGCTTAACGTATTTGCCAATGGAGAGTCAAAATCTATTTCTGAAAAGGTAAGTGGATTTAGTGTGGCGGATGATTTGGATATTGCGTACTTTATCAGTGATACCGATGAAAAAACAGGTAACGGTACATTGCAATTTGTAGAAAAAGGTACTGTGAGAACTATTGATACAGATGTATTTTGTATGCAATATAAAGAAAAAGGAAATTTAGTTTATATTAAAAACTATGATATCGCTTCAGGCAAGGGAGATTTATATTATTGGAATGGCAAGGAAAGCAAATTGCTAGATGAAGGAATTACAGCTATTTTTATATACTAAGTAAGGATGATGACATGATTTACGAAAGCTTTTCCCAAGAGGATACATGGAAATTGGGATATAAATTGGGGCAACAAGCAAAGGAGGGGGAAATTTACTGCCTTTGTGGAGATTTAGGCGCAGGGAAAACTGTGTTTACTAAAGGATTTGCACAAGGACTTGAAATTACAGACCATATTACCAGCCCTACCTTTACGATTGTCAATGAATACCAAGGCAGGTTGCCCCTCTATCATTTTGATGTATACCGTATTGCTTCTGTGGAAGAAATGGAAGATACAGGATATGAAGAATATTTCTTCGGCAAAGGAGTTTCTTTGGTAGAGTGGGCAGAGCTTATCAAAGAGCTGATGCCACAGGAGGCCCTTTGGATACAAATAGAAAGAGATTTCTCCCAAGGGGATGATTACCGTCGCATTACGGTGAGTTCGGATAAGGAGGGGGAGTGTATATGAAAATATTGGCACTGGATACATCAGGACAGGCCGCTTCTGTAGCTGTACTAGAGGAGGACAGGATTGTTGGGGAGTACACCATCCATTACAATATGACGCATTCTCAAACCATTATGCCAATGATTGCACAAATGCTAGAATTGATACAGCAAAAGGTGGAAGATATGGATTATATCGCCTGTACCCAAGGGCCTGGCTCTTTTACGGGGCTGCGTATTGGTGCGGCTACGGCAAAGGGGCTTGCCTATGCCCACAGCATCCCTGTGATACCAGTTCCCACTTTAGATGTATTGGCATATAATATCTTTGACACAGGGAAAATAATTTGTCCTATTATGGATGCAAGAAGACAACAGGTATATACAGCGTTTTATGAGTGGCGTGGGACTTCCTTAAGCCGTTTGACAGAGTATGAAGCACTGCCCATAGAAGAAGTAGTGGTAAGGGCAAGACAATATGGCAAGCAAGTGGTTTTTGTGGGAGACGGAGTTGCTGTTTATAAAGAAAAACTGGCAGAGTTTGACGAATTTCTTTGCGCTCCTCTTGGGAACAATCTGCAAAGAGCAGGCTGCGCTGCGGCACTTGCCGCACAATGGATTAATGAAGGCAAGGAAGTAGCAATAGATGGAAAGGATTTTGCGCCTTTTTATCTTAGAAAGTCTCAAGCGGAAAGAGAACTTGAAGAAAAAAATGTAGCCAAGGAGGGCAACACGTATGCTTGAGATTGTTTCTATGGAACAACAGCATTTGGATGGAGTTCTTAGGGTGGAGGAATCTTGTTTTTCTATCCCTTGGAGCAGAAAAGATTTTGAACGTGAACTGTATGAAAATAAATTGGCAATTTATAAAGTGGCATTATTGGATAATGAAGTGGTTGGCTATGCGGGGATGTGGCACGTGGTTACAGAAGGGCACATCACCAATATTGCAGTATTGGAGGAACACCGCCGAAAGGGTATCGCCGATGCATTAATGCAGGAGATGATAAAGGTTGCCGAGGAGAAAGAAATGATAGGAATTACACTGGAAGTTCGTATGGGCAACGTAGGGGCACAAAAGCTATATACAAAATATGGTTTTCGCCCCGAAGGGTTGCGTAAAGGATATTATGCGGATACCAAGGAAGATGCTATCATAATGTGGAAGTATTTTCCTATTTATGAGGACTATGACAGCACGCAGCAATAATCAGAAAGGGAGGTTTAGCAAATGCCGCAATTCGAAGAATTAAAGTATACACAACTGAAAAACGGATGCAGTCCGTCCCAGTTTTCTTTTAAAACTACAAAAGAAGTGGAGCCTCTAAAAGATGGTGTGATTGGACAGGACAGAGCTGTAAAGGCTTTTGATTTTGGCTTGAAGGTAAAAGTTAAGGGATATAACATTTTTATGTCAGGGCCATCCGGTACGGGAAAAACTACTTATGCAAAAACCAGTACACAGCGATTGGCGGCAACAGAACCAGTACCCTATGATTGGTGTTATGTATATAATTTTCAAAACCCAAGAAGTCCCTTGGCACTTTCTTTTGCTGCAGGGATGGGAAAGCAGTTTCGTGATGATATGTGTGAGCTGGTACAGCTTTTTAAAACAGAGATTCAAAAAGCATTTCGTTCTGAGGATTATGAAAGACAAAAAAGTGAATTATTAAAATCCTTTGATGATAAAAGAGATTCCTTAATGAAGGCTATGTCTGATATGGCAAAAGAGCAAGGGTTTCAGGTGAAGTCCACCAATTCAGGAATTTATTTTATGCCTGTGGTGGACGGAAAAACCATCAATGAAGAAGACTACGAAATGCTAGACGAAGATGCAAAAGCAAGGATTGACACTGCATCGGAAGTGGTGCAGGAAAAAGCCGCCGCTATTATGCGGGATATTAGGGAACTGGAAAAAGAATCCAAGCAGTGTAATGATGACTTGGATTATAAGGTAGGGATGTTTGCCATTGGGCATCATGTGAGTACTGTGCAGGAAAAGTATAAAGAATATGATAGAGCCATTCAATATATCAGTGCTGTGCAGGAAGATGTATTGGAAAACATCGGTGAATTTATTGAAGAGGAAGAAGAACATGATGAATCTTTATCTTCCTTATTACCATTATTTTCCAAAAAGCAAACAGAGGACGTCACATTAAAATATAAGGTAAATCTGATAGTAGACCACTCTGAAACAAAGGGTGCTCCTGTTGTAGTGCATTTTAACCCTACCTATTATAATTTGGTGGGAGAAGTGGAGTACGACAGTGAGTTTGGAAATCTTACTACGGATTTTATGAAAATAAAAGGCGGTTTATTTCACAAAGCAAACGGGGGTTATCTCATTGTGCAGGCACAGGATATTTTATCCAGCCCTCAATCATGGGAGGCAATCCGCCGTGTGATTAAGACAAAAGAGATTGCTATGGAATCTATCCGCGAGCAATTAGGGGCTGTGGTTGCACCTACCTTAAAACCTGAACCTATTCCTGCTGATTTTAAAATTATTATGGTAGGAAGCAGTTATTATTATGAAATTTTAAGCGAATACGATGATGAGTTTGATAAATTCTTTAAAATTCGTGCGGATTTTGACTATGAAATGAATTGGAACGAAGAAAACGTGCAGAAGGTAGCCCGATTTATCAAAACTTTTGTGGAGACGGAAAAAACCCCTGAGTTTGATGTGAGTGCTGTGTGTGCCGTGATTGAATATTCCTCCATGATTGCACAACGTCAAGATAAATTGACTACCCGATTTAACTTTTTGGCAGAAATTCTTAGCGAAGCGGCAACTTGGGCAAAAATTGCTGGTGATAACTTGATTACGGCGGAACACGTGAAAAAAGCTGCCTATGAGAAAAAACAGCGTCTATGTATGTATCAAGAAAAACTGAATGAGATGCTGGAAGAACGAGTGATTATGATTGATACCCAAGGGGCGAAGGTAGGTCAAATTAATGGCCTTGCAGTGTTGGATATGGGTAGCTATGCCTTTGGAAATCCTACCCGCATCACTGCTACAACTTATATGGGAAAATCAGGCATTGTCAATATTGAAAAAGAAGCAGAGATGAGTGGACAGACCCATGATAAGGGTGTGCAAATCATTACAGGATATTTGGGTCAAACTTATGCACAGGAGTTTCCATTGTCCCTATCTTGCAGAATTTGTTTTGAACAAAATTATAACGGTATTGATGGAGATAGTGCATCTAGTACAGAGCTGTACTGTATTTTATCCAGCTTATCGGAAATTCCCATTCGTCAAGACTTGGCAGTAACAGGCTCCATCAATCAGCGGGGAGAGATTCAAGCCATTGGCGGTGTTACGCAAAAAATAGAAGGCTTTTTTGACTTATGCAACAAGAGAACATTAACGGGAACACAAGGTGTTATTATTCCGAGAGCCAACGTGAAGGATTTGGTACTAAAGGATGAAGTGATTGAAGCGGTGAAAAACGGAAAATTCCATATTTACCCTATCTCTACACTGGATGAAGGAATAGAGCTTTTGATGGGGGTACCCGCAGGAAAAAAAGAGAAAAACGGAAAGTTTCCTGCAAACAGTGTTCATGGTAAGGTAATGAAAAAGTTGAAAACCTATTATAAGAGGGCTTCGGGAGAAACGCTTGGAAAGACAAGATAAGAAGTGTGATTATTATTAGGAAAGCAAAAGAGGGCTATCTTCTACATAAAAATTGTGGAGGAAACAGCCCTCTTTTTATAAAGGGAATAAGCAGGGGTAGTGAATCTAAAGTTAAGGTAAAAAATCCTTTGGATAAGGAGAGTGGCAGCATAAAAAACTACTGCTTTTTTATTACAGCATTATCACTAATTTTTTATGTGTTTTATTTGGGTTTTTATTGACTTTTTTTAGAGAATAACGTATGATTGCACTAGCTGCGAGCACTTAAGTGCAACAGACTTTAAGAGAAGGAAGCAGAAGGTGGAAGTATGGATATGGTGAAGGCCGAAGGGTTGACTTATGAGTATATCAAAACCATAGAGACTGACCATGGAACAGAAGAAGAAAAAGTATTGGCACTGAATCATTTAGATATTACAGTGGAAAAGGGTAGTTTTATTGCGGTATTGGGGCATAATGGCTCGGGAAAATCTACTTTTGCAAAGCATATCAATGCATTGGTAAAGCCTACAAAGGGTACAATATGGGTAAATGGCTTTGATACCAATCAGGAAGAACTGGTTTGGGATATTCGCCAAAGTGCGGGTATGGTATTTCAAAATCCCGATAATCAGTTAGTTGCAACTGTTGTGGAGGAGGATATTGCTTTTGGCCCTGAAAATTTAGGAGTTCCCCCTAAGGAGATTAGAAAAAGAGTGGATGAAGCATTGGCTACGGTGGGAATGTCAGAATACACCACCCATTCGCCCAACCGTCTTTCTGGCGGGCAGAAGCAGAGGATGGCCATTGCGGGAGTTTTGGCGATGAAGCCTGACTGCATTGTGTTGGATGAGCCTACTGCAATGCTAGACCCTGTGGGACGAAAAGAGGTTATGCAGACCATACTGCGTTTAAATAAAGAAGAAGGTATTACCATGATATTAATCACTCATTATATGGATGAAGCGGCTATGGCTGATGATGTTTATGTTATAGATGATGGCAATCTGGTGATGCACGGTACACCAAAGGAGATTTTTTCGGAAGTGGAGCAAATGAAGCATTACGGATTGGATGTACCACAGGTAACGGAAGTGGCATATGAATTGAGAAAACAAGGAATTGATATCCCGAAGGATATTTTAACTGTGGAGGAAATGGTAGGTGCAATATGTCGATTAAAATAAACCATTTAACCCATATTTATAATCGTGGTACAGCATTTGAAAAAACTGCCTTACAAGATGTTACTCTGGAGATTGAAAAAGGAGAATTTATCGGGCTGATTGGACATACTGGCTCAGGTAAATCTACACTGATACAGCACTTAAACGGATTGATTTCCCCTACAGAAGGAGAAATTTTACTGGACGGGGTAAATATTCATGGAGATAAAAAAAATCTTCGGTCGGTTCGCCAAAGAATTGGACTTGCTTTTCAGTATCCTGAGCATCAACTTTTTGAAATGACGGTATGGAAAGATGTGGCATTTGGTCCTAATAATATGAAGCTATCTGCCGAGGAAGTAGAGCAAAGGGTGGAGCAGGCATTACAAACTGTGGGAATCCCCAAGGAGCTTTACGGCAAGTCCCCTTTTGAGCTTTCTGGTGGACAAAAAAGACGTGTGGCCATTGCGGGAGTTTTGGCTATGAACCCAGAAGTATTTATATTGGACGAGCCTACAGCAGGCCTTGACCCAAAAGGGCGGGATGAAATACTGGATGCCATAAAAGCCTTACATGAAGAAAGAAAAATAACAGTGATATTGGTTTCTCACAGCATGGAAGATGTGGCGAAGCTGGTAGACCGTATTATTGTGATGCATAAAGGACGAGTTGCTATGACGGGTACCCCAGGGGAGGTTTTTTCCAGAGTGGAGGAAATTGAAAAAATGGGGCTTGCAGCACCTCAAATTAGCTATGTATTTGCACAGCTAAAAGCAAAAGGATACCCAGTACCAACAGATATTTACACTACGAAAGACGCTACAAAAGCATTGATGGATTTGATAGGGCAGGTGAAATTATGTTAAGAGATATTACCATTGGGCAGTATTATCCTGCAGAGTCCATAATTCACCGCTTGGATGCAAGAGTAAAGCTAGTGATTACATTTTTTTATATTTTATCCCTATTTTTTGTCAATACCTTTGTGGGATATTTGTTTGTAATTTTTGTATTGGGACTGGCGGTAAAGGCATCTAAGGTACCTTTGAAATTTATGCTGAAGGGTATCAAAAGTATCATGATTATTATACTCTTTACAGCGGGAATTAATATTTTTATGACGCAAGGAGATACGGTTCTTTTTCAAAAAGGTATCATTACCATTACGCAAGAAGGTGTTTTCTTGGCAATCAAAATGTGTATTAGATTGATACTTTTAATCATTGGCTCCTCCATTTTGACATTAACCACAACCCCCATACAGTTGACCGATGGCATAGAATATTTGCTTCGCCCTTGGAAAAAAATTGGAGTTCCTGCTCATGAAATTGCCATGATGATGACCATAGCCCTCAGGTTTATCCCGACGCTATTGGATGAAACAGATAAAATTATGAAGGCACAGCAGGCAAGAGGGGCGGATTTTGATACGGGGAATGTGATACAAAAGGCGAAACGCTTGATTCCTATATTGGTTCCGTTATTTATTTCTGCATTTCGTCGTGCGGATGATTTGGCAATGGCTATGGAAGCCAGATGCTATCATGGAGATGAGAACAGAACCCGTATGAATGAGATGAAGTATCAAAAGGCAGATTATGTGGCGCAAGTGTGCTTAATCTGCTATTTGGGTGTGATTATTGCACTGCGTGTTGCGGCGGCAAAACTACCGTTTTTTTTATAAGAGGGTTTGGATATGAAGCGAATTTTGTTAACCATTGCCTATGATGGAACCAACTATTGCGGATGGCAAAAACAAAAAATGCCCATGGTACCTACTGTGGAAGCTGAGGTGGAAAAAGCCAGCCAAAGATTATTTCAAGATAGCTCTTTGGAATGTATTGGTGCCAGCAGAACCGATACAGGTGTTCATGCTTTGGGTCAAAGAGCAGTACTCGATGTTACTACCACTATCCCTACAGAAAAAATACCTTTGGCAATTAGAGGGTATTTGCCCAAGGACATTGTGGTAACAAAGGCAGAGGAAGTACCTATGGAGTTTCATCCCAGATATGATTGTGTGAAAAAGACATATCAGTATAGAATATTAAACACAGAGTATCAAAATCCATTATTGCGCAATTATACGGAATGGATTGCAAAGAAATTGGATATCCTTTCTATGAACCAAGCGGCGAAGCATCTGATTGGCACTCATGACTTTAAGGCATTTTGTGCAGCAGGAAGCAGTACCAAAACTACCGTTCGTACCATTTTTGAATGCAGTGTGATAAAAAATGGAGAGGAAGTACTGATTTTGGTAACGGGAGATGGTTTTTTGTATAATATGGTGCGTATTATTACAGGCACATTGATAGATGTAGGTAAAGGAAAACTATCACCAGAAGATATTCCATCTATTCTTGCAGACAGGGACAGAACAAAGGCTGGGAAAACTGCAGGAGCACAAGGATTGACGCTTATGAGAATTTATTACGATTCTTCCCGAAATAGCTTGACATAAGAGCGGATTTTGTACTATAATTAACATCGTTGTATTGTGGCTTTAGAGCCTTTTGGCTTTAAAATATAGTTTCAAATGGGATCCAATAAGTTATGCAGCCTTTTTTCGGGAGGCATAATGGAGATTACATTGGTTCTATTCCCACGAGCCAAGTAAAGTCAACGGATCAAAACAATTTATTAATCTAAGGGAGGACTATTCTATGAGAACAACATACATAGCTAAACCAGCTGATGTAGAAAGAAAATGGTATGTTGTAGATGCAACAGACAAAACTTTAGGACGTCTTGCATCTGAAATTGCTACTATTTTAAGAGGAAAAAACAAACCAACATTCGCACCAAACATTGATACAGGTGATTATGTAATTGTTATCAATGCTGAAAAAGTTGTTGTAACAGGAAAGAAATTAGACCAGAAGGTTTATACTCATCACACAGGATATATCGGTGGGTTGAAAACAGTAACATTGAAAAACATGATGGCGAAAAAGCCAGAAGAAGTAATTAAACACGCAGTAAAAGGTATGCTTCCTAAAAATGCTTTAGGCAGAAAGATGTTCGGCAAGCTTCACGTTTATGCAGGACCGGAGCATGCACACGCAGCACAGAAGCCAGAAGTATTGGAACTTAAATTTTAATAGAAGGAGGAAGCAAATATGGCAGCAGCAAGATACTATGGTACAGGCAGAAGAAAATCATCCGTTGCTAGAGTATATTTAGTGCCAGGCAATGGTAAAATTACAATTAATAAAAGAGATATTGATGACTACTTTGGTCTTGAAACATTAAAGCTGATCGTTCGTCAGCCTTTAGAATTAACAGAAACAGTTGCTAAGTTTGACGTGTTGGTTAACGTATATGGCGGAGGCTTTACAGGTCAGGCAGGTGCTATCAGACATGGTATTTCCAGAGCTTTATTAGAAGCAGATGCAGACTACAGATTGCCTTTAAAGAAAGCAGGTTTCTTAACTCGTGACCCAAGAATGAAAGAGAGAAAGAAATACGGCTTGAAAGCAGCTCGTCGTGCACCTCAGTTCAGCAAGAGATAATTCAAGCAAAAACCCAAACCTCGAGAATGTTGGATTCTCGGGGTTTTTTACTTTTACAATTTGTAGAAAAGTGTGAAAAATTTGCACCATATGGCACACGCAGATAAACTATGGAATAGGCAAAAATTTTGGTTATTAGTAGCACGCTAGTAACAAGTTAGTAACACAAACATGAAAAAGCAGTTAATGCTATGTATAATTAGGTATTTTACTAAGTTTTTTCTGTTGTTCCACAAAAAACATGGACTTAAAAAGAAAAATTTGCTATCATAATACACAAATGAACAAATGACAAAAATTAAGGAAGGAAACAATATGAATACAAATTATGCTGTATTATTATTATTTAGTATTCCTGGGGCGTTACTAGCGACCACAGCACACGAGTTTATTAGGGCGGCGGTATCCTCTCATTTTGGAGATACATTGCCAAAAAACAACGGAAGGCTAACTCTGAACCCCATTCGTCACTTTGAACCTATCGGTTTTTTATTATTATTAGCCACCGGAGGATTTGGTTGGGGAAAGCCAGTGGAAACAAGTGCATTATATTATAAAAACAGAAAAAGAGATGCGCTATTGACAGCTATTCTTCCTACGGTGGGAAATTTAGTGATTGCTTTAATTGCATTAATGCTATATAAGATATGCGTTAATATGAATATGCCTTTTCTTTTACTTTTTTTATTTTCCACTGCCAGATATAATGTGGCTCTTGCAGTATTTAATTTACTGCCTGTAGTTCCTATGGATTGTGTAAAGGTGCTTTCTGTGGTGATGCCTGCCAATCAATATTTTCAGTATATGCAATATGAAAAAGTAATACAGATAGGCTTTTTTATATTACTGATTATGGGCTTTTTTGGTAACTTTTTTCAGTATTTGATACAGCTTATACTACAATGCTTAGAGATGCTATTATTTTTTCTATAAGGAGAAATGAATGTGGGAAGTATAACTGTCCGATTGGATGCATTTGAAGGCCCCTTTGATTTATTATTCCATTTGATTGAAAAAAATAAAATTGATATCTATGATATCCCCATTGCAAAGCTTACAGAGCAATATCTGGATTTTTTGGAGCAGGCTGAAGAAAGAGATATGGACGAAATGAGCCGTTTTTTGGTGATGGCGGCAAAATTATTAGAAATTAAATCCAGAATGCTGTTGCCTAGAAAAAAGATGCAGCAGGAGGAGGATTATGCTGACCCTCGTGAGGAATTGGTGGAAAAGTTATTGGAATATCGAAAGTTTAAAGAGATTTCCAAATCCTTTAAAGAACGAGAAGATATTTGGGCCAAGAGATTATTTAAAGAAACGGATGTTCCTTTGATTGTTACGGCGAAAGAACCTATGGAGCCTACTGCATTTTTACAAGGGCTTACGATGGAGGACATTTACCGCACTTTTGAAGAAGTGATGAAAAAAAGGCGGCTAAAAACAGATACGGTACAAAATTCTTTTCAACGTGTGGAAAAAGACCGATTTACCATACAGGAGCAAATGGAATATATACGAGATGTATTAAAGATGAGCCCTCAGACTACATTTGAGGCTATTTTTCGCAAGGGAGCGGCAAAAATGGAAGTAGTGGTTACTTTTTTGGCACTGCTAGAAATGATGCGCCAAAGAGAGGTTATTTTAATACAGAAACATAATTTTGATGCGATTTTGATTCAAAGAGTATCTTAAGAAATTTATATTGGTGGTGTGATAATGTGTTATTAACAGAGCTTGAAGCTGTGATTGAGGCTTTTTTATTTATCTCAGGGGAAGCTGTTTCTCTGGGAGAAATTGCGAAGGTAGTTGAAATGGATAAAGCCACCACAAAGGCGATGATTGGAAGCCTTGCCAACAAATATGAAACAGACAAAAGAGGGCTTCGTATTATAGAGCTAGACGGTTCTTACCAAATGTGTACTGCCCCAGAGTGCTTTGATTACATTAGAAATGCCATGCAGGCAGAAGAACGCCAAGGGTTGACACAGCCGTTACTAGAAACCTTGGCAATCATTGCTTACAAACAGCCCGTTACCAAGGCTCAAATTGAAGAAATTAGAGGGGTAAATGCTGACCATGCCGTAAATAAGCTATTGGAGAGAGGTTTGATATGCGAAGCAGGGCGACAAGACAGCCCAGGTAAGCCGATTTTATTTGAAACGACAAAGGCTTTTTTACGCTATTTTGGATTTGAAACATTGAAACAGTTGCCCGATATGGGAGGCAGTTTAGAGAAAGACAGCAAAACCGAGAGTGAAGGTCTATAAGACATGGCTCTCGGTTTTTATATTATGGGTTTATTGTTTTACACTACGCAGGACGGCTTGCTCTACAACCTTTGCGGCAAGAGTACCTACGATATCTACGGGAGGGGAGGAGAGGATGATTTCTCCTGTAGAGATACAAAAAAGGGTATCTCCATCCATTGTAGTATGAATGGGATAGATACAACGTGCAAGACCATCATGTGCCATACCTGCTACTTTTTTTGCTTGTGCTTTTGTAAGGGCGACATTGGTTGCAATAATACCGATGGTAGTATTTTGTCCGCTAAAGCTAGGAGCGGATGCTTGCTTTAAAAGACATTCTTCGGTATTTACGAAGCATGAGCCATCCTCGGAGCGTGTGCCTGCAATGATGGTACCATTTTCTACCACATCCCCGAAGGCATTGACGGCGACCATGGCTGCTACGGTAATACCATTTTCCAAAGTTTCCGACCAAGCCCCAATGCCACTTTTGGAACAGCGTTCCATACCAAAGAGCTTGCCTACGGTGGCTCCACAGCCTGCACCATAACTGCCTTCTTGGAAAAATTCTGAAGATGCTCGCTGGCAGGCCTCATATCCCATGGCTTTATCGGGGCGAACGGAATAATCTCCATAAGCTAAATCAAAAAGTACTGCTTGAGGCACTATGGGCACCTTGGTACAGCCTACATCAAAGCCGATTTGATGCTCCTCCAAATACTCCATGACTCCGTTTGCCGCCTCTAGCCCAAAGGCAGAGCCTCCTGAAAGCACCACTGCATGAACTTTTTGCATGGCATTGATAGGGTCTAACAAATCTGTTTCTCTGGTACCTGGGGCAGCTCCTCGTACATCTACTCCGCATACTACGCCTTTTTCTGCAAGAACAACGGTAACACCTGTTTTTGCATCGTTATTTTCAACTTGACCAATTTTTAAGCCTTTGATATCCAGCAAATTACGTTTCATACAATACCTCCTTCTACTCCCTACATATTACATGGGGAAAATGTTTTTGTAAACGGACAGTCACCGTTTTTTTTTAATTTCATATCATGGATTATAATTTGTTTTTTTCGGGGGGATTTTATGGGACGCTACAGAGTGGAAGGCGGTTATCCTATTGCTGGAGAGATGGAAACAAAAGGCAGTAAAAACGGTGTACTGCCCATATTGGCGGCAGTATTACTGACGGAAAGCGAAGTGATACTTCATCATTGCCCTCTGATTTCTGACTTTTTTTTGACACTAGAAATACTGAAATCTTTAGGATGCAGAATAAAACGTGATGGAAGAACTGTAATAATTGATGCTTCTTTTGCCGATAAAAGCAGTATAGAGAATGAAATTGTTCAAAAAATGCGTTCTTCTATTATTTTTATGGGGGCATTACTTGGGAAATACGGGGAAGCCTGTGTAGGATATCCTGGGGGATGCGAAATCGGCGTTCGCCCCATTGATTTACATTTGAAGGCATTTCGAGAAATGGGTGTGACGATTCGGGATGAGAAAGGATTTATTTACTGCACATCAAAATCTATTAACGGAGTGAAAATTAACCTAGATTATCCCAGTGTTGGAGCCACGGAAAACATTTTGCTATTGGCCTCAAAGGCAAAAGGGCAGACTATCGTATATAATGCCGCTTGCGAGCCTGAAATTGTGCAACTGGCAGAGTTCTTAAACGCTTGTGGTGCAAAAATTACAGGAGCGGGCACAGAGTGCATTGTGATTGATGGTGTGCAACGGATGCATGGTACGGAATTTACTATTTTTCCTGACAGAATTGAGGCAGGAACATTATTATGCGCTGCGGCTATTACAGGCGGTGAAATCCATCTAAAAAAAGTGAAGCCAGACGATATGCGCCAAACCCTACTGCGATTGGACGAAGTGGGATGCAAAATGATAGAAGGGCAAAATGAAATTTACCTAAAGGCACCTAGAGTATTACGTCCTGTAGATATTATTTATACGGGGCCATATCCTAACTTTCCCACGGATATGCAGCCACAAATGATGTCTGTATTGACATTGGCAAGGGGAACAAGTATTATAAGTGAAACAGTATTTGAGGCCAGATTTAAGCATATTGCCGAGCTTTGTCGACTGGGAGCAGATATTCACGTAGAAGGTCAGACGGCGGTGATTAAGGGCGTAAAGAAGCTACAAGGATGCCATGTCATCGGCAGAGATTTAAGAGGAACGGCGGCATTGATTTTGGCAGGCTTAAGTGCAGAGGGAGAAACTGTTGTGGAAAACTCCCAATATGTGGAGCGGGGCTATGAAGAATTTGAAAAGACATTGACCGCATTGGGAGCCAAAATTCGACTGGAAAAAAGCGGGGATAGATACAATGAGAAAGAAGACACATTTACAACACGATAACAGTAAGATATCTACACAAGATATAGTACAAGAAGGAAATGTGACGTATTTACCCAAAAGAAGGAAGCGTGGATGGAAGGAATTTTTTTCTTACAAGGTTCGTTTGTTTTTGATTATTTTTATTCTTATTGCTACAGGTATCCTATTTTCTCCATTATTTCAGGTGAAGCATATTCAGGTGACGGAACTACAATGTTATTCACAGGCGGAAATCTGTAAAAAAATCGGGCTTACTGTAGGGGAGAATGTATTCTTATTTGGCAAGCGAAATGCCGTTAAGGTATTAGAAAAAGACCCTTATATTGAAGAAGCTAAGATATCAAGAAAGTTACCTGATACCATTGTGGTAACAATAAAAGAAAGAAAGGTAAGAGGCTATATTCCTTATATGGGCTCTTATCTATACATAGATGAGAATGGCAGGGTATTGGATGCAAAAAAATCTTTTACAACAACACGGCCTATGGTTCGAGGGCTACAGTTTGATGCTTTTGAGCTAGGGGAGATACTGGAAGTGGATAACCCCGAGTCTTTGGATATTGTGGTGAAGGTTGCTCAAATGATGACAAAATATCAATTACTGGATATGGTTGTGGAAATTGATGTGAGTGACCCAAAACAGGTACATGCTTATGTGAATAAAGTGGACATCTTACTTGGAGACATTACAGACTGCGACCAGAAAATAAAAACTATGGCAGAAATTATGAAGACAATACCCAAAGAAGATAGAGGAACCCTTGATTTAAGAGATATGTCCAAGCCCATTATCTTTCAATATTTGACGTAACAGGTTTGAGTTAGAGAAAAAAGGTGTGAGGTACAGATGAAAAAGGACAAGCAACAGTGGTATATTGCAATTATGGGAGTTTGTATTTTACTAGGCACCATCATTGGAATACAATATAACACTGTAAAGAAGCAGGCCGCTGCAATAGAGATGCAAAGGGTGACGGAGCTTTCCAATGCACTGAAAAAAATGCAGGATGAAAATGAAAAGTTATCAAAACAGCTAGCTGAGGACGAAAAAAAACTACGGGAATATGAAGGATTACTTGCCAACGAGGGGGATGCTATGAAAACCCTGAAAAAAGAGTTGGACCAAGTGCGAAACTATGCAGGTATGACAAAACTACAAGGCAGAGGCGTTGAAATTACCTTAAAAGATAGCAGCATGGCAGCGCAATCGGGAGGGGATATCAATGCGTATTTGGTACACGCAGAAGATATTTTATCGATACTCAATGAGCTGAATGTTGCAGGAGCGGAGGCAATTTCTATTAACGGTCAGAGGATTGTTAGCAATAGCTCTGTACGATGCGCTGGCTCTGTGGTAAATGTCAACGGAGTAAAGATTGCTGCTCCTTTTGTTATATCTGCAATTGGTAATGCAGATATTTTGGAGGCGGCACTAGTGTTTCCTGGTGGAGTGGTAGACTCCCTCTCGCCATGGGGGATTGAGATTACAATAAAAAAGCAAGAACACATTGTAATTCCTGCCTATACACTGCCACGGCAGATGATAGAGGCATCTCCCGTTGAGGAAGGAGGGAATGGTGCATGATATTTGCATTGGTTGGGCTTTTGATTGGAATTATCATTGGACTACAAAGCGGATATGTTTTTCCGCAGGGGTATTCGGTTTATGTTGCCATTGGAATATTAGCTTGTTTGGACTCTGTTTTAGGCGGAATTCGCTCTACGTTAGACAATAGTTTTCGGTTAAAAATATTTGTGTCAGGCTTTTTTGGTAACGGAATTTTATCGATTGCACTGATTTGGCTTGGAAATAAACTAAATATACAACTTTCTATTGCGGCGGTTGTGGTTTTTGGGTCACGTTTATTCCAAAATTTCGCTTATATACGAAGACACCTGTTGGATTCTTACGAAAAAAGAGGTAATATAGAAAAGAATGAGAAGCAATAGTGAAAAAAAATACAGAAATCTGACTTTAAAGTATGGTATTGGTAACGATTTTCATGTATAATACATTTATTATGTAATTTGAACTCTAGGAGGGGATTTTCTTGCTCGAATTTGATATTCCGCAGAGCAATATGGCACAAATTAAAGTCATCGGCGTTGGCGGCGGCGGTAACAATGCTGTAGACAGAATGATAGAAGACGGATTGGATGGTGTCGAATTTATTTCCATCAACACAGATAGTCAAGCGTTGGCCAAGTCTAAATCAGCCATTAAAATACAAATTGGTGAAAAATTAACAAAGGGCTTGGGTGCCGGAGGTAATCCTGAGATTGGCGAGAAATCCGCAGACGAAACCCGAGAGGAGATTGCGCAAGCTTTAAAAGGGGCAGACATGGTATTTATTACCGCAGGCATGGGTGGCGGTACAGGTACTGGTGCGGCACCTAAGATTGCGGCTATTTCCAAAGAGATGGGGATTTTGACGGTTGGTGTTGTAACAAAACCATTCCATTTTGAAGGAAAAAAGAGAATGTCCAATGCTGAAAAAGGGATTGGAGAATTGAAAAAAAATGTAGATACGCTAGTTATTATTCCGAACCAAAGGTTATTAAGCATTATTGATAAAAAGACAACTCTTACGGAGGCTTTCCGCAAGGCGGATGAAATTTTAAGACAGGGCGTTCAGGGTATTGCAGACTTAATTTCTAAACCTGGTGTGATTAACCTGGATTTTGCCGATGTTCGCACAGTAATGGCAGGCAAGGGAATTGCTCACATGGGTATTGGACGGGCTTCTGGCGAAAACAAGGCGGAGGTTGCTGCAAAAATGGCAATCCAAAGCCCTCTCTTGGAAACTACTATCGAGGGTGCAAGAAGTGTGTTAATTAACTTTAGCGGTGATATGGATTTAGGACTTCTGGAAACAGAGGAAGCTGCAGATTTAATCAGAGAAGCTATCGACCCAGAGGCAGAAATCATATTTGGTACTACTATGAACGAGGAGCTTAACGACGAGGTAATTGTAACGGTAATTGCCACAGGATTGGAGCAAGACGAACAGGCAGTGCCAGAACTAAAACGTAGCGTTGTGAAGGAAATGCCAGAATCTCGCAAGCAAGAAGAAGCTACGGATGCACCAGATGCTGAAAAAGGGGAAGTGGAAAAACGTCCTGCAAGAAGATTTGCTGATGTGGATGATTTGGAATCTGAAATTAAGATTCCTGACTTTTTAACCAGAAAGAAATTTTAATAATAAATAATTACATAAAGAAAAGGGTTGTCTGGAAAGAGGGACAACCTTGCTTTAAGACTCATTTTTACAAGAAAGAGCATGGGATAAAACAATATTCCATGCTTTTTTATTTGTTGTACAGAAGTAAGCGAAATTTGGAAAAAGATGATATGGCAAAGGTGGATTTGTCATATCGTTTTTTTTGTTTATCAGCCTATTTGACAAAAAATGCTTAAAGGCATGACTATAATTAAGTTTATGAGAAGGTTTGAAAGAATGAGAAAGAGGTAAAGGGGGGCGATGATGGAAGCTAAAATCTATATCGACATTCTTTTTCTGATTAATTTATGTATGAATTATTTTTTACTTTGGATGACGTCGATATTGGCAAAGCGCAGAAAAAAGCTACTGCATTTATTTGGCAGCAGTATGATGATTTCCATTATCTATTGTTTGCCTTTTTTCTTTGAAAGGATGAAGTGGGTACACAGCCCATTTGGAGCAATGGTATTACTATGGATTGGGGTGAAGATTGCCTTTTGCCCGAAAGGGTGGAGAGAGTTTTGCAACTTGTTTTGTATGACGGCTATTGTATCTCTTGCTATTGGGGGGATATGTATGGCGTTCTTTTTTGCGAAGGGGTACGGAGATATGCTTGGTAGGGGAATTACTACGACCATAAGACATTTCCCCTTTAAGATACTGATTGCAACGACCAGTATATGTTATGTTGGTATAAAGTGCTTTCAAGGATGGCTGGAGGCGCATATGATTAACCAAAAGGATTACTGCACTACAATAGTTCGAGTGAAGGGGAAGGAAATTACCATGCAAATGCTCATTGATACGGGAAATGGATTGAAAGACCCTTTTACTGGAAATGATGTGGTGATTGCTTCTTTTTCTGCTATGCAGGAGCTATTTTCTAGAGAGACGAAGCGTATTTTTTTGCAGAAAACCATGAACGAATCAGAATTGGCAGAGTATATTTTGCAAGAGGAAAGAGAAATTCCATTTCGGTTTATTCCATTTTCCAGTGTTGGAAAAAAACATGGGCTTTTGCTGACATTTCGGCCGGAGCAAGTAACCATTATAACGGCGAAAAAAAAGGTGGAAAGAACTGATGTGATGGTAGGAATCTATGATGGGCAGTTTTCGGGATATTGCGGACTAGTGAATCCTGATACGATACAAAATACATAAAAGGGGGCGGTGTGATGAATGGTGTAAGGTTTTTTCTGTTTCAATGTAAATATTATTTAGGATGGGCGGCAAGGATTTTTCGCAAGGAGCTAGGAGGCATATTTTATATTGGCGGGAATGATGTTTTTCCCCC
>JAAYQI010000006.1 GCA_012519385.1 Candidatus Epulonipiscium sp.
GATAAAAATTACAAAGCCTGACGCTCGTTTGGCAAAAATTATGATAGAACAATATGGGGGGCCATATGGCAATAGGATATGATAATTTTGGGGTGAAAAAAATTTTTTTCTTGTTTTTGGGATAGGGTCTATTTGTCCATAGAGCTTCATATACTTTGAAAAAAGGAGGAGATTTTGTGGGCGAAAAAGAACGGATTCGCAGAAGGAGAGAAGCACTGCAATATTCTAGAAGACGAAGGGAAAATAGCCGACAGCCAAGTGAGGAGAACAAAGCTTTTTTCTTATTTCGTACCTATGTGACAATGATGATTGTTGCCATTACGATGGCAGTATCTTTTATCCAAACGGAGTACACACAGCAACTTCGTACGAATATCAAAGAGGCCATTGCATACCAAACCCCACCAGAAAAGCTACATCAGCTAGGCAGTACGCTGCTAACTTTGGTGCAAAGGGCGGATGTTACTGTATTTCGGAATAAGCAGGAGCAAAAGCAGCCTCAAAAAACAAATCAGGAGCCAGTGAAAAAGGAGGATGCTAGTGCAGATGCCGTAAGTACAGATACACAGGAGTTTCAGCCAGATTTAGCAGAGGAAGGAGAAATACCCTGACTTGTTTTTAAAAAAGGATATTCAGATGATACAAATAAAAGAAGATTGGATTAACCCTGTGGAAGGTATTGTTACATCCTCCTGCGGAGCAAGAGAAAATCCTATTTTAAAGAGGAAAGAATTTCATAATGGTATTGATATTGCCGTTGCGGAAAAAACAGAGGCCATTGCTGTACGAAGCGGAGTAATTACAGAAGTGAGAAAATCTGCTACGTTAGGAAACTTGGTAAAATTCCAAACAAAGGAGGGTTATACCATTATGTATGCCCATTTGCATGAGGTGTTGGTAAAAGAGGGGGATGCCATTACCCAGGGGCAAACCATTGCATTAACGGGTAATACGGGATTATCTACTGGGCCACACTTGCACTACAGTGTGTGGAAAGGGGATATGCTGATGAACCCTATGCAGTTTGTTACGTTACGGTATACAGATGATGTGCGAAAGGAATATGCCGCAAGGGGAGTGAATATTCGTTGAAGGAAAGGAGAAGAATTTCAATCCATCCGTTGGTAGTACCGACGGTGTTTTTTTTCCTTTGGATGGGGCAGTTGAAATTTTTTTTGTGGATGTTACTTTTTGTTACCATTCACGAGGTCTGTCATTGTATCGTAGCATTTTGTTTTGGGGCAAAAATGAGAAGGATTACACTGACACCTTTAGGAGAACAGGCTGAAATAAAAGGTATGGAGGGCTTATCCTACTGGAAGCGGCAAAGCATACTTTTGGCAGGACCATTAGCCAGTTTTTTATTGGGATTTTTATTGGGGATTGGATTTGGTAAGGAAGAACTGGCATGGATGAATTATCTGGTAGGGGGATTTAATATGCTCCCATTTATGCCTATGGATGGTGGGGGGATTGCATTAAACTTTTTTGGGAAAAGAAATGGTACTCTTAGAACCATGAATATATTGAAAAAAGTCAGTGCAGGGTTTGGATATTTTCTCATTTTGGTAGGGTGTATACAGGTGCTTTTGTACCCGTATCATATTTCGCTGCTGTTGATTGGGAGCTATTTTGTTTCGGTAAACAAAAAGGGGTATTTAACCTATACCTATTATATTTATAAAGAGTTATTGCATCCTCATAAAAAGATTATGCCCATACGTAAAATTTTGTTAGAAAAAAACACCACATTGGGGGAGACCGTTTTACGGATGAATATAGACTATTACTTTTTATTTTTTAATGAGAGAGAAGGGGAGCTTCACACTAAAAGTCAGCTAGAAATCATGCAACAGCTTTTGCAAGAAGGGGTATCGGGTAAAGTTTGGGGAGAATAGAAGAAAGGTCGAAAAGCATCGATTACGGTGCTTTTTCCATTTGTCCAATAAAAATATGGAAGGAACAGGATAATTTTTGATTTTACGTGCATTTTTTGGTGGTTTCGGGTATGATAGAATAGTATAGTCAAAAACGGAGAAACAAAAGAGCCATGGAGGAAGCCTGTAGGGTTTTCGGTCGTTTGCTATGCCAATAGAAGTGTAAGATATTTCTTCAACTTTTTTCCGTTTGTATGATATAATAAGTAGCCAAAAGCGAAGGGTGAAGATTTTATGGATTCTTGATTATTTCGCTATGCAAAGGATAATGGATAAGTGAATAAATGGAGGTTTGTTTATGAAGAACAAAATACCCGACGAAATACTATTGCAGGTAGAAAAGCCGGGACGATATACAGGAAATGAAATTAATATGGTAATAAAAGACCCTAAACAGGTGGATATTCGCTTTGGTTTTTGCTTTCCTGATGTGTATGAGGTAGGAATGTCTCATTTGGGATTACAGATATTGTACTTTTTTCTAAACCGCAGAGAAGACACCTATTGCGAACGCTTTTTTGCACCCTGGACGGATATGGATGCCATGATGAGAGAAAGGGAAATTCCTCTTTTTTCCATTGAAACACAAGATAGTGCCAAGGAGTTTGATTTTTTGGCATTTACATTACAGTATGAAATGAGTTATACCAATATTTTAAATATGTTGGATTTGGGGGGGGTTCCGTTATATGCCAAAGATAGAAAAGAATCAGACCCTTTGGTGATTTGCGGAGGCTCTTGTGCCTATAATCCCGAGCCTTTGGCGGATTTTGTGGATTTCTTTTATTTAGGCGAGGGAGAAGTTCTCTATGATGATATTTTAGAGCTTTATAAGCAAAATAAGAAAAATGGTGGAACAAAAGCGGAATTTTTAGAAAAACTTTTGGATTTTGATAGTATTTATATACCAAAATATTATGATGTGACTTACAAAAAAAATGGTGAGATTGCATCCTTTACACCCAACCATCTTAAGGCGAGAAAAGTGCTGAAAAAAACCATTGTCACAGATATGGACCATGTTTTTTATCCAGAAAAACAACTGGTACCTCTCATTGATGTGGTGCATGACAGAGTTACGTTAGAATTATTCCGAGGATGTATTCGTGGGTGCCGTTTTTGCCAAGCAGGCTTTGTATATCGCCCTGTTAGGGAAAAAACAGCAGAAACTTTGCTAAAGCAGGCAAGAAACCTAGTGGAGGCATCAGGACACGAGGAAATTTCTTTGATTTCTTTAAGCACTAGTGATTATACCTGTTTTCCACAGTTAGCCAATGGGCTTTTGGATGAGTTTTCTAAGGACTCTATCAATATCTCTTTGCCCTCTTTGCGGATTGATGCATTTTCCTTGGATTTAATGCAAAAGGTGCAGGAGGTAAGAAAAAGTTCCCTTACCTTTGCTCCAGAAGCAGGTACCCAAAGGCTTCGGGATGTGATTAATAAAAATTTATCCGAGGAAGAAATACTTCGTGGTTCTGCCTTAGCCTTTGAAGGTGGTTGGAATCGTGTAAAGCTGTATTTTATGATTGGGCTTCCTACAGAAACCGAGGAGGATTTAATAGGAATCGCAACTCTTTCGGAAAAGATTGTAGAAACCTATTACAAATTAAGCAAGGAAAAACGTCCTCGCCCTGTTCAAGTGGTTGCCAGCAGTTCTTGCTTTGTTCCTAAGCCTTTCACACCATTTCAGTGGGATGCACAGGATACCCATATGGAATTTTTAGAAAAAGCAAAAATTGTGAAAAAGCATATTACCAAAAAACAAATAAAATATAATTATCACGAAGCCAAGCTTAGTTCCTTAGAGGGAGCCTTGGCAAGAGGTGACCGTCGTATTGGAAAAGTACTGCACCGTGCATGGGAGTTAGGCTGTGTTTTTGATGGTTGGTCAGATTTATTTGATTACAATAAATGGATGCAGGCATTTGAGGATACAGGGATAGACCCTGCTTTTTATGCCAACAGAGAGCGTAGTTATGATGAAATTTTACCTTGGGATCATATTTCCGTGGGCGTTACCAAGGCATTTTTGATGCAGGAAAGAGAGAAAGCGTTAAAAGCACAGGTGACACCAAACTGCCGCCAAGACTGCTCTCACTGCGGGGCGAAATCTTTTGGAGGAGGTATCTGCTATGACTACAACTGAGAAAGACTATAACCCGAAGGCATTTACTCCTCCCAAAGAGAGATTTTTGTATCGGGTAAAGTTTACAAAAGGAGAAGAAGTAAAGTTTATCGGGCATTTGGATATTATGCGTTTGTTTCAAAGAGCTATTAAGAGGGCAAAGCTACCTGTGGCATATTCTCAAGGGTTTAACCCTCATCAGTTGCTTTCTTTTGCAAGTCCTTTGACACTAGGTACCACCAGTGAAGGGGAATATGGAGATTTTGAAATGGCAAGAAAAATCAATCCACAAACACTGGTGGATAGCTTAAATGAAGTGCTACCCAGGGGAGTTCGAGTAATTAGCGCAGTACCTATGAAAAATCAAGCGGAAAAAGCAATGGCTGCCATGGCTGGAGCGGAGTATATCATATATCCCGAAGAAAGCATGACACCCAATATCATTGAAGCACATTTAGATGGATTTTTGAAACAACAAGAAATTATCATGATGAAAAAAACAAAAAAGGATACCAAAGCAACCGATATCCGCCAAGATATTTTTGATATGAAGCATATTTCCGATGGAAAAGAGCCAAAGATTTATGTGTTTTTAGCGGCGGGAAGCCAAAGAAATTTAAAGCCAAGCCTTGTGATGGAAGCATTTTATCAGTATGTGGGGTTAGAGTTTTTCCCTTACCGAATAAAATATCACCGTTTGGAACTATACCGCAAAGAAGGGGATACACTTGTGCCTCTTTCAGAAGGGATTAGTGACGGAAACGGGGCGGAGCCTGTATGAATCGAATATTGATTGACAGCTCTGTCCACCATATGAGAATTGCTGTGGTGGAAAATGGAAAACTTGTGGAGCTTCACTGGGAAAGTAAGGCACACCAAAGTATTGTTGGAAATATTTATGCAGGGCGAGTAGAAAATGTGGTTAAAGGTATGCAGGCGGCTTTTGTAGATATTGGGCAGGAGAAAAATGCATATCTATATTATGGTCAGGAACGTGCCACTACAGATAGTAACCCCAAAGAAGGCAGAAAGCTCAAAATGGGGGATACGGTTTTGGTGCAGGTGACAAAGGATGCAGTGGGAGAAAAGGGAGCTGTTGTAACAGAGGAGCTTTCTTTTCCTGGAAGGTTTTTGGTGCTCCTTCCCGAGGATACTAGAGAGATAGGTATTTCCAAAAAAATAACCGATACCGAAGAACGAAATAGAATCAAAGAGGTATTAAAGGATAGCTTGCCAGAAGGATATAGTGCTATTGTCCGTACCAATGGTGCAAAAAAAAGCAAAGAGGAGTACCAGAAAGAACTGGATGTTCTGCTAAAAAATTGCCAAGCCATACAGCAGTTTGGCCAATATGCCAAGCCTCCTGCCTTGTTACTGCAAGAAAAATCTCCTGCTTTACGGATTGCGAGAGAATTATATGCCAGTGAAGTAGATGAGATTGTGGTAAATGATAGGTCGATTTATGAAGAACTTCTTCAGGCAGGAGAGTTTCCTCAAGAAGATGGCGTAACATTATTGCATTACCAAGACAATACCCCTATATTTGAGGCATATTTTGTGGAAAGCCAAGCGGAAAAGGCTCTGGAGCAAAGGGTATGGCTAAAAAGCGGAGGTTTTTTAATGATACAGCAGACAGAAGCCTGCGTTGTCATTGATGTAAACACGGGGAAGTTTACAGGGAAAAAAAGTGTGGAAAAAACCATTCTCAAAACCAATTTAGAAGCGGCATCAGAAATTGCCGCTCAGCTACGCTTACGCAATTTATCAGGAATCATTATTGTGGATTTTATTGATATGGTATCCAAAGAGCATCGGCATCTGGTGCAAGAAGCATTAGAGCAGGCAGTAAGAAAAGATAGAAACAAAACTGTGGTGGTAGGCATGACGGAACTGGGATTGATGCAAATTACCAGAAAAAAGACACGTCCTTCTTTAGAACAGCAAATGTCCGTTTCTTGCAGATACTGCAACGGTACAGGACGATATCCCAGTATTGATTGGACTGTAAGCAAAATGCGTCGGGAAATAGAAAGTATTTTTTCCAATACAATTTATCAAAAGGTGATTGTAACAGCGAACCCCAAGGTTTTGGATGCTTTTTGCGGCAAGGAGGAAGTGTTTTTGAAAGAGCTACAGCATAAATTTGAAAAAACAATTGTATGCATACCAATGCAGGCTATGGCATTTGATAAATATCATATCGAAAAACAAAAAGATTCTTGAGATAGTGGCATTATGCAGACGAGTAAGGTATAAAATACTTCTTTTTTTGGGGAAATGTATACCGTAGGAATACTTCTGCCTTGACAGACGTATGAAAAAGTTTTAAAATTGAATGTGTGCCTTTTCGTCTGAATGTAAGACAAATGAGGCTATACACAATACAGGAGAGAAAAACGAATAGGGGAGGTGTTTTTCATAGATTCAACGAGTATTTTGAGCGCTTTTTTGGGTGTAATTCTTGGCGTAGTCATCGGCTTTTACTATAGAAAACGTATTGCAGAAGCAAAGGTTGGAGTCGCAGAGGAACGAGCGGACAAGATAATTGAGGAAGCGAAAAAGAACGCAGAAGCAAAAAAGAAGGAAGTTTTGCTAGAAGCAAAAGAAGAAAGTATACGAATTAAAAATGATGTGGAAAAAGAAGCAAGGGACAGAAGAAACGAACTTCAACGTAATGAAAGACGTTTGTTTCAAAAAGAAGAAGCTTTAGACAGAAAAGCAGAAGCTTATGAAAAGAAAGAAGAACAAATGACAAAAAAGATGGAGGAGTTGGACAAGCAAAAAGAAGAAATCCGTCTGCTCCATGAAAAAGAACTACAGGAGTTAGAACGTATTTCTGGTTTAACCTCTGAAGAAGCCAAAAACTACATTTTGGCTATGGTAGAAAATGAAGTAAAGCATGAAGCAACATTAATGATTAAGGATATTGAATTAAAAGCAAAGCATGAAGCGGATAAACGCTCCAGAGAGATTGTTGCAAATGCCATTCAAAAATGTGCGGTGGATCACGTGGCGGAAACAACGGTTTCGGTAGTGCAGTTGCCTAATGATGAAATGAAAGGACGCATCATCGGTAGGGAAGGCCGTAATATTCGAGCATTAGAAACACTGACAGGAATTGATTTAATTATCGATGATACCCCAGAGGCGGTTATTTTATCGGGATTTGACCCAATCCGTCGTGAAATTGCAAGGATTGCTTTGGAAAAATTAATTGTGGATGGACGTGTGCATCCTTCCCGCATTGAAGAAATGGTTGAAAAAGCAAGAAAAGAAGTGGAAGTAATCATTCGTGATGAAGGAGAGGCAGCTACCTTTGAAACAGGGGTAAACGGGCTGCATCCAGAATTGGTTCGTTTATTAGGAAAGCTAAAATATAGAACCAGCTATGGACAAAATGTTTTGAAACACTCTGTGGAGGTTGCTCATTTAACAGGATTAATGGCAGCAGAGCTGGGTGTGGATATCAACCTTGCCAAAAGAGCAGGCTTACTTCATGATATTGGAAAAAGTGTTGACCATGAAATGGAAGGTTCTCATGTCAGCATTGGTGTAAGTTTATGTAAAAAGTATAAGGAATCTGCACTTGTGATTAATGCCGTAGAAGCTCACCATGGTGATGTGGAGCCGCAAAGTATAATTGCAATATTGGTACAGGCTGCTGATGCCATTTCCGCAGCAAGACCTGGCGCAAGAAGAGAAACCTTGGAGTCTTATATTAAGAGATTACAAATGCTGGAAGAAATTGCAGATAACTTCAAGGGTGTAGAAAAATCCTTTGCTATTCAAGCAGGCCGTGAATTACGCATTATCATTGTTCCTGATGATGTAACAGATGAAGGAATGACACTTCTGGCAAGAGATATTGCCAAAAAGATAGAAGAGGAATTAGAATATCCAGGCCAAATTAAGGTAAATCTAATTCGTGAAACAAGAGCAGTAGACTACGCAAAGTAGTATTTTTATAAAAGCTTTGTAAACCTTAGTTTATGAGGCTTTTCTCTTTTTTAAGAAAAGTTTGATAGCTAGTAAGATATGATAAATAATGGTTGTGGCAGGGAGGTACCTTATGGAAAATATACAAAAAAAAATCGGTATTATCGGCGGCGGGCAGTTAGGTAAAATGATGATATTGGAAGCTAAAAAAATGGGATTTTATGTGACGGTGCTAGATCCAACAGAAAAATGCCCTGCACATTGCCTTGTGAATGAGCATATTATTGCTGATTTTGATGATAAGGAAGCAATTACTCTTTTGGCAGAAAAATCCGATGTAGTAACATATGAGTTTGAACATATTGATGCAGATACCTTAACAACTTTGGAGGAAAAGGGGAAAAAGATTTATCCTACTGCCAAAAGTTTAAAGGTGATTCAAAATAAATATACCCAGAATGTATTAATGAGGGATAACGGACTGCCAGTACCTGAATTTTGCCATATTGCTTCTTTGAAGGATTTACAGGAGGCGGGTAAGCAGTATGGTTACCCCTTTATGCTAAAAACCTGCACAGGCGGATATGATGGAAAGGGTAATTTTTGCGTAGGTTCTGCGGAGGAAATCACTGAGGCATACTCAGCCCTTGGTGAGGGGCGTATTCCCCTTATGGCAGAACGGTTTTTCCCCTTTATTATGGAAATTTCTGTCCTTGCTTGCCGTGGTGTTAGTGGAGAGATTCAAATCTATCCTGTGGCGGAAAATATTCATCAGGATAGTATTTTATCAGAAACAAGAGTACCAGCCCATATTTCTGCCCAAACCACGCAAAAGGCTATGGATTTAGCAAAAAGGGTAATGGAAATATTTGAAGGAGTAGGTATGTTTTGTGTGGAAATGTTTGTAGATGCAGATGGGAATGTAGCTGTAAATGAAGTGGCGCCACGTCCTCATAATTCGGGTCATTATACCATAGAAGCCTGTGTATGCAGCCAGTTTGAACAGCATATTCGTGCAGTGACGGGGTTGCCGTTAGGCTCACCAGAGTTATTACAGCCTGTAGTGATGAGAAACTTACTAGGTGAGGAAGGATATCAGGGTAAGGCAGTAATCTGTGGTGCGGATAAGGTATTGTCCATTGCGGGAGCCTCGCTACATATCTACGGGAAAGAAGAATCAAAACCAAAACGAAAAATGGGTCATATCACTGTAATCGCAAATAAACTGGAAGATGCCATAAAAAATGCTGAAAAAGCAAAAGAATCTATTCGTATTTTAGGCGAGAAAAAAATATAATAGCCTCGAAAGATTTAGAGTATTTGTTTCTATGATAAAAAACCCCCTGCGTAATCAAAAGCAGGGGGTTTTTAGCTTTCTATATGTTAATCTGGTATATATAAGGAATCATCCGTATCTCTGTTTCCGATATCTAAATCCGTGGTGGAGGATGTATCGGAGCCAATAGGAGGCAAATAATCATTGGAGTCTGGATTGGTATTTGGAGTACTTGGATAGTCTCCTCCGATTGGAATTTGAGATTCAATGTCTTCTTGCTCAGCTTGCCATTTTGTGTTTGCATCATGCTGTGTGCAGGTGGAATGAACATCAATATCTATTTTACCTTTTAAATCCGAAGGTTTATTTAGTATTTTTCCGTTGGAGTCTACTGCTAATACAACCTCCGATACAAACTGTGGAGGACAATATTCATTTGCTAATTTTCCTGTGGATAAATCCACTTTAAATTTTTTGTGGTACTTGCAGACTTCTGTAGTTGAGCCAAAATCTGCGGCACAAATATCGGATGTAATGGAGTTTCCGTAATAGTCCATGGCACACAGCTCAGAAGGAACGCCACCAGACACAGAACAAAAACTTCTGGAAACAATTCCAGCGGGTTTTTCAAAATCCTTATTTTGCAGGTTTTCATGAATTTTCTCCATTACAGTACGCCAAACGATGAGGTGATAGCTTTTATCGTACGTAATTGGCTTTGGAGTATCATAGCCTAGCCAAATACCTGCACAGTAGTAAGGGGTGTATCCAGCGAAGGTTAAATCCTTATCGTCTGTGGTGGTGCCGGTTTTTCCTGCAATAGTCATTTTGTGGTTTCTGAAATTAGCCAATCTACCCGTTGCACTTCCGCCTCCTGTGATAACATCCTTCATCATATCTGTTAATAAGTAAGCAGTGGTCTCTTTAATGACTCTTTTTGGTTCTTCGTCGCTTTTTAAGAGAATGTTACCATTATGATCGTAAACGGTAGTGTAGAATTTAGGAGTGTAGTACATACCTCCGTTGGCAATGGTAGCATAGGCTGCTGTTAATTCCAACACAGAAACACCAGTGGTAAGCCCGCCCAAAGCAACAGCAGGGCCTTTGTCGGATTTTACTTCTCCGTTACGGACTTCGTTTTCTACTAAGCTTTTGAAGCCAAAGTTTTTCAGGTACTCAAAGGCTTTATCCGTTCCTACCATCATGATGGTTTTGGCTGCCAATACGTTCATAGAATCACGAATACCTTCTCGTACTGTACTTGGTCCTACGAATCTGCCGTTCCAGTTTTTGGGAGACCATTTGCCTACGCTAAACGGCTCATCCACAATAACAGTACCAGGCATAACCAGACCCAAATCTATAGCAGGAGCATAAGCAGCCAGAGGTTTAAAGCAAGAACCTGGTTGGCGATAAGCCTGTGTGGCTCTATTAAATATTAAATCGCCTTCTTTTTTACCTCTGCCACCTACTAAGGCTTTTACTTCGCCGTTATGCTGGTCCATAATCGTCATGGCGGATTGTAAAGAATTGGTGACGATTTTTTTATCCATTACAAAGGTATTGGAGCTATTTAAAAATTCATTTTTTACACTCTGTATAAATGGCTCGATTTCACTTTCTGATTTTACAGTTTTAGTCTTGGTGTGATGGGTTTGTTCCTTTGTTGTATTATCCATCACAGAAATGGTGTAGGTAACATCCCACGAATTACCTTTAGGAGGGAAAAGAGAATCATCTTGGAAAGCCTCCTCTAGGATACGCTGCATATTAGAATCTACAGTTGCATTGATTTTCAAACCACCGCTGTAAATCATGTTATATGCTTGGGATTTATTCATGTTTTTTTGATGCATTAAATCTTCTGCAACTTGAACAATCAGTGCATCCACAAAATAGCTATGGCTTGAGCCTCCCGATTCATCATCAAGATTTCCTACTAGATGAGAATAAATATCTTCAGAGGCAGCTTGATTATACTCACTTTCTGTAATATATCCAAGTTCTTTCATTTTGGAAAGCACCAGCATCTGACGTTTTTTGTTTTCATCAGGATGATTGATAGGGGTATACAGCGAAGGATTTTTTGTGATACCTGCAATGCAGGCAGATTCTGCCAAATCAAGCTCGCTGACTTCCTTCCCGAAATAATACTTGGATGCTGCTTCCACACCATTTAAGCCATGATTTAATGCAATACTATTTAAGTATAATTCCAAAATATAATCTTTTGCTTTTTTCTTAGAACCAAGCTGCTTGGATAAGCTTTTTTCAAAACTTACGGCAAGATATTGCTCTTTAATTTTTCTTTGCAGTTTTTTCTCTTTGGTTAAAACTTCATTTTTAATAAGCTGCTGGGTGATTGTGCTGGCACCTTGAGAAAAACTTCTGGTTTTGATATTTGTTAGCATCGCTCTGCCAATGCCACGGATATCAATACCATTGTGGTCATAAAAACGTTCGTCCTCAATGGAAATAACTGCATTTTTTAGATGCCTAGGGATGTATTCCAGCTTTACATATTCTCTGTTTTCTTCGCCATGAAGTTTATCAATTTCATTGCCATTGCTGTCATAAATAAATGATGTATAAGATTCCGGTACTACATCTTCTGTATTCATGGGTTCTGTACTTTGCATAATACCCATAACCGCACCCAAAGCGGCACCGCCCAGGGCAAAACCGCCTACCAGAATCACAATGAATAATACTTTAAAAAACAACCGGACTGGACTCTTTTTACGTTTACGCTTCCGCCTGCGCTTTGCAGGTTGTCTCGGCTCTCTTTTTTGAGAATCCTCCATTATAAAAAACCTCCTTATCTAGGGAGATTATAGCAGGTTTTTGGATAGATATAAAGTTTTTTCTTATAACAAATTTATTAATTTATTATTATGTCGAAGATTTTGGTAAAATATTGCTCATGAGAACGCCACTTTTTTATAGGAATCATTGTCAATTTTGCGCAGATGATTCATAAACTATGGTAAAGTGGGGTGTGCCATATGCGTAAGAGAAAAAAGAAGAAAAAAGTAGTCAAGGTTTTGCTGGGTGTATTTCTTTTGGGGCCATTGATATTTTTGGGTATGTTTCAGTGTAATTCAAAATTATTTGCGATTGCTGTGGAAACTGCCCATATGGATATGAAAAATATGGCTAATATTATGATAGATGAATCTGTGGAGGAGTCTATTCGGTCTATGGGTATTTCTTCCTCTGATTTTTTTCTGGAAAGTGCAAAAAATCCTGGGGTGATTACTGCAAATACCCTTTTGATTAATCAATTTTGCTCTGATATCAGTAACCAAATCAATCAAGAGATAAAAAAGGTGGGACGCAAGGAAATCCCCGTTTCTTTGGGCAGCTTAAGTGGAATTGATTTTTTCTCTGCAAGAGGCCCGAATTTTTATTTTTCTATTTATCCTGTGGGTGCGGCAGATGTGGATTATGATACTTCCTTCTCCTCTGTTGGAATTAACCAAGTAAATTTTAAAATTTGGCTAGATGTATCCATGCAGATGAAGATTGTAAACCCATTGCAGCAAAGAAATATTGACTTAACCAGAAAGATTATGCTAGTGGATACAGTATTAAGTGGAACAGTGCCAGAAAGTTATTTGAATTTTACACCATCTGCCAATGGCTATTGACAATAATGATAAAATAATATTAAATAATATTAAGTAAAATGTTAATACTAACTACATCTAGGAAACGATGGTTTCATACAAAAAAATTTAAGGATAAAACCGGAGGGAAAAACAAATGTCAGATTTAAGAACAAAAACATTACGAGAATTTTTGCAGCAAGTTGCAGAGTATTCTTATGACCATGGAGATTACAATGTAATTAAAGATACCATAAAAGAAAAAGAAGTAGAAAAGTTCGTAGAATCCTATATTGCGGGTGCAGAAATTTTAAAAGACGGTAAGGACGGAAAGCCTGTAACCATCCGTGGAAAAGCAGGAGATGACAAAGGCTCTACAGGAGATGAAGTGCTATTTTGCCATGATTACTTGCTGTATGATTTGACAGGACAATCGGGTGAATGGGTTGTAGTAACATTTACTTCCTTGGAAGATGTAGAAAAGCATATCATCAGCGAAGGTGGCTATCTCAATGTATACTGCACAGAGATGATTGTAATGAAGGATGGGGTTATTCAACCTTTCGAGATATTATTTACAGGTGATAACGACATTACAGTTGTACTGGATAAAGATATTATTGATGAGGAAACCGATCTAAAGGGAATGCAGAGCAGATTATCTGTACGCTGGCTACCCTTAGAAGAAGAGGAAAAAGAGCAATAAAAATTGTAGGAGGCTGATTTCTATTGAGTTGGATGTCAGCCTTTTTTTATGAAAGATAATAGGTTTTCTGGGAGTAATAGGAAAAAATAGGTGATGTACTTATGAAAGAACGGTTTAAAACCATTTTAAAACAAGGAGAAGCAGAAATTATCGAAAAAAAATCTCGCTTTATTGCTACGACTCGCCCTGTAGCAACAGAAGAAGAAGCAAAGGCTTTTATAGAAGAAATGAAGAAGAAATATTGGAATGCAACTCACAATGTATTCGCTTATCAAATAGGGGATAATAATGAATTGCAACGCTTTAGTGACGATGGAGAGCCACAGGGAAGTGCTGGTATCCCTGTGCTGAATATACTGCGTACAGAAGAAATTAAAAATGCGGCAGTTGTGGTAACTAGATATTTTGGAGGTACCCTTTTGGGTACGGGTGGTTTGGTACGTGCCTATGGAAAGGCCGCAAAAGAAGGACTATTGGCAGCGGGCATTGTGGAAAAAATACGCTATGTTATGTTCCATATAGAAACCAATTATTCTGACTCTGGCAAGGTGCAGTATGAGCTGATGCAGGGGGGCTATGTGCTTTATGATACGGTATATACCAATATGGTAGAATTTATTGTATTGGTAGAAAAGCCTATGCAGGATGCATTTATAAAACATATGACAGAAATCACCAAAGGACAGGCAGAAATTTTAGAGGATGGAGAGTGCTTGGGTACTTGGGTAAACGATGAGCTAAAAGTTGAAGTTTAATTCTTGTCTTTTATTTGAAAAGATGCTAAAATACACTAGGAAAAATTTGAAGGAGGGTTATGTTTACTTATGTCTGGACATTCTAAGTTTGCCAATATTAAACATAAAAAAGAAAAAAACGATGCAAAAAAAGGAAAAATCTTTACAATGCTGGGGAGAGAAATAGCTGTAGCCGTGAAGGCAGGCGGTCCTGACCCTGCCAGCAATGGAAAGCTTCGTGATGTAATTGCGAAGGCCAAGGCTAACAATATGCCAAATGATACCATTGAGCGAAGCATTAAGCGTGCTGCAGGTGCCGATGATAGCGTTGTATATGAACCGGTAACGTATGAAGGCTATGGCCCCAACGGAGTTGCAGTAATTGTAGAAGCATTGACAGATAACCGCAACAGAACCTCCGCTAATATCCGTAACGCCTTTACAAAGGGTGGAGGGAATATGGGTACCAGTGGATGCGTATCATTTATGTTTGATGAAAAGGGTCTTATTGTAATAGATAAAGAAGAAGTGGATATGGACGAAGACGAGCTGATGATGTTATGCATTGATGCAGGTGCAGAAGATTTTGCGTCAGAGGAAGATTCCTATGAGGTAATTATCGCACCAGATGATTTTTCTCAGGTAAGAGAAGCCCTGGAAAAAGCAGGTATCGCTATGGCAAGTGCGGAAGTAACCATGATTCCTCAAACATATTCTCAATTAAGCAGTGAAGAAGATATTAAAAAAATGAAAA
>JAAYQI010000063.1 GCA_012519385.1 Candidatus Epulonipiscium sp.
ATGGCAAAAAATATGGAAATTATCAATGGTTTGAATGAAGTGGAAGGCTTTGATCCTGCTGCTTTTTTAAGAAAACTGCAAAGCGAAGCAGGAGAGGAACAGCTCTATCTGGATGTAAAATATCGTAAGCTGTGGTTTCGATTGAAATACCCTTTAGGAAAAATAGCAAAACGTATCATCAAGTTGGAGAATGATTATGCCATCATTGAAAGTAGGATATATCTGGATCGAAACGATCCAGAGGATAACTATATTTCCTGTGCGATGGCACAGCGTTGGCGTACAGAAGATGACGCCTATGGGAAGAAATATGTGGAGTCTGCTGAAACAGCTGCAGTGGGCAGAGCTTTAGCGGATGCTGGCTTTGGTATCCAGTTTGCTGAACCAGGTGAAGAACATGATCCAAATCCGGTAGACGCACCGGTCACAGTATCAAAAACAAATGAGAATGACCTGTCACCAGAAGATGATGAGCCGTTGCCGGAAGAACCTGTGCCACAGCAGAAGAAAGTTAGTGATGAGGTCGGAAGTGAAAAATCGAGTCCCAAAGGCAACAAAAAAGAGGAACTGTCGGAACACATGAGTGTTTAGGAACTGACCAAGAAAATGACTTTGGATGATGCCAAAGCTTATATCATTCCTATGGGTGTTTATAAAGGAAAAACCATAGGAGAGCTTTGTCTGGAAAAACCAAGTGCGTTGACTTGGTATGTTGATTCATACGGCGGCAAAAACAACTTACTTCGTGCCGCAGCAAAAGTATTATTGGATGCTGCGAAATAACAAGGAGGGTACCATATGGAGAAAATATATCCGTTTACCATATTGGATGTGGCAGGAATATTAGACCTGAAGGTTCGCCGTAGACAACCCACAAATATGGATGTAGACTGCCCTTTTTGCAATCACAAAAAAGGAAAAATGAATATCAATCTTGTGAAAAATGTTTTCCGCTGTAACTATTGTGAAACATCAGGGGGCATGATCGACCTCTATGCCAAACTGCATGGGATAAATCAAAAACAGGCTTTTGCGGAGATTTGTGAGATTTTGCACTGTGGGAAAAAGGCACCAGAGTACCAGACATTAGCTGCGAAACAGAAAAATATGGTACCAGAGTTAGAGCAGGTAGAAAGGGCAGACCTTGAAACGAGAGATCAGACCTATCGTATGCTGCTTTCTCAGTTGATATTGACAGCTTCACATAAGCAAAATTTGCTGGAAAGAGGGCTTCGTGTTGATGAGATTGTAAAATACCAATACAGAAGTACGCCAGCCTTTGGATTTCACAAAATTGTATCTGCATTGGTGGCAAGTGGCTGTCAGCTCAGCGGTGTGCCAGGTTTCTATACAAGAAAGGATAATACCTATGGCATACAGTTTCATAAAAAGGCTTCTGGTATTTTAATTCCAGTCTGTGCTTTGGATGGACGTGTGGAAGGCTTTCAGATCCGATTAGACCATCCCATCGAAGATAAGAAGTATATCTGGTTTTCCAGTTCCAATCAGTTTAGAGGAGCTTCTATTGGCGGTCCTGTGCATTTTATAGGTAATCCAGCAGCCAAGACAGTATATGTGACAGAGGGTGCGTTAAAAGCGAATGTTGCTCATAGCCTGTCTGGTAGGACTTTTCTTGCAGTAGCTGGTGTGACGCATTATGAGGCTTTAAGACCAGCTTTTGCACAGCTTAGGGAAAACGGTACAACAGATATCATAGAAGCATATGACATGGATAAAGAAACAAATCCACATGTGCAGAGAGCTTGTATGAATATGATACGGATTGCCAATGAGTATGGGTTTCAGGTACACCGATTGAAATGGGATGAAAAATATAAGGGGATTGATGACTGGCTTCAGCATCAACAGATCATAAAGACTATGAGATAGGGGGTCATTTAATGGATAAGATTAACCAGCTTTTTATAGAAACATTGAAGAAAGCTGAACAGGAAGGAAAAAATGAGTATGTGTTTGCTGCTATCTGGAGTTTGATGAAAGAAATTCAAGAGTTTTCTCAAATGGGTTTTCTTAAATCACTAATTTATGAAATTGCCTTAAAGAAAATAAATTTTCTGATGAATGCCAAAACAAAATCTGAAGTAAAAGAAATTTTACGCCCATCAACACCTGTATATAACGGAAATGGTTTTGTACCTGGTGGAGTTTTTCATATTGAAGAAGAAGAGTTGCTTTTATGGAGCATAACGTCATTGAGAGCACCTCTAAATCATGAGGGATTTTCAAGATACCAACAATTGTTTCAAAAGTATGTTAGAATGAATTTCACGTTTAATGAATGACAAACTTGTGACAATATTTGATTTACACAGCTGCATGTGCTTTTTTACATGCAGCACTTTTTATATATATTGCTAATAGAATTCAAAACATTTGCTGGAAATAAGTCGATAATATGGATATTTTTAACAAAAAATAATTTTCTTGTAAATCTTTGGTTTTTTTCTACCAAGATGTGATTTATTAAGTGAAAGGGGCAGTAAGATTACAAAACGTGAAGAAGGAGGTGGTGGAATGAAAGTACTTCCTTTTGAAGATGATGATTTGCTCAATAAATTCGACTGTTTTTGTAAAAAAGTTCTGAAGTACAGAAATTACAGTATTTTTAAATCGGAGGAAAAAGAAAGAAGAAAAGGGGTCATATATGCAGGAGAAAATGAAAAAATATTTGATCAATTATATATAGAAGATGAATATGGAATATTGTATTTTTGGCTAAAAATAGATGGATTAACAGTTGCAATAGAAAATGAGCTACTATATCGTTCCTTACTGCTACTACCAAATAAAAAACTAGTCATTCTCATATTGAGTTTTTTTGAAGGAATGACGGATAAAGAAATATCCCAAGAAATGCAGCTGCCTCAAAGTACGGTGCAATACAACCGAGTAACGGCATTAAAAAGGATTAGAAAACTAATGGAGGGGATGAAAGATGAGCCCTAGAAAAGCCAAACGTATTAGAGATGAAAAAACGAAAAGACAGGAGAATCCTTTTAGCAGAAGCAGAAAAAAATTGGACGAGCAGACAGTACTAAAAGCGATTTCTGGTGAACCTTTAGCACTTATGAAAATTGTAGAAATTTATGAACCATATATCAATAAACTATCCTTGCGTCTTGTTTCGACAGAGGATGGGGATTATACAGAACAAATCGATGAAACTGTGAAAAAAATGTTGGAAACAAGTTTGATTGCAGCCGTTATGAAATTTGATCCTTGTAAAAATTGATCAATACATAAAATTTTTTAAAGTGATTTGAGAACCTTGAAAACTAAATATTGTAAGCAAGTGGATAACATAATAATGATACTTCTGTTTAGCCACAGTCCGAGCGTGATAAAACCGTCGCAGGCAATGGGGACAGGTCGTCTGAAGGGGACAGGCTGCTATTTGCAGACTTATGGATGAAAATCGTTCGCTTGTTATAGTTAAAATATAAAATGTCAAGTATGCAATTTATATTTTTGCATATTTGGAAAGTATTTCGAGTTTAGATAAAATAATTGCAGAATCATTTCTGCGCGCGGGAGATGATAAAAATGAATGATACTTCTGAAAAAATGGTATATGACGCTTCTGATATACAAAGATTACTTGGAATTGGAAGGAGCATGACCTATGTTTTTTTGGAAAAAGTTTATGAAGATCAAGCCCCATTTAAAGTTATTAAAATAGGTAAATTATATCGTGTTCCAAAAAAATCTTTTGATGAGTGGCTTGATAATCCTTGAAATAAGGAGGAGTTGCCATGAGAGATAACAATAGAACAACTTTTTTTGAAAGAAAGTCTTGGTATTATAGAACGAAAACATTAAATGAAGATGGAACGATCAAATATGGAAAGAAAGGAGGTTTTAAATCACAGGAAGAAGCAGAGCGTAGCTACAAAATTTGGAAAAAGCAATTTGAAAAGGAGTACAAAGAATATAAAAAGGTGTCTCAAAAAGATCCGAATTTAACATTGGTAGATTATTTGAATCATTGGTTTTCTGATATCTATTCAAAACGGATTGAACCATCTACAAAAATGGTTTCAAAATATACATTGCAGTATTATATTTTTCCCTACATAGGAGCAGATGTAAAAATAAGATATGTAAATACAGAGTATTTTGATGATTTACTAAAAAGGGTATCGCCAATTTCTGCTACTGCTGGTAATAGAGTTAGACAACTGCTTTATAGTGCTATGGGAGATGCCGTTTTAGATGGTTATTTAAAAGACAATCCAATTAAGGCTACTAAGTGCTATCCAAGAAAAAAGTCAAAAGTTAAAATTTTGAATATGGAGCAGATAAAGCGTCTTCTTTTAGCGGCAAAATCCAATGAGTGGAATTTGGAAATTTTACTAGGGATATTCTGTGGACTAAGAAAAGGAGAAATTTTGGGATTAAAATTTCAAGATTTTAATTTAGAAAACCAATCTGTTTATATATCCAGGCAAATTACATTAAATCCAATCTTTGATTCAAAAAGCGAGAAAATTGCAGAACGATATGAAGTAATTGAAAAAGAACCCAAAACCAAAAATAGTTATAGACGCTTAAAGGTTCCGCAGCTTATTTTGGATGAACTGGAAAAACGCAGAGAATATGTTGCGTATAATAGAGAATTTTATGGAAAAGATTATGAAGACCATGATTATGTAAGTTGTCAAAAAAACGGAAAACCACACAGTATGAGTGCTATGAACATAGCACTTGCTAAGATATGTAGAAGAAATGGTATTCCGCAAATTTCCGTACATAGCCTGCGACATATGTATGCAACAATTCTACTTGAAAAAGGGGTTTCTTTAATAGAGATATCTGCTGCATTGGGGCATAGCTCAATTCACACTACGTTTGAATATTATTGTGACATTATTTCTGATGACAAAAAAATTATTGATTATATGAACATTACCTTTAACCCTGAGATGTTAGAAGAAAAAACAGGATGTGATATGTATGCTTAATATGCCAACCATAGATCAATATGTTGATTGGAAAATATCAAATGTCATGCCTATAAAAAATAAGTACGGGTATCGAGTTACCCTGATTAGTGCAAGTGGGGAAAAGACTATACAACAAAAATCAGGATTTTCCACACAAAAAGAGGCAAATAATGCTAGAAATATTACCATTGGAGAATTATATTCTGGTACCTATGTTACTGTTTCAAATATAACTGTGGAGGAATATTTTGAATGGTGGTTAGAAGAATATGTAAAGAAACATATAGGAACGTATAACACATATATGACATACAGAAATGCAGTAAGAAATCATATTGTTCCTAATTTGAGAAAAAAGAAACTAATACAAGTAGATCGAGGGGATATACAGGAACTCTATAATGTAATAGCTGCTATTTCCGTAAATGAGGTAAGAATCGTTAAAACTGTTATAAATGTATCCATGAAATTTGCAGTAGCTCAAAAAATATTACCTGTAAATCCGGCTGAGGGTGTACTATTACCTAAAACGATTGATAAAAAGCCATATCGTATAAGGACAATCGATTCTCAAAAAACATTAAGGCTAGATCAACTTTACATTTTAATAGAGGCAAGCAAAAGCACTCCTATTTATTTGCAGGTTTTATTTAATACTTTGATGGGGCTTAGAAGAAGTGAAATCATAGGTTTGAAGTATTCGGATATCAATTACATAGATCAAACCATAACAATAAAACGACAACTTGGTAGAAAAGTTGATATGGGTAAAGATAGTTGTAAAAGAAAGACTTTGACAAAGCAAGAAATACAACTCAAAACACCATCTAGTTATCGTACTTTAAAGATTCCAGAATATGTTTTTCAGGCTATTCTTGAACAAAGAAAAATATATGAAAAGAATCGAAACAGGAGGAAACGAGAATTTCAAGACGATGACTTTATTTGCTGTTCTACCTATGGTCATTCCAGAAGCAAAGACTTCCACTATAAATATTTTAAGAAAATACTGGAAGAAAATAATCTGCCCAATATTAGGTGGCATGATCTCAGAAGTTCATACTGTACACTCTTATTAAAGATGAATTTTAGTCCAAAAGCTGTATCTAATCTAATGGGACACGCAAAAGAGTTGATTACGATTGACGTTTATGGCGATAATGCTCAGCTGGTATCGGACAACACTGATGCATTAGATGAATTCATTAAAGAGATATTTACAGAGGATAGTAAGAATGAATATTTGAAGGAAATGCAAGAAAGCGATCCTGATTTTGACATAGATTGTGAAGTAGAACGAATGTTTGGTTTTTTTGATTGTTCCCCTATACTTTAGTATTTAACTGTGATATACTTTTCTTTAGTTCATTTAGTACATATAAAAGTGACCTGTATTTTTTAGAATTATTTAGTGTTATTTAGTGTTACATAGTCGCAAAATTTTAAATTAGTGACCTTGATTCGTGTCGAAGCATTTTTGACATAAAAACAATGGGTTTTCGACACGAAAAACTTGGTTGATAGTAATCATTTCACTTTGTGCAAATGGAGGTGTATCATGGACAAACCATTTAAAATACATTCAAAATTTCAGCCTACTGGTGACCAGCCACAGGCGATAGAAAAGATAGCCGAAGGATTTAAAAAAGGCTTGAAATTCCAGACTTTAAAGGGTGTTACAGGCTCAGGAAAGACATTTACAATGGCGAATATTGTAGAGAAATTACAAAAGCCTACACTGGTCATTGCACACAATAAAACCCTTGCTGCACAGCTTTACAGCGAGTTTAAAGAGATATTCCCAGAAAATGCGGTGGAATATTTTGTCAGCTATTATGATTATTATCAACCGGAAGCCTATGTTCCAAGTACGGATACGTATATTGAAAAGGATTCCTCCATTAATGACGAAATTGATAAGCTGCGTCACTCTGCTACGGCTGCGTTACTGGAGCGAGAGGATGTGCTGATTGTTGCCAGCGTTTCCTGTATTTATGGCTTGGGTGACCCCGAAAGCTATCGGGAAATGATGCTTTCATTACGTCCCGGAATGATAAAAGATAGAGATGAGGTACTTAAAAAGCTCATAGAAATACAATATGACCGCAATGATATGAATTTTGTCCGAGGAACATTTCGAGTTCGGGGAGATGTTGTGGAAATTTTCCCTGTATCCTCTGCAGAACGTGCAGTAAGGGTAGAATTTTTTGGAGATGAAATCGAACGTATTACAGAGATTGACGTACTGACAGGAGAAATTATAGGAACAAGAAATCATGTTGCTATTTTTCCTGCTTCCCATTATGTAACTCCAGCAGATAAAATGGAGATTGCCATACAGAGAATAGAAGCAGAGCTAGAAGAAAGATTGGCAGAATTGAAAAAAGAGGACAAACTACTGGAAGCACAACGATTAGAACAGCGTACCAGATACGATATTGAAATGATGCGGGAAATGGGCTTTTGTAGTGGAATTGAGAACTATTCTAGACATTTATCCTTGCGAGAAGCAGGCAGTACGCCGAATACTTTGATAGACTTTTTCCCAGAGGATTTTTTGATGATTGCAGATGAATCTCATGTTTCTATTCCGCAGATTCGAGGGATGTATGAAGGTGATAAATCAAGAAAAACAACATTAGTGGATTTTGGTTTTCGGTTGCCTTCCGCACTGGATAATAGACCCCTTCGTTTTCAAGAGTTTGAAAGCAAAATTCACCAGTTATTGTTTGTTTCTGCGACACCATCGGTATATGAACAGGAGCATTCGCAACAATTAGCAGAGCAGATTATTCGTCCTACAGGGCTGTTAGACCCTGAAATTTCTGTGCGTCCAGTAGAAGGGCAGTTGGATGATTTGCTGACGGAGGTAAATGCTACCACCCAAAAAGGTGAGAAGGTTCTGATTACTACCCTTACCAAAAAAATGGCAGAACGTCTTACAGATTATATGAGAGAAGCAGGTGTAAGGGTGCGTTATCTCCATTCTGACATTGATACTTTGGAGCGTTTGGAGATTATTCGGGATTTGCGTATGGATGTATTTGACGTACTGGTGGGTATCAACCTTTTGCGTGAGGGATTGGACATCCCTGAAGTTTCACTGGTTGCCATATTAGATGCGGACAAAGAAGGCTTTTTGCGTTCTGAAACATCTCTCATACAAACCATTGGACGAGCTGCAAGAAATGCCAACGGCAGGGTAATACTATATGCAGACCAGATGACACGCAGTATGGATAGAGCTATTACAGAAACCCTCAGAAGGCGTAAAATTCAGCAGGAATATAACGAGCTA
>JAAYQI010000064.1 GCA_012519385.1 Candidatus Epulonipiscium sp.
TATTGGAAGTAAACAAGGCAGAACGCCATATTCGCGGAGGAATGGCTACTAGAGAAAAATATTTACATAAACGTTAATGAAAAAATCTCCCAACCATTTTGGTTGGGCGGTTCATTTTTTTGCTAGCTTTTACAGCCTCCACACCCCATGAAGTTTCCTTCAGAGGCCAGTAAAATTAAGCTTTTTTTGTGTCTATGATATGGATTCAAGCCATGTCTATTAAAACTTTAATTTCGCTGGTACTTTTGGCTCGTATAGTTTTCCTTGACACATCATTAATGCAAACATTGAAGCTGAAATACAAAGCATCTGTGCTGATAATCTAACACATCCATTTTTTAAAATTTCTTTGACTCTTTTTGTGAAATCACCTCCTATCTAACAATATTCTTAAATTTAAACTGTTCGTGCCCTAACTTTGTCCCCCTTTTGACAACAACATATTAACAATAAAAGTTGCCAAATTCTAGAGGAAAGTCGTGAGATGGCTTTTTTGGGACGTGAAATAGGATTTATATCAATTTTTTTTGGGTTTTTATCATGATATGATGTATTTAGAGTTTTTTAGTCATATATAGGAGACTATTATGTCAGATTTTGCAGTTCGAGCTTCCTAATAATATGAAAAACATTAGCTTCTATCTATTACTACAGTACTAGTTACTCTTTAAAACACTCCTATTTATAAAGAAATATAGTATCTCGGCTATAATCTGATTCCCATCGTACCGTATTTATGAGAGTCTATAAAATAATCTTTTCCATGGGAAGGAATCGCCATTTCTACTTGAAAGTCGGCATCTTGAAAACCTGAGATATTTTCCCGCAGATATTTTTCTATACTGCTGAAATCTGATGTTTTGATATTTTCTTAGAATCTTTTCTCCTTACATGATGAAGAAAAGAGAGGAGAGAAAAAATAAGCAAAGTATAAAAAGAGAAATAGTGACTGCAGGGAAAGGGAATTCATAGTTGTTATAGTAAAAAATGGCAAAAAAGTACAAAAATATCAATAAAAAGTGTTAATATTTTTAATAAAATTGTTGATATAAAATATGATAGTGTAGAAAGACATCTGGTTGGTGTGAATGATAAGTCACGGTTCTTGCGCTTGAAAAATCTTTGGCTTCACAGCGAGATAATGTGAAGCCTTTTATATTCGTTTAATATTATGCATAAGGCAGGAAATGATGAGTATGCCCATGCATTTTTTGTTTAGAAAGGAATTTAAAGCTGTGGGAAATGAGGGGATTGATTGAAAAAGCAAATGAAAAAACAACTTCTGGAGTTGCTATCGCTTTTGGAAGAAGCTCATGAAGAAATCAAGAAAGGCATTGAAAAGGAAGATAGATTAACAGTTGCCGTATGTCTTGAAGAATGTCAGAATACAGCGATAGCTATTGGAGAAAAAATAGATGAAATCGAGGGAGAGGGGACAACTTCCGTAGAGAGCTTGGAGAGTTATTGTGAGCTTACATATACAATCCATGAGCAGACTCTTGGTGGTGAATCACTAAATCCTTTTAGAATATATAATAAGCTTCAAAAAAGTTATTTGGAAATTTATGATAGAGTGAACAATGATATCCCTGAGGTGAGGGAGGTTGTATTTTTACCTTATAAGGCATCAATGTGGGATTCCTTGGAGAGTGTGTGGAAGAAGGCGGCCGATGACCCGCTAATTGATGCAAAGGTGATACCTATTCCTTATTATGACAAGAATCCCGATGGCTCATTCAGACAATTACATTATGAAGGAGCAGAATTTCCAGCGTATGTTCCGATAACTCATTATGATTCGTATGATTTTGAAAAGTGCCATCCGGATGAAATATATATTCATAACCCTTATGATGACCGCAATACTGTAACTAGCGTACACCCTTTCTTTTTCTCCAAGAATTTAAAACAATATACAGATAAGCTTATTTATATTCCATACTTTGTATTGGAAGAGATAAATCTTAAGGATAAGAATGCTATAAAAGCCTTCGCTTATTTTGCACAAGTTCCTGCTGTAATGTATGCTGATGAGGTGATAGTACAGTCAGAGAATACGCGGCAGTTTTACATTGAGAGCATGGTGCTTTTAGCTGGAGAAAAGGAAAGAAAAACCTATGAGCAGAAGATTAAGGGGACTGGCTCACCCAAAATTGAAAAAATCAAAAGCATGAGTGAAGCGGAAATACATATCCCTGATAGTTGGAATAAATATCTGTATAGAGCAGATGGCAGAAAAAAAAAGGTGATTCTTTATAATACCAGTATTTCAGCATTTCTTCAGCAGTCGGAGCAGATGCTATACAAGATGGAACAGGTATTTAATATTTTTAAATCTAGACAAAATGATGTAGCACTTTTGTGGAGGCCTCATCCTCTCATGGAGGCAACCATTATCTCTATGAGACCTCAATTATGGAACAAGTATCAGCAGCTAGTGGAAAATTATAAACAAGGCGATATTGGTATATATGATGATTCTGCTGACATGAATCGGGCTCTTGTTTTAGCCGATGCATATTATGGAGATGGAAGCAGTCTGGTTACATTATGCAAGGCAATTCATTTGCCTATTATGATTCAAAATGCTTCTGTCATATATACAGATAGCAATTATTCTAGATGAAGGAAGGTTTAAGATATAGATGACATATGAATTAAATGCATCCATGATGTGTGCTAACTACGGGCGACTGGAAGAAGAGGTAAATCATCTGGAAGAAGCTCAAATTGACTCTTTTCATATAGATATTATGGATGGTCGTTATGTGCCCAATTTTGCAATGTCACTAAATGACTTAAGTTATATTTCTGGGAAGGCAAAAAAACCCCTTGATGTGCATCTTATGATTGAGCATCCCCGCAATTTGATAGATATATTTTTAAAGAAATTGCGACCAGGTGATACGGTATATATTCATCCAGAGGCAGAGTATCATCCATCCACAACACTGCAGTTAATTATAGATGCTGGAATGATTCCAGGAATTGCCATTAACCCAGGCACAAGTGTTGAAACAGTCTATGAGATGCTTCGAATCGTGGATAAGGTTTTAGTTATGTCTGTAAATCCTGGAAATGCAGGTCAGATGTACTTACCATATGTAGATAGTAAGATTACAAAGCTGTTATCTCTTAAGGATGAGATGAAATTTAAACTGTATTGGGATGGAGCCTGTTCGCTGGATAAGATTAAAAAATATGCACCAATGGGCTTTGATGGTTTTGTTTTAGGAAGTACAATACTCTTTGGCAAGGATAGGTCATATTCTGAGATAATAAACAGTGTCAGAAATATGAATTTCTAGGGAGGTGCTTCGAGCAAATGGTTAGAGCGTTGCTTTTATCGGGTGGATATGGAAGCAGATTGGGAGCAGATACACCAAAGCAGTACATAGAAGTCGAGGGGAAAAGAGTGATTGCTTATAGCATGGAAACTCTGTTAAATTCACCATTGATTGATGCGTTATATATCGTTGCAACTGTGGAATGGCAGAGTGAAATTAAGACAATGATAAGTACTATGGCAAATGGTCAAAAGTTTGTAAGGTTTGCTTTGCCAGGAGAGAATAGACAGCTTTCTATATATAATGGACTGCTTGCTATGAAGGAAGACGCGGCTGCCTGTGACAGTGTTTTGATTCATGATGCAGCAAGACCACTATTAAAGGAATCATTCATTGAAAACATGGTAGAAGCCCTAAAGGAGCATTGCGGCGTATTGCCTGTACTTGCGCTAAAAGATACAGTATACATGACAGATGATAAAGGCAGAATTACGTCTCTTTTAAATAGAAATATGCTAAAAGCTGGACAGGCTCCAGAAATTTTTGTGTATGAAAAATATTTGGAGGCAAACAAAAGGCTTCTTGGAAATAGCGGTGACCCTAATGAGAAACCAGATATTCCTGATGATGGGAAGCTGTATATGCCAATCATGAGTATAAATGGCTCAACGGAACCAGCAATCCTAGCAGGGATGGATGTAGTTACCATACCCGGTGATGAGGAGAATTTTAAGATTACAACAAAAGAAGATTTGGATAGATTTATAGGAATCATAAGTGCTAGGAGGAAAAATGTGTGAAAGCATGGAAACTTAATGGCATAGGAGATATTCAATATGATAAAGATGTGCCAGAACCGAAGTTTGCGGCAAATGAAGCATTGGTAAGGGTTAAGGCGGCGGGCATCTGTGGCTCTGATGTGCAAAGGGTGTATGTAAATGGAGCTCATCAGATGCCACTCATTATTGGTCATGAATTTTCAGGTGTTGTTACAGCGATAGGGGATAAGGTAAGTGAAAAATGGGTTGGTAAAAGAGTTGGAATTTTCCCCCTTATCCCATGCAGGCA
>JAAYQI010000065.1 GCA_012519385.1 Candidatus Epulonipiscium sp.
AAATACAGAGAAGAGATTGTATCATTCCTGGTGGAGAATAAAAACGATATTTATGGTCATACTTCACTAAAAAACCCGGAACGTTTATTTCATAATATGATACAGGCACATGGAATGATACGGGATCATCACATTATTCGTCCGGATAGTGACAGTACACAGAGTTCATTTTGCTTCGATTCGAATATATTCAAGAAGTTATAGAGATTTTTAGAAAAGAAAGCGTTGTAGCAGTTGTAGCAGTTGTAGCAGATCCTGTACACACCCCCGGGGGTTATTTTAATCCGGATACAAGATCTCTGAAATTTCAATATTTAAACGAAGAAATGTACAAGGACTATTCCTTGAATATCCTGTCAGGGTCGCTGGTATTCTCTACCTTGAAAACCGACGGGGTGGGGGTTTTGTTATCAGGAATTTTATCCCGATAATATTCGTTCTCTGTAACATTACCCAGGACAATCCTCTTAAGGCGATGTTCATGCAGCTCGGTTACTGGATATTTTCGTTTCAGATACGAGATTACCTCTTCTATCGGTTTGTTGTCTGGTTTCAGCCAGGTCCGGTACGTCGCATACGTCATTTTCCAGGTTCTGACCATCTCCGGGGTTGGTTCCTGCATGTGCATGTGAATACCAAAATATGAGGCCTGTTCCTATACATTCTACTTATTTACAAGCATTTTAGATATTCAGCGAGTAACTCGAAAGGAAATTCATTTTTTTTACCTCCCAGGTATCACTAATTATTTTTTTCAGGGTGCCTGTACAGGAAGTGCTACAACTGCTACAACTGCTACACGGCCATAAATCAGAAAATAGTTACAGGATTTTCGCCATAAGACGAAAATGAGAAAAACTCGGAGATATATACCTGAGTAGCGCTTTTCATTCCCCTACGGCTCAAGTGAAAACTTGAATTTTAGATTATTTTAATTGAATTGCTGTAAAACATCAAAAGCTTAATTTGTTTGTAGGGTAAATATTTACCCTACATGACGTTTATTAAGCGTATGAAAAGAGGGAAAAATGTGTACTTAGCTGAGTGTCAAAGTGTGAGAGAAGGGAAAAAAGTTCGAACAATCACCCTCAATTATCTTGGCAAAGAAGGGGATCAAATAGGAGTCCCAGTTAAGTCAATGCAAGAGTCGTACAACTGGAAACCTCCTGAGCGCTCTTCACGTCATGGTGATGTCGCATTATTATGGGAGATCGCTGAAAAACAAAAAATACCGGAGACAATTGACCGGATATGCCTGGGCAGAAGTGATATTCCGGGGATCACGCCAGGAAAACTATTGACGATTTGGGCGATTAACCGAGTTATTGACCCTCAAAGTGCAACACAACTAGATCAATGGCTCCAAACGACCTCACTTCCATCCCTTTTGGGAATTTCAGGCGATAATTTTAGGAAAGATGATTTCTATGCGGCTCTCGATGCCGTTGCGTATTTTGATAGAAAATTGGGAAAAATTTGTGAAAATATTTCCAGAATTGAAGAAATGCTGTACACTCATTGGAGAGAATCACATCCTTTGCCTTTGGGAGAGGAAGAGGTAATTGCCTATGATTTGACTGCTGTACCATTTTTCGGAGACACTTGCCCAATTGCTGTGAAGGGTCATAACGCATCTCATTCAGAAGATAACCAGATTAAATTGGGCGTTTTAATCTCAAAGTTCGATAAAATGCCAATATCTCACCAAATCTACCCAGGTAATTTCAGTGACATAATAACCATGGAAGGGATTGTCCCACGACTGAGTGATTTTGGGATAAAAGAGGGAACTTTGGTTTGGGATCGTGGAAATACTTCTCAAAAAACCGTAACAACTCTGGAAAAGTATGGATGGGAATTGGTATGTGGTGTGGCGAAAAGATCAAAAGAAGCGATAGATATCGTTAGTACAACTGAAGTAACTCCAAATCTTGAGAATCATGTTTCATGTGGCAAGAAAGGTCATATCTATGCAGTCCAGAAAACCGCTAAATTATTTGGTAAAGAGAGAAATGTGGTGGTTTACCTCAATTTAGACAAATATACTCGCTGCCTTGCAGAAAGAAATTACAAGTTAAATGAAATCAGTGCAACACTGAAAAATTTACAGGATAATGAAAATGGATTAAGCACCGAATCAATAAGGAAAATGCTTGGAAATGTATTGAAAAACCACAAAAAATTTTTTGAAATTCAATGGGTAGAGAAACAAAAACCTTGTTTCACTTGGAAAATTAACCATGAAGAGAGAATTTTAGCAGAAAATACCGCAGGAAAATATCTCTTATATGCCACAAATGAAAACCTCTCTGCTGAGGATGTGGTGATGATGTATCTAAACAAAGACTATGTAGAGAAATTTTTCCGAGATACAAAATCAGAAAATGAGATATCTCCTATCCGGCATCAATTGGAATCAAGAGTCCGTGCATCCATGTTTGTCGGGGTTCTTGCATACAGATTGAAGGCTGCATTAGGATTTTTAATAAAAACTTCAAAATCAAAGGATGTTGTCTATTCGCCAACTGAATTGATTAAATTGCTGGGCCGAGTGGAAAGGGTAGAAATGGAACATGATGAACAACCAGAGTTCTTCTTTTTCAATCTCACAAAAAAACTAAAGGATCAAGTAGTAGCACTGAGTTTTAAGAATATTTTTCCATCAAGGGAACAGGATGCCGCGTAGGGGAAATTTTTTGCTACTCAGGTA
>JAAYQI010000066.1 GCA_012519385.1 Candidatus Epulonipiscium sp.
CCAATCGGCATCTCATACAAAGGTTAAAAAGGATTTCCAATAGAGCCATCAGTACGTTAGCAGAGCACATTCGCTCGGGAGATTTTATACCATATGACTATGAAATTGGTTTTGGTGAGAAGCAGAAGCTACCGCCTGTGGTAATTCCCTTAGAAGATGGCGGAAATTTAATACTGCGTGGAAAAATCGACCGTGTAGATATATTGGAGCGGGAAAACCATAGATATGTAAAAATTATTGACTATAAATCAGGAGAAAAAGAAGTAAGTTTTCGGGATATTTATCATGGTTTACAGCTTCAGCTTTTTGTATATCTGGATGCCCTTTTGGAATACGATGCATCCAGTAAGCAATATAAAACAAAGCCTGGGGGAGCCTTTTATTTTCATATCAAAGACCCTATGATTACAGTAGATAAAGATACCAATGAGGAGCAAATTAGAGAGGCTATCTTTAAGGAAATGAGAATGAATGGATTGGTGCTGGATAATCCTGAGGTGATTTGTGGTATGGACCATCAATTTCAGCTATCTGATGAAGGGGATCTTTCCCAAGGAAGTTCAGCCATTATACCTGTCGGTGTAAATAAGGATGGTACTTTCAAAAAAGGCGGGGCCGATGTTGCCGATGAAGAACAATACCAAAGGCTTTTGCAATTTGCAAAAAGTAAGGCCAAGCAATTAGGAGAGCGAATACTGCAAGGGGAGATTGCTCCCAAGCCATACCGTAAGGAAAATAAAACACCATGTGCTTATTGTATCTATGATTCTATCTGCACCTTTGAACCTCTTGAAAATACAAAAGGTTATCGGGATTTGAAAAAAATTACCACAGAGGAGTTTTGGAAAAAGCTAGAGGAGGAAGAAGAATGAAAGAAGATGCATTATTTATCATTACAACAAAAATGGAAAAAGAGGACTATCGAAAGTTTTTGTATACAGCAACCTTTCGCAGAAATCCAGCAGTGCTTTGGATTCTGGCAGGTATATCTCTTTTGGGAACAATATTTCTTCAATTTTCAGTGGGACAAATTAGAATTTTGCCCCTGCTACTAAAGTGGTGTTTGCTGATGGTGATTGCGGTGGTTGTTATTTGCTTTCAAGTAGAAAGAAAAAATAAAACCAGAATCCGTACGGATAAAACAGGCACGTTTGAACAGGAGACTGTGTTATATTTTTATCCACAGCATTTAAAGACAGAAGTGCCTGCCGTAAAAGGTACTCATACACTGGAGTATCATCAGTTTTTTCAAGTATTGGAAAGCAAAGACTATTTTATGTTTTACTATAGTAAAAATCTAGCCTCCTTATTGCGTAAAAAAGATATGGAGGAGTTAGATAGCTTTCGGGAATTTTTGAAAGAAAAATTTGGAGCCAGATACCGAATTTTACGGTAAACATATGATAGATTTCTTAATGCCTTATTTTCTTCTGCGAATTTCTTCCAGATAGGAATAAGGTATTTTTAAATTTCCTTTGCCACAGCCAAGATGGATATCAGGTTTATTTTGTCCATGAAAGTCACTACCGCCGCTAAGAGCCAAGTCAATACTGGCAGCAATTTTTCGTATTTTTTTTGCTTGATTGCCAACGTAAGTGGAGTATTGGCCTTCGATACCATCAAGCCCAAGTTTTTTTAGCATACGGCACAAAGTTTTTATTTCACCAAAATCCAGATTATAAAGAGTGGGATGCGCAAGAATTGCCACACCGCCTGCGGCTTTGATAGAGTGTATGCATTCTTCTGGGGTTAAAAATTCACGTTCCACATAGGCAGGAAGTCCTGGGGAAAGATATTTCTGAAAAACTTCTGATCGAGAAGAAAGATAGCCTTTTTCTACCATAACATTGGCAAAATGGGCACGAGTAATAATATCTCCTCCTGCATTATGCTCTACTTCCTCTAGGGTAAGAGGAAAGCCTAAGGAAGAAATTTTATCCACCATTTTTTTATTTCTATCATCTCTAGCTTGGAGCAAAAACCTCATTTGTTCCAAAATAGAGGGGGCATTTTCATCAAAATCTAAACCTACAATGTGAATTTCTGTACGTTTTTTTCCATGAAGGTATAGGGTACCGTATTCAATTCCGCTAATGGTTTCTAGACCATACTGCTTGCCTGCAGTATGAAAGTCTGCCAGTCCATCAATGGTATCATGGTCTGTTAAAGCCAAGGCGGATAGGCCTTGCTGTATCCCTAATATAACCAACTGCTCGGGAGTTAAGGTTCCATCAGAACAGCAAGAATGACAATGCAAATCAATATATCTTTTTTCTAACATAACACCACCTCCTACCTTATTAAAGCACTTTTTAATGGAAAAATCAAATGGCATATCCTTTGATAAACTGTCATAGATTAGTACAAAATTACAGGGGGAATTTATGTGGTGCAAAAAAAAGAAAAAGAAAAAAAAACAGTAAAAAAAAGAACGGAAGAAACATCTGATTCCAGAGCGTTAAAAATGTTGAAAGGAATGGCGGCAGCCTATGCCATTACGTGTATTGTTTTTATTGCTTATGGAATTTTATTAACATTTACAGGAATCTCTGAGGAGAGGATTCCGTTGGTAGCTCTGTTATGTACTGCCATTTCTTCTGCGGTAGCAGGGTTTGACTGGGCAAAATGTGCCGATAAGAAAGGCATTGTTTGGGGATTATTGGCAGGGCTTGTGTATGGTGTTATATTATTTTGGGCTGAGGCATTTGCGGGTAATGGCATCGGAATTACTTCATCCAAATGCTTGATGCTTTTAATCGCCATGGCTGGAGGAGGCATTGGAGGTATACTGGGTATCAATATGAAAAAAGCATAAGAATGCTTTTAAAATCACATTTTTCGTGCTATAATTACTCGAATATTAATTTTTTGGCTCTAAAAGGAGGTAAATGGTATGAAGCATGTGAAAACATTGAACACAGTTATGCTGAAAAAAACAGCTGCTACAGGCGGTTGCGGCGAGTGTCAGACATCTTGTCAGTCTGCTTGCAAAACATCTTGCACAGTTGCAAACCAGTCTTGCGAAAACAGATAAAAACGGCGTACATAACGTTTTTAAGTCCGTAAAGAGGGGCTGATTTTTGATTTGGCAATAACAGCCTTTCTTTTGACTTTTGTTAGAAAGAACTTGTTTTGTAAGGATACGGATGTTTCAGTAGAAAGAGAAGCCAAGGCTTCTCCTTTCTTTTGTGCCAAAAAAGCAATAAACAGTGAATTAACAGGGGGATATAATAATTATGATACATAAGTTTCAACAAAATGGCGTAAATGTGGTACTGGATGTGGAAAGCGGTGCAGTGCATACAGTGGATGAGATTGTATATGACATTGTAGACAGCTACCTAGAAAGTACACAGCAGGAGATAGAAAAAATGTTTCCTCAGTACAGCCCATCACAAATACAAGAAGCATTAGAAGAAATTACTGCGTTAAAAGAAGGCGGTATGCTCTTTACAGAGGGTGAGTATGAATCCATTATGCCTATGATGCAAAATAGAAATCCTGTAGTGAAGGCACTTTGCCTTCATGTTGCCCATGACTGTAACTTGAAATGTACCTATTGTTTTGCAGAAGAAGGGGAATATCATGGAAAGCGTGCTTTAATGAGCCTTGAAGTAGGGAAGGCAGCTTTGGATTTTATTGTGAAAAACTCTGGTTCACGCCGTAACTTGGAAGTGGACTTTTTTGGCGGCGAGCCTTTGATGAATTTTGATGTGGTAAAAGAATTGGTGTACTACGGAAGGTCCATTGAAAAAGAACACAATAAGAAATTCCGTTTTACCATTACTACAAATGGAGTTTTATTGGATGAAGACAAGCTTGCTTTTATCAATGAGCATATGCACAATTTGGTGCTTAGTTTGGATGGGAGAAAAGAAATTCATGACATGATGCGTCCTCGTGCGGGAGGGCAAGGCAGTTATGATGTGGTAGTACCTAAATTTCAAAGGGCGGCCGAAAGCAGAAATCAAACCGATTATTACTTAAGAGGAACCTTTACCAGAAATAATTTAGATTTTTATGAAGATGTGATTCATATTGCGGATTTAGGATTTAAGCAAATATCTGTTGAGCCTGTGGTTGCAACTGCTGATATGCCTTATGCCCTTCGTGAGGAGGATTTACCTCGCATTTTTGCTGAGTATGAAAAATTGGCAAAGGAATTATATGAAAGAAGAAAAACAGACAAAGATTTTAACTTTTTCCATTTTAACATTGATTTAAGTGGCGGCCCTTGTGTTATGAAGCGATTGGCAGGCTGTGGTTCGGGAACAGAATATTTGGCAGTAACTCCAGAAGGAGATTTATACCCATGCCACCAGTTTGTAGGCTTAGAAGAATTTAAAATGGGTACCGTTACAGAAGGAATTACCAATCATAAAAAAAGAGAGGAATTCTCCAGTTGTAATGTTTATGCAAAAGAGGATTGCAAAAAGTGTTGGGCAAAATTTTATTGCAGCGGAGGATGTGCCGCAAATGCATATCAATTAGAGGGAAATATTTTCACTCCATACAAAATTGGATGCGAACTGCAGAAAAAGCGTGTTGAGTGTGCTATCATGATTCGAGCAAAGGAATTTTTAGAGGCGCAATAAAATTTTATTGACGAAGGAAAAAGGAAGGAATATAATACCTTTGAATTTACTTGATGGAAAGATAGGATAAATAATTTGCTTTTGGATAAAAGATATTCAATAAAAATTGAAGCAGCAGCTTGCTTTTATCATAAAAAGAGGTTGACTAAGGAGGATATGACAATGAAAGGAAAGGGCATAGTAATGCTCCTATTCATGGTAGTTGTGTTAGTAGGGCTTGGTTTTATTTCTTACTACGGAATAGGAGAGGAAAACACACTGGGTGTATCCAATATTAAGCAGGGGTTGGATTTAAGCGGTGGAGTTCATATTGTATATGAGGCGGATAAGGATACGGTAACAAATGAAGAAATGGCATCAGCGGTTTCCCTCATTCAAGGCCGTTTGGACTGGAACAACTGGACGGAAGCAGAAGTGGCACAAGAAGGAGAAAAAAGACTTCGTGTAGATATCCCAGGTGTTGAGAATGCAGAGGATGCCATTAAAGAAATTGGACAAACTGCCCAACTTATGTTTGTAGATGAATCCGGAAAGGTTTTGCTTACGGGAGATATGGTAGCCAATGCCGCAAAGGAAGTTGGAGCTACAAAAAAGGGTGGAATGTCAGAACCTTATGTAGCTTTGGAATTTACAAAAGAAGGAACAGAATTATTTGCTAAAGCAACCTCAGAAAATATTGGTAAACCCATTGGAATTGTGCTGGATACAGAGATGATTAGTTCGCCAGTGGTAAATTCAGCAATCACTGATGGAAAAGCAATGATTACAGGAAATTTTACTCCTGAAGAAGCTGAAAAATTGGCGGCATTGATACGAGCAGGATCTCTTCCCTTTAATTTAAAGGTGCTTCAAATGGAAAATGTTGGTGCTAGGTTAGGCGCAGATGCACTTTCCACAGGGCTAAAAGCTGGCGTTGTAGGTATTGCACTGGTTCTTATATTTATGCTTGTGATGTATAAAGTATTAGGTCTTGCGGCAGACTGGGCACTTATGATTTATATTTTCTTAGAACTGATTGCGCTTAGCTTATTTCATATTACCCTTACCTTACCAGGTATCGCAGGAATTGTATTATCCATTGGTATGGCGGTAGATGCCAATGTAGTAATTTTTGAAAGAATCAAAGAAGAATTGGTGGCAGGCAGAACATTACGTCTGGCTCTGGAAAAAGGCTTCTCTCGTGCGTTACCTGCAATATTGGATGGCAATATAACAACTTTGATTGCAGCAGGTGTGTTATTTTGGTTGGGAACAGGTACAGTAAGAGGATTTGCCCAAACTTTGATGATTGGTATTGTAATATCTATGTTTACAGCTTTATTTGTTACCAGAATCATTTTAAAAGGCCTTATTGCTGCGGGCATGAATAATCCTAAGTTTTTTGGACTTAGAGTGAAATAAGGAGGCGGAAAAATTGAAGATTATTGAAAATAGAAAGAAATATTTTATTGTGTCCCTCCTTGTGATTTTATGCGGAGTTATTGCAATGATTATAAATGCAAGTGCAGGGCGTGGAGCACTGAATCTGGATATTGACTTTACTGGTGGTACTGCCATGAAGTTTGATATAGGGCAAGAGTTTAATAATGATGATATTACTGCCATTATAGAAAAAGTGACAGGGCAGAAAAGTCCTCAAATACAAAAAATTATTGGAACAAACGAGGTTTCTATCAAAACCCAGTCTCTTGATGGTGATACCAGAGAAAAGGTTAGCCTTGCAATTAAGGAAGCTTTTCCGAAATCTACAATGCTCTCTGTGGCGGATGTAAGCGGTACAGTAAGTGGAGAAATGCAAAAAACAGCCATCAAGGCAGTAGTGATTGCGTGTGTGGCAATGCTCATATATATTTCCATTCGGTTTAAGGATTTTCGAGCAGGTGGAAGTGCAATTTTAGCTTTGGTACATGACGTGATGATTGTAATTGCATCTTATGCTATTTTTAGAATCCCTGTGAATAATGCTTTTATTGCTGTAATTTTGACAATTTTGGGATATTCCATTAATTCTACCATCGTTATTTTTGACCGTATACGTGAAAATGGCCCTAAATTCAGAAAACATCAGACATTGGAGAAAATCAATAGCAGTATCAGCCAAACGCTGGGACGCTCCATCAATACGTCAGTTACTACATTATTTACGATTGGGGCTATCTATGTATTTGGTGTTCAATCTATCAAAGAATTTTCTCTGCCTATGATTGTGGGTATTATCTGTGGTGGATACTCTTCTATTTTTCTTTCTGGTTCGATATGGTATATGCTTTTGCCCAAATCAGAGAAAGAATCCTAATATCTGCAATAACGCTCCGTTTTATATCTGAAACTTTTTAGCAAGAAAGCAAAAGAGGTAGGGATATTCATAAGAAACAACATAAAGAAGGCATGGGGACGGCTTGCAACCAACCGATGCCTTTTCTTTATGAGTGAAGGAGAAAAAAATGAAACGATGGATGCAAAAAAGAAGCAAAGTAAATTATCAAAAAATGGCACAGGCCCTTAATATTCAAGAAGCCACTGCGTGTGTATTGGCAAATAGAGGGATTTTTACCCAAGAAGCTGCGGTGCAGTTTTTATCCCGTAAGCCTATGGCAAATGTAGACACCTCAAAAATGAAAGGATTTACAAAAGCCCTTTCTATGGTAAGGGAGGCAATTCGGCTTCAAAAAAAGATTATGATTTATGGTGATTATGATGTGGATGGCGTCATGAGTACCACCATTTTATTTCAGGTAATGAAAAAATGCGGTGCACAGGTAGAATATTATATTCCTCATCGGCAAAGGGAGGGGTATGGCCTAAATCAAGAGGTGATTCGGAAATTTAAAGCAGAGGGGATTGAGCTTTTAATCACCTGTGATAACGGCATTGCTGCCATAGAGGAAATTGCACTGGCTAAGGAAAATCATATGGAGGTTTTGGTAATTGACCATCATGAACCAGCCTTTGTTCAAACGGAAAACCAGGAATATCAAGATATTTTACCTGAGGCAGATGCTATCATTGACCCGAAACAGAGAGAATGTGAGTATCCGTTTTCATTATTTTGTGCTGCAGGGCTTAGCTATAAATTTGCTTGCGCACTTATGAAGCAACAAGGGGTATTTCATCGTGACACTCAAAAAGAATATCTTGTTTTGGCTTCCATTGCTACTGTATGTGATATTGTGGACTTGATAGGAGAAAATAGAATTATTGTTTCAGGCGGTATACGCTATAGTGATGCTAGTGGAAATATTGGATTAAATGCTTTGATTGAAGAAGCTGGATTGCTTGGCAAAGGTCTTAATGAGTATCATTTTGGGTTTGTACTTGGACCTTGCATCAATGCGGCGGGGCGATTGGAGCGAGCTGATACGGCGGTAAAGCTATTTTGTGAAACAGATGAAATTGCGGCAAAACAAATTGCCAAGAAAATGGTGGAGTTAAACCACAGCAGGAAAGAAATGACCAAGCAAGCAACAGAAAACGTACTGCTACAGATAAATAGCGACAAATATCAAGAGGATAAGGTTTTGGTGCTCTATCGTGAGGATATTCACGAAAGTATTGCAGGCATTGTGGCAGGTCGAATTAAGGAAGAATGTTACAAACCTGTGGTTATGATTACAGGGGGGGAGCAAATGGCAAAAGGCTCTGCCAGAAGCATAGAAGGGTATAATATTTTTGAAGCATTGCTTTCTTGCAGAGATATTTTGCAGCGTTTTGGAGGCCATGCAATGGCGGCGGGGCTTTCTATGTATCAAGAAGATATTCCCCTTCTTAGAAAGAGGCTAAATGAAAGTTGTCAATTAACCAAGGAAGACATGATTCCTGTTATACGTATTGAAAAACAGCTTTCTTTTGCGGAAATTGGAGTTACTCTTGCACAGGAGTTGGAAGGGTTGGCTCCTTTTGGAAAGGGAAATCACATCCCTTTATTTGGTTCAAAAAATATACTGGTGGAACGGTTTTACATAATAGGAAAAGAGAATAACATTCTTCGCATGGAGCTAGTGGAGGAAGAAACACAAATACGCCATACAGCCATTAGTTTTGATGGGTTTGATTTATTTTGTAATTTTATAAAACAATTGTATCCCAATAAAGATTATGATAAAATACTCAAGGGCAATGTGTGTCCTATGCATATTGATATTGTGTATAGCCTTGACATTAATCGGTATCAAGGCAGAAATATGGTGCAACTGTTGCTGAAGGATTTTAGGTTAGCTAAACATAAGGAGAATAGCCATGGACTTGAAAACAAAAATTAGAGAAATTAATGATTTTCCCGAAAAAGGAATTATCTTTAGAGATATTACGACACTGCTTAAAGATGCAGATGCTTTGAGGGATGCAATTTCGCAGATGGAAGAAAAAACAAAAGGGCTGGAGTATGATATCATCATTGGTCCTGAGTCTAGAGGATTTATTTTTGGAATGCCTATTGCTTACAACCAAAATAAGGGTTTTGTACCTGTAAGAAAGAAAGGAAAGCTGCCTGCGGAAGTAGTAAGAAAAGAGTATTCTCTGGAATACGGTACTGCTGTGATAGAAATGCACGCAGATGCTTTAAAAAAGGGACAAAAGGTTTTGATTGTGGATGATTTATTAGCCACTGGAGGTACCACAAAGGCTATCATTGAACTGGTAGAGGAAATGGGAGCAGAGGTTTCTGGTCTTATTTTTCTGATAGAACTGGAAGAATTAAAGGGCCGTGAGGCACTTAACGGATATTACGCAGAATCTATTATACGCTATTAAAAATGCTTGCAAGAATAGCTTGTCTGTGTTATAATATTGAATTGTGATTACGGATAGTCCTCTGCTATGTAAAGGTCATAGCAAGAATATCTTTGAGGAAGGGAGGAAATAATATGGATATTATTAGAGAACTTGAGAAAGAACAATTGAAAAGCGAAGTTACTCCTTTTAACGTTGGTGACACTATTCGTGTGTATGCAAAGGTTGTTGAGGGTACTAGAGAAAGAATTCAGATGTTTGAAGGCGTTGTTATTAAAAGACAAAACGGTGGAATTCGTGAAACTTTTACAGTAAGAAGAATTGCTTCCGGTGTTGGTGTTGAAAGAACATGGCCTTTGCATTCCCCAAGAATCGATCGCATTGAGGTTACAAGACGTGGTATTGTAAGACGTGCAAAGCTTTTCTATTTAAGAGACAAGGTTGGAAAAGCAGCAAAAGTGAAAGAAGTATTAAGATAAGTAGAGAGACCTTGATGATTTTTCATCAAGGTTTTTTTGTATCTTTTGTAGCATTGTGAAGGAGGTGCAAAGATGGAAATAGAAAAAAGCAAGAAAGGGATACAATATGTAAGTAAGATTATCTTCATCATTGCTTTTGTATTGGTATTTCGTACCTTTATTTTTGGCACAATAGGGGTAAAAGGTTCTTCTATGGAACCAACGCTGTACCATGGTGATGTTGTTGCCATTAACAAGCTAGGGTATCTTGTAGATGCACCCGAGTTTGGAGATATTGTAATTTGCAATATTGATTCAGGAAATGGACAAGAGCGTATTATCAAAAGAGTAATTGGTTTACCAGGTGATGAGGTGGAGCTTAGGGAAATAAAAGAGCAGTATGAGCTAGAATATGAGTTATATATTAACGGTGAAAAAATAGAAGAACCTTATCTCAAAGAAATAATGCAGCAGCCTGGAGATCAGAGTTATCCTCTTGTAGTTCCGGAAGGAGCTTATTTTGTAATGGGAGATAATCGTAATGCCAGTACGGATAGCCGAACAAAAGCAGTTGGTGTGATACCTAAAAAAGATGTGGAGGGGAAAGCCTTTTTACGGATATATCCTCTTAACTCCTTTGGTAAATTGAATTAGAAAAGTTGGTGGATTATGAATATACAATGGTACCCAGGGCATATGACCAAAACCAAGCGAATGATGGAAGAAAACATTTCCTTGGTGGATATTGTAATAGAGTTGTTAGATGC